>DATEHP010000223.1:0-7691 GCA_035279505.1 Candidatus Sulfotelmatobacter sp. | reverse complement strand
TCTGCTGTTATACTTCATTGTGCTGATGCGTTTGACCCAGAACGCGCAAACAGCGCCCGACCGCGCTGGCACGTTTGTGGTGATGGGTGTGGTGGCTGTGCTTAGCTTCCATATCCTGGTCAATGTCGGCATGGTGGTCGGTTTTATGCCGGTCACTGGAATACCCCTTCCGTTAATGAGTTACGGTGGGTCTTCCGTGTTGTTTATGTTTCTGGCGCTGGGGATGGTAATGAACGTTCGTATGCGTCGCTTTGTGAACTGACCGGATGAGCCGGTCGGGCAAACGCCGGGAACAGACTACTTGCGAAACAGGGAAGACGGTAGGGTGTAGTTGCTGCGCTTCGTCTGGTGCAAATCCGGAAGCGCGGCCCAAAAACATCGATCGCCCTCGCGTAAAGGGGGCATTTCACCGGCCAGTCAGCAGTCAAGGCCGGGCAGGATTGAGCGGCTAGCCGGGGAGGGAACGGCCCCCCGACCGAAATGGTCTGAGAGTGCGGTCACAACTCCGGCGGAAATTTAAGCGATACGTGCAAAAGATTTCCCAGTTTTTGCAGCGGACCCGGCTAGAAGATAGTCCTTCCAGCTTACGCCGTCCCCTATCCGGGGCAGCTTCGCACCTCTCAATCCTCCCGCGCCCTTTCTGACGCACCCGGTGAACCCCGCTCGGTTTCCTAGATGAATCCGGCGGGACCGGAGTGTTGCATGAATAAAGAATTGTTTGTCTCTTCGACTCCTCACGAGACCAAAGTGGGGCTGGTTGAGGATGATCTGCTCGCGGAAATCTATCTTGAGCGCGAGAACGAATACACCTTAGCGGGGTCCATCTACAAAGGACGCGTTACCCGTGTGCTGCCAGGCATGCAGTCGGCATTCGTCGACATCGGGCTGGAGCGCGATGCGTTCCTCTATGTCTCCGATTTCATGGAACTCGAGGAGCACGACGACGACTTAACTGACGTTGTTCCTGCTAATCGCGGAGTTCCCGATCTCCGTCCGCAGCCCGCGAGGTTGGAAGCCGCACCCGGCACCCGGGAGTCCGCAGAACCCACCAGCGCGGCTGAGACCGAGGGTCCCTCCGATGAGGGAAATGAATCCAGCGACAGTGACTCTGAGGTCAGCGCGCAGGCGTCAACCTCGGGCAAGGAAACCGCAGAGCCTGGAAATGGCAACGAATCTGGCCGCGAGCGTGGCGGCTGGCGTGGACGCCGTCGCCGGCGCGGAGGCCGCCGCGAACGCGGATTCGAACGGGGTAGTGAACGCGCTGAGCGTGCTCCTGAGCCTCGATTCTCGCGTCCTGTAGACACCGTACCTTCGCGCCCTGCGGGTCCGCCCGCCGGATATGCACCGATTTTGCTGCCAGGAGAGTCGATTTCGAAGTATCAGCGTTTTGCCCACCAGGCACCAGCGCCCGAAATGCCGAGTGAGACTACGGAGGAGGGATCTTCCAGAGAGCAGCCGGCGGCTGTGGCCTCCACATTCCCTGAGGATGAGCCGATCTTTGCAGCTGGAGAGGCAAGTTCGGAGCCATTGCATGAGGAGCACGATGACGTTTCGCCTGTGGCCGAGGAAACCGTCGAGTCGGCGGCGACTTCAGCGAATTGGAATCGGGAATTCCGCCGTTCAGAGGAGATGAGCGCTCCGCTTCACACCTGGAATTCCGAAGCGGCCGCACCAGTTGAAACGGAAAGAGATAGCGAGAACGTAGAGCAGCAATCGACGGCACAGCCAGAGAAGGATCACCTCCTTGTTCCGCTGGCAGAAGAGATCGGTCCCCCCACGTATCAATCCCGCGAGGAACAGACTCCGGTTTTTGCCGCTCCGGGAACGATGGAAGAGGAAACCATCGATGAAGAAGAAGTGGACACTGTTCACTACCAATCTTCTTCTTCCGATGAGGGCTACGAAGAATTTGAGGAGGAAACGCGAGCTGCTGACCAGCTGAACGGCGATGCTCGCGAGGCAGTGACGGAAATCCACATGGCTTCGTTGGCGGAGTCGGGCGGGGAGCAGCCTGCGGAGGCGACCCCTGCGGAGGGTGAAGAAGACAGCGAGGAAATAGAGTTGGAGGAAGCGCAGGCGCAGGCCGAGGCGCTGCTCGATGCGGAGGCTCGCGGCAACGGTACGGTCGATGCCCGGGCTGAGGTTCGAGCCCCGGCATCAACCGCGGGCTACACGCAGCGGACCCAGCGTCCGCGCTATGAGCGGCGCGGTGGCGATCACGGCCGCCGGGGTGGCGGTGGAGCACGGCGTTTTCGCCGCCGCGAATCGGCGCCAGTCCCCTTGATCAGTGATCTGCTCAAAGAGGGGCAGGAGATTCTGGTTCAGATTGCCAAGGAGCCTATTGGCAAGAAGGGCGCACGCATTACCAGCCATATCGCGCTGCCGGGGCGCTTCCTGGTCTACATGCCCACCGTCAATCATACCGGCGTGTCGCGGAAGATCTCTTCTGAAGAAGAACGGCAGCGGCTGAAACGAATCATCCTCAGCGAGCGCGAGAATGGGCACGGAGGATTCATCGTTCGCACCGCCGCGCAGAGCGCCACGGAAGACGAACTTCGCGCGGATATCCGGTTTCTTAAGGGTCTGTGGCAGGACATCAAAAACCGCGCCGAGGCCTCAAAGCCCCCGGCGCTCATCTATCACGATTTGAACGTTGTGGAGCGCGTGCTGCGCGATCAGGTGACAGCAGATTTCAATGTGATCTGGGTCGACACCGAGGCCGAATACGAGCGCATTCTCCGCTTCTTCAATCGCTTCCAGCCGGCGATGGTCAAGCGGGTGAAGCTCTACACTAAAGAGACGCCTTTGTTCGAGCAGTTCGGCCTGGCCGAAGAGATGAACAAGGCACTCAAGTCCAAAGTCTGGCTGAAGAGCGGCGGCTACATCGTCATTAACCAGACAGAAGCGCTGGTGGCGATCGATATCAACACCGGCAAGTATGTCGGCAAGACGGCGCGACTGGAAGACACGATCGTCAAGACGAACGTAGATGCCATCAAGGAGATCGTCCGGCAGATCCGGCTCCGTGATCTCGGCGGCATCATCATCATCGACTTTATCGATATGGATGAGCGGCGCAACCGCCAGCGCGTGATGCAAGCTCTGGAAGAGGAACTGCGGCACGACCGGGCACCCTCGAAGACGCTGCAGTTCAACGATTTCGGCCTGGTGGCGATTACCCGCAAGCGCGTGAAGCAATCGCTCGAGCGGACCATCGGAGCTCCGTGTCCATATTGCCAGTCCACGGGCTACGTAAAGTCGCTGACCACGATCTGCAACGAGATTTACGTGGAGATGCGCAAGATCGCCAAGCACCTGGAGCATGAAGACGTCATGCTGCGCGTGCATCCGGACGTTGCCAAGGAATTGAAGACCAACAATGCCCGCCTGCTGAATGAGATGGAAGAGATGACCAAACGGACGATCATCGTGAAGAGCGATCCGGCGGTGCATCAGGAGCAGTTCGACATCAACTGAGCTGTCGGCTCTCAGCTGTCAGCCTTCAGCTAAAATCTTAAAGACGGGCGAGCCATTCGCCCGTCTTTTTCTGTTCCCGATTAGCGATTGGAAACGTGGAACGACTGTAGGACGAAGAACGCGGAGGGTACCCGGGGAAGATGAGTGTAATGATTCCATAAACAATGTCGGCTCCCAGGCCCGAGTAGACTTTGGAGGCGCAAACCAACCAAAGGGTTCGGAGGAAAGGAGCCGAACATGCTGATTATAGATTCTCTCTTGAAATTCAATTTTTTTCTCTCTGGAGAGGTGCAGGAGACCTCGCTCTTTTTTGGGTCAGTCACGCACAAGCAGCAATCGCTAAGGTCAGACGGCAACCTTGGCTAGACGAAGGGCATCCCAAACGCGGTGGCTACGATGAAATATTTGACATTGCTTTTGTTAGCGGCTGTCCTCGTGGGCTGCGGCGCAGGTCATGCAAATTTAACGAGCATCACGGTTAGTCCGCAATCGGCGACTGCCGCCAGCAGTCAGGGACAAGTTGGCTACACGGCGACGGGAAATTTCGCCAACGGTAAAAGTCGAGAACTGTCGCAGGTAGATGGGCTCTCCTGGAAGACGTCGCCTACGAGCGCCGGCACTGTAGCGGCCACGATCGGCTCGACCGGGGAAGCTACTTGCTCCGCGACTGGCACTGTCACGGTCACGGCGAGTGCTCCCCAAAACCTACAGTTGACCGTCAATAACGGAGTGCAAAATACATCAGCCACCGTGAGCGGGAGTTCCACCCTGGTTTGTCAGTAGGCGGCTGGCCGTCGAATACCTTTATATTCGCGAGGGTGAATCCGTTCGAGTTACCCTTGGCTTCGACGGAACCCAGGCAATGGACAACCTTTCTTGGTCGTTGACAAAAAACAAGGCCATTTCGCTCAAAACCCTTGCCCGGGGGTTCTGAGTGTTAACGGCGATTTTTCGCCAGGCGACCCGTCTCAAGCGAGTGCCCGTTTTTTTCTGCGCTTGAAAGCTTCCTTAGCCTCTGTTGCGGAGATCCCAACGCTCCGCCTCCACGCTAGGTTTTCATTTACGGATTGCTCGTAGGCGCTAACACACTCGTCGAGCTTCAATTGCTTCGCATCAGGCCGCCTGTGGGGCAAAGCTCTATCAAGCAACTGTGCTGGTGACTAAGCCGCAATGGATCCAAGTATCGGGCTCACGATGTTTCAGACCACATTCTTCGGTGTTCTCAAACGAGACGAGCATACCGTCACGATTCATGACGGTGGCTTCTGAATAGATCCCGCATCCCTTCGAATCGTGGATCTTAGCGAAGAGTCCAGGTTCGGTGCTCAACCAGAACTCAACAACCCACTCCTGCGGGGAACCCACGAATGTTGCTGCTCGACGGAAACCCAACGCCTCAAATGCGGCTTTGGACTGTTCGTATTTTTCCGGCTGCTCCAAGAGTGCTAAGCAATCTCTTTGAGAGATATGTTCGGTGGGATTTTAGCGGCACTTATCTCGCCCACCCTCTTAAAGAACTGTTCTTTCGACTTTAGATCGTCGGAGCTGATGCCAAGCTTCATCAATCTTCGTCGGCGAATTTGCCTTTGTATCAGCCAACCTGCCACTCCTCCGATCAGACCGAATAGTGCTGGCACGGCAAAGTTGGGTAATGGTCCAACGTCGATAAACATGCGACAAGGATTGCATCTCGACGTGATTGACGTAACCAGGCCTTTGCACAAGCGTGCGCCTTTTTGTTCGCCACGGCGGAACGAATAATGAGGCAGATGTGTATTGGAAAGGCCGTTGGGGGTTGACTTAAGAAGCGGGGCCTCTTAGCTAACGTTGGCGAGAGTTTTCACCGCGACGTCCGACTGGTTGCGCAGCTTCTTGACGGACTCGTGGACCGCGCGGGCGGCGGTGCCGGAGCCATTCTGCTCAGCGTTTTTTGCGACGCTGCCGGCTTCTTCGGTGGTGGTGCTGGCCATGTCGAGCAGCACGACGACCGAGTCGGCATGCAGCTTCCAGAGTGAAGACATCTTCTGGCTGCGCTTCAATTCTTCCAGTTCGGTACTGATGCGGGCGGAAATTGATACCAGCCGGATCAGCATGCGGGCAACATCGGCCCGCAAGCTTTTTTCTTCAAGAAACCCCGCGTTGTAGGCGTCGGCTTCGGGGGCGGTGAGTGTCAGGTTGAAGAACCGCATGGGGACCACCTGGCGATACTTGGGGTCGGCCACGCGCACAAAGACGCGAATCGATTCTTCCACGCGCCGCAGTTTGCTCTCTTCGGCCGAAAGCTGCTGCGCAGTAATTGCAGGCGGCTGAAAAACTGCCGGGGGCTTTGCCGAAGCCTTGGCTCCTGCCGCAGCGGCCTTGGCTGCCTTGGCTGCCGCTGCAGTGCTTCCGGTAGCTCGCGTCGTGTGAGACGCTGCCGGAGTAAGCAGCGAACGCCGGATCGGCGGGCGCCGGTCGAGTTCCTTCTTCAGCTTCGATACGCGCCGGAATTTTTCGAACGTGGTGCCGTAATCCGCCTCTAAGAGTTGCTTCTCTTCGATCGCCGCCACATGCTCGACGGTGACTTCTACGCCATCGACCGTGGTGAGAATCGTCCCACCCATTTCCTCGAGCGCCTGGCCGAAGTTCTTGATCTCACCGAGCGCCCTCGCGAACAGCTCGTCAAACTTCTTTCCGAACGCCGTGTTGTAAGCCGAAACTGTGGCCAGGACCCCAGGGTGATAGAACGAGGAATCGAGCCACTGCTTCAACTCGCGCACGCGCCCGATCATGCCGGAATCGATCAGCGCATTGAAATCTCGAAAGCGGTTTACTTCGTCGACAAACGGATCGAAGCGACGCAGCAACTGCACGTGTTCTTCGGGAAGCGATGGAACATCGGTATCAGCGAGGATTTCGATGAGAGCAATTTCAAATGGAGAAAGCGGCAGTGCGCCGTCGAGGCCGTATCCGCTCTGTTCCCATTGTCCCGGAACCCGCGGATGACGATAGAGAAAAGTCGCAATCAGATCGGTCTTGTCGCGATTGACATCGCTGGCTTCGCGGCGCCGCACGAAATAGCGCAACAGAGCTTCGGCAACTTCAGAATCGGTATCGGGAGTGAGCGCCTGGCGCAACATTGCCGGCGTAATGGCCATGTCCAGCAGATGCAGCCAGCGATACATCCGGGTGAGCGTGTTGGGCAATTCGCGCTCGGAATGGCGCAGGGCGTCCTCATCGAGACCGCTCGGAATCGGCACATCGCCGCCGAGCGTATCCCGCAGGAGCCTCTGGTAAAAGCCCTGGACAGTCGCCAGAATAGCTAGTTCAAACCGAAGATCTTCGGCCAAAAACGCCCCCGCAATCGCGTGTGTTCGATAAAACTTTACTCATGTCCAAGTAAAGACGAAAGGTTACCAACGGTGCAAGTTACCATCGGAGCGGAATTTTGGAGGGATTGGCGACCTGAAACCTGGAAGTACATGGACTTTTGGGAGCAATGAGCAGTGAGCGGTGAGCAATGAACTTTGAGCGAGCAGTTAGAACGGTTAGCACAGAGTGCAAGTGGCGCGGAACTCGATTACTGGTGGTTGCCCACGGAGCATAGCTTACTGGTGATAGCTGATAGCTGATCGCTGAGAGCTGGCAGCTTTTGCTGACCGCTCGCAGCTTCAAAACACTACAGTTTTGTTGCCGTACACCAACACACGGTTTTCGACGTGTGAGCGTACTGCGCGGGAGAGCACTACTTTTTCCAAGTCCCGGCCTTTGCGGATGAGGTCTTCGACGGTGTCGCGATGGGAGACGCGCACTACATCCTGCTCGATGATTGGGCCGTCGTCGAGTACTTCGGTCACGTAGTGGCTGGTGGCGCCGATCAGTTTCACGCCGCGTTCAAACGCTTGATGATAAGGACGGGCGCCAATGAAGGCTGGAAGGAAAGAGTGATGAATATTGATGATGCGCTGTGGATATCGTTGGACGAAGTCGTTGGACAGTATCTGCATGTAACGCGCGAGCACGATGAAATCTGGGTTGTGCTCGTCAATCAGGCTTTGGAGCTGCTTTTCGGCCGCTTGCTTGTCTTCTTTCGCGACCGGAAGGACCACATACGGGATCCCGTAGAAGTCGGCCACGGCTTGATTATCCGGATGGTTGGAGACGATCAGCGGAATGTCACAGGCCAGTTCACCACTTTGATGGCGGTAGAGAAGATCAATCAGGCAATGGTCGTA
>DATEHP010000222.1:0-10396 GCA_035279505.1 Candidatus Sulfotelmatobacter sp. | reverse complement strand
CCCTGTAGGTACGCGGTTGCCCATGCTGAGCAACGATTGCGCCTAACACAAAAGAACGCGAAAGAAGAGGAATGGCCACGAACGACACGCCCGGATTCTTCGGCCAATCGCGGAACACACGGAAGCCGCAGTGCGGAACATTCGCCACGGGAGTGCGGTGATGCAGAAGGGCAGCGGCGAATCCTTCCTCGATGGAGACGGGGATGCGATTGAGCGAACCTTGCTCCACATGCTTCCACACCCAGGGCACGAGCACGTTCCCTTGGCGGACGTAGGTGCAGCACTCCTCGGCCTGAGTAAGGGTAACGACGAAGTCGACCACAGTGGCCAATTCATCGTCGAGCGTATCGCCATCGGCGAGATGGCCCGCAATTCTGTCGATCAGGTCGATTTCTTTGGTGCCATAAGACATATTCCACATCTCCTGGGAACGCCGTTGAGTGTGATTAAAGCAGAAATATGCATGTATGTCTACTATTATAGTAGACATAGTTCACATAGTCTTGGATTCGTTTTATATTCACGCCCCCGGCTGCATTCCCTCGCTCGTTTTTGGGAGATCACGCAACGCAACCTCGCAAATACAAGGATCAGGAGCAGCGAGAATGCCGCCACTACGCTCAAAGCCAAGTTGACGCCGATGGCTGTTGACTGAATTCGCATCGGATCGGGCGTCAGATCAATGGCACTGACACGCATTGCTTTCCTTCGCCTCGCGTTGCGTTCCTCGCGATGTTCACGTTCCCACTGCCGTTTACGGCGGTTGTATATGATCGGCGCAGGCGTTACATCGGACTACAACGAAGCTAGTGGTTGAGGAACCTCAAAGTATCGGAAATGCGTTCAATCCAGAGCGTTAACCCCGTTGCTCTCATTGACTTGTAACTTTTTTGTTTTGCAGATCATGAATGGTCTTTATCAGCTTTCGTAAAGTACATGGCTTTCTGGTACGTTGCCCGCGCCCGTTCGCCGGGCAGTCTCAGACCATGAGTTGGCATTTCGCTGAGGCAGGGGTGTCGAACGTAATGAAAACGCCCAGCCGACGGCCGGGCGTTCGTGGTCAAAACTGCAAGTCGAATCAGTTGCGGTGACGGCTGCTCTTCTGATCGCTGGCAATCACACCGTCTTTGATATGAATTACGCGATGTGCGTATTCGGCAATATCGTGCTCGTGTGTTACCAGGATGATCGTGTTCCCCTCGGATTGCAGGCGGTCAAAAAGTGCCATGATTTCCAGACCAGTCTGTGAGTCAAGGTTTCCAGTCGGTTCGTCTGCCAGAATGATCGAAGGTTTGTTCACCAGCGCCCGCGCGATTGCTACACGCTGCCTTTGTCCGCCCGATAGTTCGTTCGGCTTGTGGCTCATGCGGGCTTCCATACCGACCGCGCTCAGGGCCCCCTTTGCTCTTTCCATCCGTTCCTCGGTCGGCACGCCGGCGTATATCAAAGGCAACTCGACATTATGGAGGGCCGTGGCGCGCGCCAACAGATTGAAGGTCTGGAATACGAATCCGATTTCCTTGTTGCGAATCCGCGCCAGCTCATCGTCGTCCAGTTCGCTCACCAACTGACCGTTGAGCCAGTACTTGCCCTGCGAAGGCGTATCGAGGCAGCCAATCAGATTCATGAGCGTCGACTTTCCCGAACCCGATGGCCCCATGATCGCCACGTACTCGTTCCGCTGAATGCGCAGGTTCACTCCCCGCAGGGCGTGTACCTGCTGCTCCGATCCCATGTCGTAGGTCTTCCAAAGATCTTCAGCCGCGATCATGCACGAATCCGGCGGCGCAACGGCCGCGGCGTCCGGCATACTACTGTTGGGCATACTGATGACTTCTGCGGTTGCCATGTTTTTCTCCTGGTCCGGTGCCACTCGACCTCTCCGATCTAGGCTAAGTTACTTCTGCTGTGGGCTCCGATTTCTGAGACCTTACTATTTCCTTTTGGACGCGCCAGCGCGGCTAACGTTATGACGTTTCTTCTTCTTCTTTCTTTGGTGCTGTGTTGTCGATCCTGACGCTGCTTCCCGGCCGCAGGCTGCGCAACACCTTATAGCTCCCGGTGATAACCTCGTCCCCTTCTTTCAATCCGTCGACCACTTCGATATCAGTCCTGCCTGTAATCCCGGTCGCGACCGGCACGAAGATCGCCTTCTTGTTGCGGATCACGAACACACCCTGCAGTTCGTCATCGGTTTTTGATTTGGATGCAACATCCTTCAAAGCCGGCGATGCAGCATGAACTGATCCCGGAGCGTTGTTCTGCTGATCCACTTGCTCCTTGGTTCGCATTGTGAGCGCCTGGATCGGCACTGAGAGCACGTTGCCTCGAGTCGCGGTCGTAACCTTCGCCGTTGTTGAGAGCCCGGGCCGCAAATCCGCCGGAGCGTCGGTCAATGTCACAACGACTTTGAAGTCCTTGGCCTCTTCGCTGGCTACGTTCTGCTGCGAAGTCGAAACGCCGCTGGAGCGCACGATCGCGTTATCTCCGATCTCAGACACCTTGCCGTGAAAAATCTTCTTCGGTATGGCGTCGATCGTCACTTCGGCCGGTTGTCCAAGCCTCACGTTCACGATGTCAGTCTCGTCGACCTTCACTTCGGCTGTGATGACGGACATATCGGCAAGCGTCATCAGCGTACTGCCCTGCGCGTTCTGAATGCCGATCACAACCGTCTCACCCTCGCGTACGGGCAGGTTCGTAATCACGCCGTCGAATGGCGCCGGGTACGTAGTCTTCTTTAGCGCATCGGCGTAGCGCGTCAACGTTGCTTTGGCCTGGGTGATGTGCCGATCAGCCGAGTCTTTCTGCGCTCTGGCCTGCGCGACCCGCGCCTCTGCCTGGGTTAATCCCGCATCCGCGGTCGCCCAGGCGTTCTTCCGGCTGTCGAAATCCGACTTCGAAATCAGGCCGTCCTTGTACAGGCTTTGGGCGCGTTCCCAATCCAACTTGTTGCGCTCGTGGTCCGCCTGCGCCCGCAGCAGATCCGCCTGCGAGGTCTTAAGCGCCGCATCCGCCGCGACCGCATCCGTCTGCGCCGCCTGCAACGAAGCCTCATTCGCATTGACGTCGGCCGACGACTGCACGTTTTCCAGTTGCGCCAGCATCTGTCCCTTCTTTACGTGATCGCCTTCCTTCACGTACAGGCGGGTGATCTTTCCGAAGGCGTTTGCCCCGATATTGACGTAAGTCTTCGGCTTAATCTCGCCCGAAGCGCTTACGATGGTGGAGAGGTCCTGGTGCTGCACTTTTCCCGTTTGCACGGTCGCAACGTTCTTGCTGCTCTGATGGACCGTAAATCCGATGATGAGCGCCAGCACCACCAGCACCCCGACACCGATTGCGATTTTTTTCCAAGCTTTCATAGCTCCCGTCACATCCGGGGAACCTTTTTCCTGGTATCAGATACGCGCCATAACGTTAATCTTCCAAGAAAAGCAACGATCCCCGCCGGTCAGGGTGACGGACACACATCCTCTGTTACGTGCTTGTCCCAGAGAAAGTTCCCAATCAGATTAGTTTAGGAGTGCCGAGACCCGTTACGTGGGGAGTGTTACCGACCGCCCCCGGAACGTCCCATTATAGACCCGGTACTCAAGCCTTTGGTAGCGGCGCCGTCCTCAGCGGCCGCCGACCACCGTCTCCTCGTCGCGTACTGCCAACCCGAACCCGTCGCCCCAAATCTTTCTGCCCTCCGGGCAACTCGGTTACTTTCCACAGCTTCCTACGTATCGCGGTCCAAGGGCCTCAATTAGTTCTCCGGGCAAGACTTAACCTTGCTTTCACATAGGCTAAGAGCCTAAAATAAGCAGACGACGGTTGTCTGGTAGGAGTCCCCTCATGTTCCGGTTTTCTTTTCACCGAACCCTTCAAGTTGCGCTCATTTTAGTTTTAGGCTTCATGGCCTCGGTCGCCGTCGCCCAGGATCAGCCAAAAGACCAGCCCCCAAAAGACCAACCTAAAGATGAGCCCCAGTCAAGCCAACAGTCCGCCGACAAGGCCGCTACTGCGCAGGCGCAACCCGCGGATGCTGTTGATCCACTAAAGCGTCCCCAGAACGAAAAACAGCGCAAGAAGAATGCGCAGGCTTTAAAACACGAGCTGACGAAAACCTACAAGAAGTGGCTGGACGAAGACGTCGCCTACATCATCACCGACGAAGAGCGCGCCGCCTTCAAGCAGCTCTCCAACGACGAAGAGCGCGACAACTTCATTGAAGCCTTCTGGCAACGCCGCGATCCCACGCCCGACACCGAAGAGAACGAATATAAGGAAGAGCACTACCAGCGCATCGCCTACGCCAACGAGCATTTCGCCGCCGGTGTCCCAGGCTGGAAGACCGACCGCGGCCGTATCTACATCGTCTTTGGCAAGGCTGACGAAGTCGAATCTCATCCCTCCGGCGGTTCCTACGAGCGCCCGATGGAAGAAGGCGGCGGAGAGACCTCCACCTTCCCCTTTGAGCAATGGCGCTACCGCTACATTGAAGGCATTGGCCAGGAAGTCATCATCGAGTTTGTAGACACCTGCATGTGCGGCGAGTACCACATGACGATGGATCGCTCGGAAAAAGACGCCCTGCTGATGACTCCGAACGCCGGACTGACAATGTGGGAACAGATGGGCATGTCCAACAAGGCCGCGCGCTTCAACGGGGGCGGACTCGAGCGCCTTGGCGTTGGTCCTGAGAGCACCATGCTCCAGAGCAAGCAATTCGACCGGCTCGAGCAATTCGCCAAACTGCAGCAGGCGCCCAAAATCAAGTTCACCGACCTGACCGAAGAAGTGAATTCCAAGGTCATCCTCAACCCCATGCCGTTTGATGTCCGCTCTGACTTTGTGAAAGTGACCAGCGACACCGTGCTGGTTCCCATTGCGATCCAGATGAAGAATCGCGATATCACTTTCGTAAATAAAGATGGAGTTATGCGCGGCACCGTCAACATCTACGGTAAGCTCTCAACGTTGACTGGGAAGATCGTGCAGACCTTCGAAGACACGGTCCAGGTCGATTCGATGCCGGAAGAGTTGCCGCGAACAGCGGAGAGAGCCAATGTTTATCCGAAGGCCCTGCCGCTGCGCCCTGGCCACTACAAACTCTATATCGCCGTCAAAGACGTGAATGGTGATCGCAAAGGCGTGTACAGCCATAGCATCACGGTTCCTGAGTACTCCGACGATAAACTTGGGACCTCCAGTCTCATCGTCGCCGACCAGATGGAATCGGTTCCGACCAAGGCCATCGGCAGCGGGAATTTCGTAATTGGCACCATGAAAGTACGTCCGCGCGTGCCTCCTGCCGACGGCAAACCTGCAGTATTCAAGCGCGACAAAGATCCTAAGCTGAATTTCTGGATGCAGGTCTATAATCTCAGCGTGGACGAGAAGACGCACAAGCCTTCCGCCACTTTCGAATACGACATCACTAACATCGCCACCAATAAATCGGTGGTGCAGAAGCTGGAGAGTACCGACACGATGGGCAATGTCGGCGACCAGGTCACCTTGCAGAAATCGATCGCGGCTGCTAACCTTCAGCCGGGCATTTACCGGATTCAGATCAAGGTCAACGATAACGTTTCCAAGCAGACCATTGGTCCGTCTGCGATGTTTGCAGTAGAGTGACTCCCTGCATTCCCCCAGGGGGTGGGGCAGAGTTGAAGCTGAACAAGCTCGCAGCTTGGGCATTTATTTTCGCGCTCTCGTTTCCGGCTCTGGCCGCAGATCGGCCAGCAGCGATCTCCGGATTCGTCCGCAATATCTCGGGAACTCCCCAGATGGGCGCCGTGGTTCAGATTCTCGGCGCCGCCAACCGTACGCTCACCGTCTTCACCGATGAAGCCGGCCACTATACAGCGACCGGCCTGTTGCCCGGACTCTACACCCTGAAGGTCAGCGCTCCTTCCTTCTTGCCCGCGCTTCGCGAAAAAATCGGACTGCGCCCCGGCGGCAGCGTTAACGTCAACATCACGCTGAGCACCCTTCTCGGCGCCATGCAACTCGGCCCGGTCCGCACTCTTCCCGATGACGACGATTGGAAATGGACCCTGCGTTCGGTTGCCAATCGACCCATTCTCCGCGTGTTCGACGATCCTCTTCCCGCCGAGAAGCAGAAGCATGATTTCACCGGGAAAGTGTCCTTCGTCGCTGGTTCCGCTGCTGCAGGTTACGGCACCGGTTCGGACATGAGCACCAGCTTTTCTTTGGAGCGCTCCATCTTTTCCGATAGCCGGCTCGCCTTCAGCGGCAACGTTGCTTATGGTGAGAGCCTGCCATCGGCAGTGGTGCGCGCACGTTATTCGCGTCGCCTGCCAAACGGTTCCGAGCCAACCATGGCTGTGAGCGTGAGCCGCTTCGCTCCTTCCGATCCTAACCTGCACAACGCGGCGCTCCAGGCGCTGGCGCTTTCCGCAACAGATGACCTCGTTCTTGGGGATGTTGTCGAACTAAAGTTCGGCAGCGAACTCCAGACCGTCCAATTTCTCGGCCGCCTCAATGCATTTCGCCCCTACGCCTCGGTCGACATGCATCTTTCCCCGAACACCGTGGTCGAGTACGATTACACGACTTCGCGCCCGGATACGCGCACAGAAAAAGGATTCGATTCCGCTCCCGCCGATTTGAGCGAATCCAATCCCCGCGTCAGCCTTCTGAACTTCTCGCCCAGGATCGAAAGTGCGCATCATCAGGAAGTCAGCCTCTCGCAGCGGGTGGGTAAGACCAAGTTCCAGGTCGCGATGTTCTCCGATCGGATCGCCGATCCAACCCTGACTGGCCTGGGGAATGTTACGACGGTCAACGGATTCCTGCTTCCCGATCTGACTTCCGGAACCTTCAGCTACGCAGGCCGTAATCTCGACACCAACGGCGTCCGAGTCGTGTTGCAGCACAAATTCTCCTCTGATCTCACGGCGACTCTCGACTATGCATTCGGTGGCGCCTTGGACCTCTCGCGGCCCGACGTTCCGCTTCAGCAGGCACAGCAGTGGATCTCTACCCAACGTCGCCATGCCCTGGCTGCCAAATTAAGTGGCACAGTCCAGCGCACACACACTCGCTGGATCGCCTCTTACCGCTGGATGAACGGCTCGGTCCTCACTCCAGTGGACATGTTCAACGCATCGCCGGGACAAAGTGATACCTTCCTGAACGTCTTTATTCGCCAGCCGATTCCAACTCTGGGCGGCCACATGGAAGCGTTGATCGATCTCCGCAACCTGCTCGCACAGGGCTATGTCCCCGTTCTGGGCCAGGACGGTCAAACCGTCTATCTGGTGGATTCAGCCCGCTCCATCCGCGGCGGAGTAGCCTTTACCTTCTAAGTATCCCGGTGCTTGTCATTCCTCCCGAAGGGAGGAATCTGCTTGTGGCCGGCGGGCGATGCCGCTGCGGGCGACAGCAGATTCCCTCCACGGCTACGCCGTTTCTGAATGACAAGAATGTAGAGACCGATTCTAGTTTTTCGCGGCCCGTTTCAGCCATGCCGTCCAAGTGCAAAAAAGATGCGGGCTTCAGTGTGTGCGTGAGAACTGATTTTGCGCACGACAAGTGGAATAAGACAGCCAATTCTTAGCCGCGAAGCGGCGCTAGAATGCAGCCCACGGCGTAAGCCGTGGGACAACTGGAACGCGAGCAAGCCCCGGAGGAGGCGAAAGAACAGTTCTCACACACTTCAGCCCCTGACGGAACCGCGCAAGCCATCCATTTTCCGGCCCCGTGAAACAAAACTGAATGTGTTCGTAGTCCGGGATTCCGCCCACGGTCCAAGAACTCTCCAGTTGACTCTTGCGCAGGTCTTTGATTAATGTTCTCCGCAGCTTTTTGTGGGGTTGGGGCCCCGCATCTCCTTCAGAAGTCTTTTTAGAGTGCGGAATGAGAGCCACAAAACAAATCAAGCTTCCTAAAACCAATGACAGCAAGGAAGACCATGTTCTGGGTGGATGCTATTTAGCGTATTGGTTCTACCGATTTTCATACGTTTCTTTCGGCCTCGCACAACGTTCATTGTGATTTTGAGAGGTAACACGTTGAAAAATAGTAGTTCATGGAACTCCCACCAGATTTGGACGCAGAAGTGCAGCCCTTGGAGCAAACAAGTTCCAGGTTTCTGCGGCTCCACGTCTGAGCCAACGTTTTCAGAAGAACAAAGTTAAAAATTCGGATTTGCCGGAGAGGCGATGATGAGACACCTGTTTTGGTCGACCCTCATGCTGTTGCTCGTTGCTACCAGTCTGTTCAGCCAGACCTTCCGCGGTGCGATCAATGGTTCCGTAACCGATCCGGCGGGTGCTGTCGTTGCGGGTGCCACCGTGAAGGCCACGAACACGGCGACGGGCGTATCGCTCAACACGACGTCGACGAGCGATGGTCAGTTCTCGTTCCAGGATTTGCCGCTCGGTTCTTACAAGATTTCGGTCTCTGCCGGTGGCTTCACGCCGGCTACTGTTGATAATGTGCCCGTCACTGCCGGATCCGTCTATACCCTGCCGGTCAAGATGAAGGTTGGATCCTCGACTACGACGGTCGAAGTGTCGGCGGAAGCCCTTGCGCTCGACACCACGACGGTCATGCAAAACACCATCATTCCGACGGAGCAAGTGCAAAACGTCCCAATGAACGGCCGCGACTTCACCCAGTTCACAGCCATGGCTCCGGGTTATGCAGGATACTCGGGAGCGCAGGCTTATGGTTCTCTGAACGGTACCCGCCCCAATCAGATGAACTGGCAGATCGACGGTGTGGACAATAACGACTTCTGGCACAATCTCGCAGCGGTGAACCAGGGCGGCGTCTCGGGAATTGCAGGCACGCTGATGCCGTTGGACTCAATTGATGAATTCGCCGCGCAGACTCAGTCCAACGCCGAAGCGGGACGCAATGCCGGAGGCGTAATCAACGTTGTTCTAAAATCCGGCGGCAACAATATCCACGGTTCCGCATACTACTTCAATCGCAATACGTCTTTGGGGGCGGCCACTCCATTCTTCAATCCGAGCGGGCTTGCCGCTGCAGGTTTGCCCAACAAGAAGCCACCCTTGCGCAACGAGAACTACGGTTTCTCGGTGGGCGGGCCGATTATCAAGGACAGAGCCTTCTGGTTCATATCATTTGAGAAACAGAAATACACAATCGCACTTTCGGGCTTGAACACCGAACCCTCGGCTGCCTATGTCAAAAACGCGTACGCGCTGCTGGCCGCGAATAGTGTTCCGGTGAGCCCGATTTCCTGTGACTTTTTGGGAGCGGGCCTAACAAGTGGCCTACCTGCAGCCGCTTGTACTCCGGCAACGCAAACTGGCCTATGGCCCGGCTACATTGACACTCTTCCTGCCAACACGGGAAACTATTTCGCGACCAACCCGTCGCTCGGCTACAGCTACAACGGCGTTGCGAAGGTCGACTTCAACCTCACCCCGAAGCATCACCTTTCGGGACGCTGGTTCGGGGGACAAGGCTCCCAAACCGCCCCCACGGGTGCCAGCGCGGCGCTCGCGACCGCCAGTTCTAACTTGTCCAACTACTTTGAACACGCACCAATCCACGTGTTCAATTACGCCGTCACACTGAACTCGGTGCTTACACCAAGCGCAACAAACCAGGTGCTGATCGGTGTCAACTACTTCAATCAGGTGTTCCGGGACGCGGTTGCCAACTATGACTCGCACAATACGGCACAGCTATTCCTCAGCCCCGACACGCCGACAACACCCAAGTTTTTTGGCGCCCCGAATCTGAAAATTGCGGGCTTTGAGCAGGTTGGCATAACGCCTCCCGAAGGCCGCAACGACATTACTGGCATGATCGCAGACGTGCTTTCCTACAACGTCGGCAAACACCAACTTCGCTTCGGCGGCGAATATCGCCAGGCTCATCTCAACGAGTTTTACTTTTTCCACTCCTTGGGCAAGTTCAACTTCACCGGAGCCTACCCGGGGAATCCATGGTCGGGCAGTTGCCAAAGTACTGATCCAACCTGTGCTCTCGCGGACTTCCTCGCGGGTGATGTTACCAGCTCATCGATCAATGTCGGCAACGCGGAACGCAAAATCGTTGTGAACGCGCTAGATTTCTATGGTTCCGATTCGTGGCAAGTGACCCGGAGGCTAAACCTCAATCTCGGATTGCGTTGGGACTACTTCGGCCCCTTGCACAATGGCAGCAAAGACATCGCGATCTTTGAGCCTGATAAGGGAATTCAGATACAAGGCGCCGGACTAGACGGCATTTTCCACAAGAACCTCAAAAACTTCTCTCCCCGCCTTGGCTTCGCTTATCAGCCGACCAAGCGCGAAGACCTCGTGGTCCGCGGAGCCTTCGGGATTTACTTCGACCAGATCAACGTGAATCCATTTATGGACATCCGTCCGCCGAACAATGCCGACGGTGTGCAGGACAA
>DATEHP010000221.1:0-12345 GCA_035279505.1 Candidatus Sulfotelmatobacter sp. | reverse complement strand
GCTGCCGCAACCCGCATCCGGGAATTGGCATCCTTCCTGCGGCACTTCTGGAGAGTTCGATCGCGTCTTATTCGATCGCGTCTTAGGAGTAAAATCCTTAGCGGCACCGATTCGGCTTCGGGCCAAGATCCTGAACTGGAGACCCTCATGTCAGAGCCACTGAATCCAGCAGCGAGTGTGCCAGCGCGCCCCAATCCGAATGAGAAGCTAGTCAAGGTCTTCGACTCCGAACTGGAATCGGAAGCGATGATCGTCAAGGGATTGCTCGAATCGGCGGGAATCGACAGCGATCTTACGGCCGGGGCCATGATCCAGGACATGTTCCCGGGACTGGGCGGAATGATCATTCTCGTACGGGAGCAGGATGCTGAGACCGCGCGACACCTGATCGAGGAATATCGTCAATCAAACCCGCCGACCGACGACGACGAAACTGCCGAGATCGATATTATTGAAGACCCGCCAAAGTAGCTTTCACCGAGTGACCATCCAGGTAGAAAGTCACCGCCCCATCGAGATCGGTTCGGTATACGCGAGTTCCCGCCGCAGCGAGCCGCGCCAACGTTTCTGCGCGCGGAAGACCGAAGGAATTTCCTGATCCAACCGAGATAATCGCAAACTCCGGCCGTGCGGACTCAATCAACTCCTGGGTCGTGGCATTGGCGCTGCCGTGATGGCCGACCTTCAGCAGGTTGGCCCTGGGATGTTCGAGGGCCGAGATGCGGCGCTCCGCGCGCTTTTCCGCGTCTCCTTCGAGCAGCAGCGATGACAGCCCATAGCTTATCCTGAGCACCATGGAGTCGCTGTTCTGCGGCTTGTCGCCGACGGGCCAGTCGCGCGGAGGAAACAATACCCGCAAGCTGGTACCGCCGAATTCAAACTCATCTCCCTCCCAGTGGCGCACGACTCTTACTCCACCAGTCTGTGCAGTCGAAATTACGTTTTCCAGGGCGTGACTTGGCGGCTGTAATCCTACCCACAATTCTTTCGGCCGGAAGTTTCTCAAGACCGAGATCATCCCACCGATGTGATCGGAGTGCCCGTGAGTAATTGCCACCGCGTCGAGGTGGGTGAAGCCTCGTTCCCACAGATAAGGAGAGATCACATCTTCTCCGAAGTCGAGTTGCGAGCCGCCGGGACCAATGGGACCTCCGGCATCGACGAGAAGCGTCTTCCCGGTCGGAGTAATAACGAGGATGGAATCGCCCTCTCCGACATCAATCGCGGTGACTTCTATAACGCCTGAATGTCTGCTAGGGCGCGGTGCAACAAAGGCCAAGGCGAACGACACCAGGAAGACTGCGACCAGTCCCACGCTGGTCAGGACTATTTTGCGGCGCGCCGTCCACATCGCGAGGATGAGTGACGCAACGGCGAACGTAATCATGACGGCGGAAGGCATCCCGACCCGGAGGTCAGCCAGGTGAAGTCCACCCAGACCCTGAATGGTTCCGGTGATACCGTTGAGCGCGGCCGTCGCGACCAAGACAGGCAGTTTAGCCAGCCACACGGAAACGTATCCCAACGCGAGGGCGAGCACGGCGGCCGGCATCATCCATTGCGTCAGCGGCACGACGATCAGGTTCGCGGGCAAGCCGATCGTCGTAGCGCGATGGAAGTAATAGGCCATGGGCAGTGCGAGTCCTGCCTGCATCGACGCAGAAATAAACAGCAGATCCCAGACTGCAAAGAAGAAGCGAGCCGTACTGCGAATCAACCTTCCAGCCCAGGCGTCTCCCAAAAACAGAGCCAGCCTCGCAGAAATTATCCGCAGATCCAGACGGAATTGGGCTACCCGCGGCGGCAGCAGCACCGCGTAGTCCTTCGAATCCCAATTCGTGAGTGCCTGGCGGTAAAGTTGCGAGGTGCGCTCCAGCATGGGGATACCAATCGCTGCAACGATCAGCACGCATAAGAATGTCATCTGGAAGCTGGCGGTGAAAAGCTGGCGCGGATCGAACACCAGCAGTCCGAACGCGGCCGCACCCAGTGCATTGGTCATCGCGCGATCGCGATAGAGCAGACGTGTGCCAAGATAAACGGCGCACATCAGCGTGGCACGCCATACGGGCGCACCGACTTCAGTGATGAATGCATAGCCTGCACACGAGGCTACCGTGAGCAGAGTTGCGAGAACGTCCCCGATCCGCAGGCGGCGCAGGGTCCACAAGACGACGAACGCCAGAATGCTCACGTTCATTCCCGACACCACCAGAATGTGATACGTGCCGGAGCGCTGGAAGTCTGCGCGCGTATCGCGGTCGATGAACGCTTCCTCGCCGATAATCATGGCATCAATCAGCGCTGCCTCGCGCGGAGGCCAAAGTTCGTGCACCTTGGCGATAACGCTGGCGTGCATTCGATTGCGCCTGCGTTCTATGCGGCTGCCGGCGAATCCAGGGAGTAACTCGACATTCTCGATCTTCGCCGAGCCCAGAGCCGCAATGCCGCGATCCGCCAGGTACCCCTCATAGTCGAAAGCGCCGGGATTACGGAAATTGCGCGGCGGCTTTAGCTTGGCTAGAAATCGAATTCGATCTCCGTAGTGAAACGTCTGCGTCAGCGGCGACGTGATGGCCAAGTCGGCGAGGACGACATCATTCGCGCGCGGGCTATAAATGTTTATGCGAATGCCCGAGTGGATCGGCACTATAAGCCCGTCTGGCGTCTGGACCTGCTCGCTTTCGAGATCGAGAGTTTGCCGCAGTTCCCCGAAGCCTCCCGGCTGGATCCGGCCTTCCCTCGTAACGTGTGCGGTGATCTGAATTTCCCGGTGATCGGCGTAGGGCAGAATGCCCGTGTCGAGCCGGGGCGAGGCGGAGCGCATTTGAATATGGAGCGCACCCGCTAAGAAGAACGTCCCCAGAGCGAGAAGCCAGGCCACTCCGGAACGACGGCTGGCAAAGTATGCCGCCGCCGCGCCGAAGACGGCTACAGCTACCACCCACCAGACTGCCGGACGCCACGCATACACGCCCGCAACAATGCCCAGAGAATAGGCTCCAGCCGCCCACAACATCGGTTGCCGCGATGCTTTGAATTGGAAGGTAGGAGGACCGGACGAAGGGGGAGATGCAATCATCAGAAGGACTCAGAAAGAAGCGGACGATTCGAAGGAGAATCGGAGCGACCTTAGCGTACGAGCTGAACGACGCTCTCCAGGTGGTACGTCTGCGGGAACAGATCGAACAGGTCAACCTGCTCGATGCGATATCCACCTGCCAGCAGGACCACCAGATCGCGGGCCAGGGTTACCGGATCGCATGAAACATAGACAACGCGTGGCGCGCCCAAGGTCACCAACATGCGCGCCACGCGTTCTCCCAGGCCACTACGAGACGGGTCCACCACCGCTAGGGCGGGCTTATACGCAGGATGAGGGAGAACTGCGCCCTTCCCATGCCGCCTCGTCTTTGCGCCTTCGGATAAATACTGTTCGGTCGTGGCCCGGACAGCCTCTCCGTTCGAGAACAAATTGTATGAAAGGTCAGCTGTGGAAGTCTGTGACGACTCAACAGAAACGATGTGACGCATGTCACAAAGGGCTGTGGAAAACAGCCCCACGCCGGCGTAAAGATCGAGCGCCAGCTCGCCCGATCGCCCTTGCGTAACGATTTTCACGAGTTCGTCGATCAAATAACGGTTGGTCTGGAAGAATGACCCGGCACTTACCCGATAGGCAGCCCGTGCGGTTCGGTAAGCCAGATGATCGGCGCCCACGCTCAGCAGTTTCTCTTGCGCGCCGCGTTCTCCTTTGGCAGCTTCCCGGAAGACAACCACTCCGGTGATCCCGGCCATGGAACTTTGAAAATCTTCAGCCCAGGCTCGCAGTGCGGCGCGGCGGGAATCCGCTTTCGCCGAAGCCTCTATCAGCAACTCCGTGTCCTCTGCGTTCGCGAAGAACTCAACCTCGTCGACTCCCGGGGGCACTTTTCCGGCGCGGCCACTCTGCCAGAGCGCGGTGATGCCCCGGTTGATCAGCGCCGAACTGATCGGGCACTCCTCCACGGCCAGCAACTCGTGCGATGCCATCTTGAAATATCCTGCTCTGAACTCGGGCATGGTTTGTATCGTGAATCGAGAGCGATTGCGGTAATTCCAGGCCGGTGAGGGATGAACCTGAATGTCGACAGACAAATCCAGCTTGGCCGTACGCTTCAGGGTCTCACGCAGGATTTCCTTCTTGATCTCGAGTTGATGTTCGTAGCTTGAGTGCTGGTAGTGGCAGCCTCCACAGCGTCCGAAATAGGGGCAGCATGGCTCGACTCGGTGAGGGGAGGGCTCCAGGATTGATTCCGCCCGCGCCCTTGCGAAGCCCGGCTTCTGCTCCGTGAGTGTGGCGTCAGTCTTCTCTCCGCCCAGCACGAGCGGAATGAAGACGGCTTTGCCACGGCCTTTCTCGTCGGCTGGGAGGTGGGCCAGTCCGTCGCCGCCGTAGATCATTTTTTCGATTGTGAGGAGCAAGAGGTGATTCTAAATGACGGCTTAGAGTGCTCGTCCCGCAGCGGCGCCGGAAGCCCATGCCCACTGGAAGTTGAAGCCCCCAAGATGTCCGGTCACGTCGACAACTTCTCCAATGAAGTAAAGTCCTGGAACTTGGCGGCATTCCATCGTTTTCGCGGAGAGTTCGTCGGTGTCGATTCCTCCGGCGGTCACTTCGGCTTTTTCGAATCCCTCTGTGCCCGAGGGATGAATGCTCCAACCGTGTACCTGCTGCTCGAAATCGGCGAGTGCCTGATTTGTCCACCCTGCGGGGGCGTGGTGCTCCAGCCAGCGGTCGGCGAATCGGGTCGGAAGGATCTTCCTCAATTCTGACCGGAGAGCGGTCATGCTTCGGGTCACGTTGGGACCGCTCGAGGAATCGATCACCGCACGCCCTGGCGCTAAATCGATGCTCACCGGAAGCGACTTCTGCCAATACGAGGAGATCTGCAGGATCCCCGGGCCGCTCAACCCGCGATGCGTGATCAACATCTTCTCGCGAAATTGCTGTCCGTCGCACGAGGCGATCACATCGGCGGAAACACCTGCCAGGTCGCAGTAACGCGAGCAATCGGGCTGCGCGAGCACCAGGGGAACCAGTCCCGGGCACGGTTCGAGAATCTTGAGCTTGAACTGCCGCGCCAGATCGTAGCCAAACGACGTTGCACCAATCTTCGGAATGGACAAGCCGCCGGTGGCGACCACTACTGCGGGTGCACTGAATTCGGCAGTTGCCGTTCGCACCCTGAACTGGTCTCCTCGGCTCACGTCGCGAATCTTCGCGTTCAGGAAGATGCTGACTTGCGCCTTCCGGCACTCCTCCTCCAGCAGGGTGACGATCTCTCGCGCCGAGCCGTCGCAAAATAACTGTCCCAGCGTTTTCTCGTGATAGTGAATGCGATGCTTCTCGACGAGCGCGATGAAGTCGGCAGGCGTGTAACGCGCCAGAGCCGATTTCGCGAAGTGCGGATTTGCGCTGAGAAAGTTCTCGGGCTGACAGTGAATATTGGTGAAATTGCAGCGGCCGCCGCCAGAAATCAGAATCTTCTTCCCGATCCGGTCGGCGTGTTCCAGCACCGCGACGCGGCGTCCCCGCTTGCCCGCCTCGATGGCGCACATCAGGCCGGCCGCTCCGCCTCCGAGAATCAACGCGTCGAATTTATGGATCACGGGCGATCACATATAGAACAGGCTCAGCCGGGGCAGTCTGTATTTTTCGAGAAGTCTTTTTTGCACATACTGCTTCTGCAGTTGATCGATCTGCGGGCCGGACATCTTCCGGCGGTACGGTGCCAGGTCGCGATCTGCATCGGCACGAACGCTGACGATCTCTTCGTCTGGCGTAGAAGTGAGTAATGCCGCGAAGAGCTTTTCCTCGAGCACAGTCAGGCGCCGCTCCAGATCCTCCAGGCGCCCGGATGATTTGCCAGCGGCCTGTGCGGCCAGTTCCCGCACAGTCCTGGCTGCATCGGACACGACGACTCGCGCCAACTGAGCGGTCTCGGGAATTTTCGCCGCTTCAAGTTCGTTGGCATTGCGCTCGAGGAACGCGGAGATGGTCTCCGGCTCAAATCCCTGATTCGCACGAGCCGGGCCCGGCGCCGCCCCAGTGCCGACCGCCGCTTCTTTCATCTCCTCCGCCGCCGCCAGCACCTCCTGCGAGCAATACGCAAGGCTGTTGATTTTCTTGGTCCGGGAAGGACGCTGATCGTACTTGTCGAAAGCCGCATCGATCCCGCGTAGCACCGCGGCCAGCGGAATACCCGCGTCTTTCCAGGTTTCAATCAGGGCCCAGTCGAGTGTGGAAAGCAGCAGCCCTCCGCCGCGGCGCTGCAGGTAGCGCTCCTCAACTTCGGTAAAGTAATTGAAGTAATTTTCCACGGTGGGTCAGCGAGCGGGGCGTGACGCGGGAGCGCCAACCTTTCCGTCGCCATTCGAAGATTTCTGCGGCGAAGTTCTCGCGGGGATTTTGCCCGCGGACTTCGCACCCGTCTTCGCCGCCTCGCGCCCCACGGCGTTCCGCTCCCAGATAATGCGCAGCCCTTCGAGCGTGAGGAAGTCGTCCACTTGCTTGATGTACTTCGAGCCCGTGCCAATCATGGGGCCCAGTCCGCCGGTTGCAAGCACGCGTGTCTCATTCCCGAGTTCAGCCAGCAGCAGTTCCAGGATTCCATCCACCAGCCCGAGGTAGCCGTAGTACAGGCCGGACTGCAAGCTGCCGACGGTATTCGATCCGATCACCCGCGCCGGCTTGCGGATCTCGACCCGCGGCAATCTCGCCGTACGCTCAAATAGTGCGTCCGCAGAAATACCGATCCCTGGACAGATCACGCCGCCCAGGTATTCGCCCTTGGCCGAAACGCAGTCAAAGGTCGTGGCGGTTCCGAAGTCGACGATTACGCATGGCCCACCATATTTGTCGAAGGCCGCAACCGCATTTACGATGCGATCCGCGCCCACCTCCGCGGGATTGTCATAGTGGACAGGCATCCCGGTCTTGACACCGGGCTCAATCAACAGCGGCCGCAGATTGAAATACCGCTCACAAACCTGCCGGAGCACGGGATCGAGTGGCGGTACTACTGACGAGACCACAATTCCGTGAATGCCTCTCGACTCCAGCCCCGCCATCGAAAACAAGTTGCGGAATAGCACTCCGTATTCATCAACAGTGCTGGTACGAGAGGTCGCCACCCGCCAGTTCGCGACGAGGCGCTCGTAGCGGGGAGGATCCCCGGCGTCTCCTGGCTGCACTTTGTCCACGCTGGCGAAGACGCCAAGCACCGTATTCGTATTGCCTACATCAATGACCAGAAGCATGATGACTTCTCGCGCTCAGCACTCGGTACTCAGTGATCCTGAACTCGGATTGGCTGAATGCCAACTGCCGAGTGCTGAAGGCTATTTTTCCCTCACTGTCCCGCTCAACACTGTCTGCACCCCATGCGGCGTTCGCACCTGCAAGAACCCGCGCGGATCGAGCCCTTCCGTCGTTCCCTCGAAGGCCGAGCCGTTTTCTTCAATGCGGACCCGCTTTCCCAGCACCCACGAGGAGTTTTCCACGAAGCGCTGCAGAATGGATTCTTTCGAGTCTGCATCGTCGATCAGTTGCCGATACTCGCGGTCGAGTGATTTTAACAAAGCGCCGGCAAGCTCCACGCGCGACCACTCGCTGCCGGTTGCAAGCCGCAGAGAGGTCGCCGGCAGATCCTTGGGAAAGCTCGCCTGATTCACGTTGATGCCGACGCCCACCACGATGTAACGCACGCGCGTGGCCTCGGCATTCATTTCAGTGAGGATCCCGCAGATTTTCTTACCGTTGAGCAAGACGTCATTCGGCCACTTGAGATCCACCTCAAGGCGGGAGTCAACCTCGTGAATCGCCGCACGCACCGCCAGTCCCACTGCCAGAGAGAGGGCGAGAATGTCGGCAGGCGGCAACGCAGGCCGCAGGATCACCGAACAATAGATTCCAGTCGATCGCGGAGACTGCCACGAATTGGCTCCACGCCCGCGGCCCGCGGTTTGCTCTTCCGCGAGAAACACGCTGCCTTCCGGCGCGCCTTCCGCGGCAGCGGCCATGGCAACGGTGTTGGTTGATCCAATCTTGTAGAAGTGATGAAGCTGCGCGTCGAAAATTGTGCGGCGCACGAGCGGCCGAAGAATCTCCGGCAGCAGCAGATCCGGAACCGAACGCAGCTGGTAACCGGTCGCCGGATGCCCCGCGACATCGACACCCATGCCGCGAAGTTGCTGAATCAGCCGCCAAACTTCCGAGCGGCTCGAAGAGATCTCCTCGGCGATCTTCGTCCCGCTGACGACAACCGTGGCATGTTCCATCAACAGACTCACGATGTGGCCGAGCCGCAGATCGGTGGGCTGTTGTGGCCCGGACTTGCCATGAGGCCTAGCATGAGGCGCCGTCATACGGGGCGTCGTCTGCTCTCGAATTGTGCCAGACTTCCCGATGCCCGAATTATCTGCGAATCGCGCGCAAACGACAAATACGGCGCTACTGAGCTGTCTCGGTGAACGTCACCTGCGGATGGCCAAGCGCGTATTGTCCCTCTGCCGTCACGTGCACCATTCCAGCCTTGGAAGGCAACGTAAGCACGACCGACGCTTTCCCGGTCGAGTCCGTTGTGACCATACGGCTGGAGAGCGTACCAGCGCTGGCTGTGAAGAACACCGTCCCGCCCGACGCGCTTCCGCCCGATTGCCCGGAATTCAAGGTCACGCTGAGGGTGAGTTGGCTGCCCGCCGCAGCTTTCTGGTTGTCGCCGGTCTTCGTAAGGGTCGCTGGAGGATTTCCTACAAGAATCCAACCTGCTTGCTGCTGCGCGACGCCGTTGGTATCCGTACTCGGCACGCTGTAGTGATAGAAGCCTGGCGTGCTGCCCGCGGTCACCGTAATCCTTCCGCTGTGCCCGGTGCTCAGAGTCGGCTGCGATACCACAAGGCTGATGCCGCTGTCGGAGGTTGGCGTTCCTAGCGTCACCGTGGCTGCTCCGGATGTGATCTTGGGGCTTAGCGTAACTTTACTGCCGGACGCAACCATCGTCGTATCCGGATTCAGGTCCCATTCGGCGCCTGGCATCTGCGATGTGCCGGTCACCACCAGCAGAGTCGCAGAATACGCGGCGAAGCTCATGCTGGAAGACCATGCCGAAGTTGTTGAAGCGACAATCTGCTTGGGACTCGCCGACGACAGGGTGTACTTAGTCACCTGCTGCGGAGTGAATCCATTGAAAGAGAACTGCACTTGATCCGTGTTCGACGGATCTTTATTCAGCACGAGTAAGGTCATCGCGGTGCCAGTCGAATTCAGCGCAGCATAACTGCTGAACAGATTCGGATCGCCATTGTTCGTGTCGGAAATCGAAGTGGTGCCGAATCTGTGATGCTGGCCATCATAGTTCGTAAACAATTTGAGCGCGAGATAGTTGGGATTCGCCGGCACCGGAGCCACCCACCGCGATGCCAGATACACACGCTCGCGGCCCAGAATGCCGTAGGCATCCGCATCTCCCAGAGCGGTCGAGAAATCTGACTCTCCGGCAAATGCCGCGCTCCACTCCGTGAAGCTGATCGGCGTCCCCGGATAAATCATGTTCGCAGTCGCACGCACGCGCGAAATCCGAAATGGGATCGTCTTGTTCGGCTGGATGAACGTCGCCCAATTTTGATTGATGGAACCCGATTCGCTAACGTACGTGGGATCCCAATAATCACGATAGATGCGTGCAGCCAGCGCCTGTTTCTGCGCCGTGGTCCAGGTCGAAGTGTCGGGACTATCGGGATAGGCGTGAACATCCAAGACATCCACCGACCGTGTCTTGTCGCGCTTATCTTCCCAGTAGACCTCATTGAGCCACCACGGCAGCAAATCGATTCCGGCATGCGCACCTTTGTCGTTGCCGTTCGCGCCATTCCAGTAGAACCACCAGCAGCAACTCACGGGACCGAACCGCAGCGCTTTGGGGTCCCAGCCCTTTAGGTTGCGCGCTTCGGTGACAAACGTGTCGCGAATTTCGTTGTATGCCGTCGGCGAAGGATGCACGTCGCGGTGCGTGCCGCCCCAGATGTCGACCTCATTATCCATATCGTAGAAGTGAGGCGCGCTGCCGAATGCCGTTGCCAGCGCCGAGGCCCACTGATTGCGATAGACGCTGCCAGCCGGATCGCTCGTCCCCGCCTGGTCGAGCAGGGGAACATTTGCATCGTTAGGATTGGCGGTCAGCGTAGTGCTGCAATCCGTCTTCAGGCCGTTCCCCGCATCCGTGTTGAATGGGTCGACCGAGCACTGCGCGCCGTACTTCGCCACCGAGAAGCTCCAATGGCCGTTCGATCCGTTCTCGGCGCTTTGCGCCACCCAGGGAAGCATCACCATGGTCATCAGCGGATGGCTGCCTGCCTTCTTCACGTCGGTGATGAACTTCGCGGAATCCGCATCTCCTATTTCGGTGTAGTTGAAGTCTTCGTAGTAATAATCATTCGCGGCGTTGTAGGTGAACAGCTTCCAGTTGTAGCGAGAGGTCGCATTGCCGCCCCAGCGAACCACGGTTAGACCGCTGTCGGTGATAGTCGGCGCATCCTGGGGATACGCGCCTCCATAAACGTACGAGCTGATGGGATGCCGGTTGCTGAGCGCGTCGACCGTGACGTTGATGTTGACTGTGCCAGGGGTTGCAGCTGAAGAAGAGTCGCCTTGCGCGGGAGCCGTCTGTGCTTTTGTGTCAGGACTGCCGGCACGAGAAACCGTTACGACAAGAAAGATGAGACAAAGCGAGGCGAGTGAACGAGCGTAGGGGTACATAAGGGGAGGACCTCCGTTGCGCGAGTCTAGCGCGGGTTTACGTACGAATGCGCACAGAAGTGCATCGCGTTCGGAAATCCGGAAATATCGCCGGGGCTTAATCCCGCGGCTACAGAACCTTAAACCACTAAGGACACGAAGGTGCACGAAGGGAATCGAATCCTTCATGTACCTTTGCGTCCTTTGTGGTTCTCAGTTTTATTTCAAGCTGGGGCGACGCGCAGGCTCATGTCGGCTGCGTGTGTCGAGTGCGTGAGAAGTCCCACGGAGATGAAATCCACGCCGGTCTCGGCATAGGCGCGAACATTTTCGAGGCGAATTCCTCCCGAGCATTCGATCGGAATACGGCCGCCTGTCTTTCTCTCTTCCAGTTTTGAGCAGCGTTCCACGGCGCGGCGCACATCCTCGGGAGACATGTTGTCGAGTAGGATCGCTTCCGCGCCGTTCGTCAACGCAACTTCCAACTCATCGAGCGTTCTCACCTCGACCTCGATCGGCTGCGAACCGCGCCGGTTGCGGTGGGCGCGTTCGAGAGCCGGCGCGATCCCGCCGGCCAGTGTGATGTGATTGTTCTTGATCAACACGCCGTCGGAGAGATCGAGACGATGATTCTGCCCGCCGCCACAGCGCACGGCATATTTATCGATGACGCGAAGTCCGGGCGCAGTCTTGCGGGTATCCAGAATGCGAGCCCGCGTGCCCGAAACGGCTTCCACGAACTTGCGAGTGAGGGTCGCGATCCCGCTCATGCGCTGCAGAAAGTTCAAGATCACTCGTTCGCAGGAAAGAATCACGCGCGCGTTGTGTCGGATCACCGCGACCGACTGCCCCGGCCGCAACCGTACACCGTCGAAAATCTCCGGGTGCGTCGTGACTTCGTAGTGCGCGGTGACCGCCCCGTCGAGAGCAGCGTAGACATCAAGGATGCGCGCCACGCATCCGATTCCGGCTAAAATGCAATCCTGCTTGGCAATAATGGTCGCCGCTGCCCGCTGGTTCGGATCGATGCAGGCATAGCTGGTCGCATCGCGCGTCGCCCGGTCCTCGAGCAGCGCGTTCTCCAGAATTGCCGTAAGCCGCCGTGAATTAAAGTCCATAGCTCATGTAGCGACAGCCGCCTCGGCTGTCCCGGCCAGGTCGAAGACCAGCCGGCCCAGCCACTAACTGCAGCCCAGTTCCTTTAGTTTGCTGACAGTCTTTTCCTTGAGCACCGCCATTTCCGACTGCTGCTTCCGCAAATTCTCGACCACGTTGTGCGGAGCCTTCGCCAGGAAGTTGTCGTTACCAAGTTGCCTCTGTCCGCTGCTGATGCCCCTCTCGAGCCGTTCCAGTTCTTTCTTCAGCCGCTCGCATTCGCTAGCAACGTCGAGCCTGCGCTCGTAGACCACGTGAACGTCGAAGCGTGCGGTGCTGCGCGCCCCGGCACGCTTGGCCAGCGAATCCTCCACGAAAGCAATCGTCTCTACGCTGGCCAGCCGCTCCACCGCGCCGCGATTGTGCTCGATCATCGTGCGAATCTCCGGTTCATGCGCGAACACCTCGATCGG
>DATEHP010000220.1:0-21414 GCA_035279505.1 Candidatus Sulfotelmatobacter sp. | reverse complement strand
AGCGTGTTTGCGGGTCATGGAGTCTGTGGGGAACGCACACATGCTAACAGGAGTTCATGTGCGTTGTGATGTTGTGAAGCAGATGTTTTGAGCTTGTCATCCTGAACGGCGGCGAAGCCGGCGTGAGGGACCGTACGAGGGCGTGAAGGTTCGATGTTGTGGATAGGAATGCCCACACTGCAGGCAGCGTTTACGGTCTCGGATACTACATGGCTGCCATACGAGTTTCGTACGGTCCCTCGGACGGCTGGCGCCCTCCTCAGGATGACAATTCTGTTGAGATGACTCTAAAGATGGCTTCTCCTACTTTGCCTTCAGGATGTCGCTCAGCAGGTCTGGTTTGGATTCGTCGCGGACTAGGTGGGGATACATTTCGCCGGCGTGGTAGTCGAGTTTGTAGGTTTTATAGTAATCGGCGTTTTCTACCAGCAATTCGATCGGCGTGGTGCTGGTCTTCGCGGCTCTGATTGCGTCGCGGAGAATTTCCGGGGAGAAGCGGCGGCCGTTAACGGCGACGACTTTCATCCCGGGTCCTATGCCGGCCTTGGCGGCGGTTTCGCCTTCAGTGGTGTCGGCGATGCCGCCATCGTCGCGCAGGTTCAGGCCAAGGGAAAATCCGGCGGGGACGAAGTGGTACATGCCGGCAGAACTGCTTAGCATTTCTGAAGGATTCTCGTCGTAGATGAGCTTCCAGCCGCTGCCCTCGATGCCGCCGAGCGGCGCTCTGGGACCGTGATTGGTGAGGCGCTCGGTCCAAAAGCCACGCCAGTCATAGGATACGATCTGGTTCAGCGCGCTGACCACATCCTCGAACGTGTAGGTTTTGAGCGCCGGTCCGGTACTCGGGGCGCCGTGAAAGAGGTGGCAGAAGTCATCGATGGACTTCTTGCCTTTGCTCTGCTGGCGGATGATGACGTCGACCCAGAGCCAGTTGAGTGTGTCTTCGTTGTAAAAGTCGGTGCCACGGCGCCAGGAGTACCAGGCCTGCGGCGTGAAATAAATTTGCGGGGCGGCATCGGCGGTGTCTTGCAAATTGCGCCAGTGGCGGCCGGGCAGGTGGTCGAGCTGGGCGGCAGTCAAGGCGAGATCGTCGCGGTCCTGGTTGTTGCTGAGCAAGCCGCTGCGCGCGGTGAGCACGAAGCCGAGATAGTTGGTCAGGCCTTCATAGACCCAAAGCAGGTCGTCCTGCATAGGCTGCTGATAATCGGGCGTCGCGAGGTCGGCGGGACGGCGATATTTTCCATTCCAGCTATGCGCATATTCGTGAGGCAAAAGTCCGGCGGAGAGCTTGCGTGAGGTGTCATCGACCAGGGCTCGTTCATCGACGCGGCTGTCGTCGGATTCGTGGTGCTCAAGCCCAAAGTGCGCAACGTGATCACTGAGCGTGTAGAGAAAGTGATAATCGCGGTAGTGATGCGCGCCGAACAGCTTCTGCGCCTGATCAACAAGGTTCTTGTAGTGATCCCAGACTTCCTGCGGAGCGTCGAGGGCGGCAGCACTGTCGGCGGCGATGTCCATCTCGGTGGGAGGATCCTGCGCGAGAGGAACCACCTTCAGGAATTCGCCCGTGATGACCGGGGAATCCACCAGGGTCGTGAGCGAGGCTGGAGCGAAGTGGATTTCGTTGCCGCTTTGGCTGGCAATGGGCAGAGGAGTGCCGAACTTCCATCCTTCGGGAATCTTCAATGACGCGGTGTAGTTGATGTCGTCCGACTTGAATCCCTTGGGATACAGCAGCACCTGATTCCAGCTGATGATAGCGACTTTGGCGGTGGCGGAAGAGCCGGCAGAGAATCCGCCTTCGAAGGTGGCGGGAGAGAGGAAGTCGAGATCGGCTTGAACTTCACTGACGCCTTGCGGCACCTCGATGTGGATGGTGAAGCCATCGAGCAGGTCGCGGCGCCACTTCAACGTCTGGCCGTTGGCTTTGAAGAACAAGCCTGCGAGGTCGACGACCGGTCCGTCGGGTGCATGTTCGCCGGGGATCCATTTGGGATAGTAGAGGGTAAGGTCACCGGGCGTGGCTGGAATCTTCAGAGTGGCGTGGAAGATCTTGCGAGGTGCGGTGGTCGCATCGACCGCGATGGTGACGGTGGGGGTGTTGGCGGCATGGCTGCTAACACAGGTTACGAGAAGGCAAAGAACGCACAAAATCCTGGAGACTTTCATTCTTTCGAGGCCCTCGATGATTGTGAAGTCATTTCCAAGTCGCGGAATGATGAACTATAGCAGTTGAGAAGAGCGGAGGTACAGGAAAGGTAAAGCGGCGCTGGTACATCTACTGAGAGAGCTCACCGGGTCGCAGGAGGGACGTAGGGATCCTTCGACTGCGAGGTCGTCCACTTCCTGGCCGACCTCTTTGCTCAGGATGACAAGTGAAAAAACGATCGCATGCGGCCACAACGGGCGCGCTGGTATCATTTCCGCTGAATGTCGCGGCGCGGGAAATTCATCACCTTCGAAGGGCTCGACGGAACAGGAAAGAGTACGCAGATGCGGAAGCTTGCCGCGGTATTGCGCGACGGCGGATACAAAGTCATCGAGACGCGCGAGCCCGGTGGCACTCCGACGGCGGAGAAGATCCGCAAGGTTCTGCTGGACTCAGGCACCGCGGGACTCACCCCACTCGCCGAGATGGCGCTGATGTTCGCTTCGCGGGCCCAGCATATCGCGGAAGTGATTGAACCCGGACTGGCGGCCGGCGCGATCGTGTTGTGCGATCGCTTCACGGATTCGACCGAAGCCTATCAGGGGAGCGGACGGCACCTGGGCAGTGACGCTGTGCGCGAGTTGCATCGGGTGCTGTGCGGGGATCTGCAGCCCGATCTGACTCTGCTGATGGACTCGAATGCGCGCGCGAGCGTGAATCGAGCGCGGAGACGCAATCAGCGTGCTTCCAAGTCTTCCACCCGCAGTCACGATGAAAACCGCTTTGAGCAGGAGACCCGAGCTTTTTTTGGTCGCGTGCGCGAGGGATACCTGGCGATCGCGAAGCGCGAACCCGCACGCGTGGTGATCGTCGATGCACGCGGCACGCCTGGACAGACGCACCAAAAGATTGTGGAAGTCGTTTTCGGCAAATTGGCGCTGGCCGGCGCGGCCAGGAGAATTCACCATGTCCGTTAGCCGTCGGCGGGTGTTGCGGGTTGCGGAGGTCATGACTCAATGACCTTCAGGAGGCTGCAATGGTTGTTTCCGATTGCGGTCACGCTGCATAACGCTGAAGAAGCGATCTGGATGCCGGGTTGGAGCGCAGGCCACGCGGCGCAATTGCAGGTGCGTCCGCCGGGAGCGGCGGGGATTTGTGCTGCATTGGTTGTGTTCACGGTCGCGGCCTTCGGGGTGACTTATCTCAGTGCGCGTAACGGGCCCGAGAGCATCTGGGCTTACCTGACATTCGGGTACATTGTTGCCATGCTGGCGAACGTGTTTGTTCCTCACGTGCCTGCGGCGATTCTGTTTCGTGGATATGCGCCCGGTGTAGTGACTGCGGTGTTGATTAATCTGCCAGTAATGAGTCTTCTTACGTTCAGGATGTTGCGTGAAGGATGGGTGCACGGTTGGAAGGTGGCAGTCTTCGGGATCGGAGTTCCCCTTGTGTTGGGCGCCGTCATTGTGGCGTGGCTGGCAGGTCCAATTATCTAGCAGATTGGTTGTGTAGCGAAAAGCCAACCCTCAGGCGCTAAAGCGCGCAGAGGAACAGGAGGTTTTGGCAGCACGAGTGGAACTCGTGCCCTTCCCGGTATTGTGCTACGCATTCCGGATGTTATCGTGGCCGACCCGGTCTTGTTGTGTACTTTCCCGTGTGGTTGTGTCCGTTCCGGCTGGTCGTGGGACTCTCCTTTATTGTCATACGCATGCGGGTGTTCTTGGGCCTTCTGATGGCGCCTCTGTGTATCGGTGGCGGTTTGTTTTATCCTCATGGCATGCCCTTTTCTGATTTCCACGGCAACTCGGAGACCGTCCATCGCTTGCGCGAAATGATCTCGCGGGATCACTTGCCTCACGCGGTCGTGCTGGCTGGAGGCCGAGGTGCGGGCAAGTACACCCTGGCGCTGATGCTGGCGCAGGTGCTGAACTGTTTGAATCCCACGACGACCGATGGGCTACCGGATTTTTGTGGGACGTGCGCGAATTGCGGGCGCATTGCTCAGGCGTGCGATCTGGATGCACGTTTTGCCGAGGCCTTCGAAGTGCGCGAGAACCTGCGCGAGACCGACAAGAAAGAAACCCGCATCCTGGTACAGACGCATCCCGATGTGCTGATCATCCCGCCGGATCCGCCGCAGATGATGATCAAAGTCGATCAAGTGCGACGCGTGATCGAGACGATCTATTACCGCCCGGCGGAGGGCAAGGAAAAGGTTTACATCTTCACCGATTCGGCATTTATGAAGGAGGCGGCGAATTCACTGCTGAAGGTGCTCGAGGAACCGCCGGAGTTTGCGACGATTTTTCTGCTGACAGAGAATGCGGGGGAACTGCTCCCGACGATCCGGTCGCGTTCGATGACATTTACACTGGCGGCGCTGCCCGGCGGGGAGATTGAAAGCGATCTGGCGAGACATCATCCGGAGTGGAAGCCGGCGCAGAGGGCACTGGTGGCTCGGCTGTGCGATGGAGCTGTGGGACGGGCGCGCGGTTTCGATCTCGAGGCTTATGCGGCGGCCCGTCAGCATGGACTGGCGATTCTGAATTCGGCGTTGCGCGGTGGCGAGCACAGCGAGTTGTTCAAGATCACGGAGTCGTATCGTCCCGGAGCCGAGGGCCGCGAGAAGACTGAGGCACTGATCCGGACGCTTTATTCGTTGCTGCGGGATTTGGTGTTCATCGATTCAGGCGCGCCGGAACTCATTCGCAACACTGACATCGCGGTGGAATTGAAACGGATGGCGGAGTCGGCGGATTTCGCGTGGATTACCGCGGCGTCGGATCGCCTGGCAGAGGTCGAGCGCGGGATGCGGAGGAATCTGCTGCGCTCGTTGTCGCTGGATGCGTTTGCGGCGGGACTGGAGAAGTAGGTGGAACCTGTGCCGACACCTGCGGCGCTCTCATCGGACGCGGAGCGGCTAGAAGCGGAACACGACACCGGTTACGACGCGCAAGTTGTTCGTCTTGATCAATGTGGCGGAGGTGGGCGGACGAGTATAGAGCCAGTCCACTTCGGTTGCGCGCAACGATAGATTAGGACGAAGGTGCACGTCGAGCCCTCCTCCGGCCAACATGGCGAAGCCTCTGTCTGAGTTGGGGTATCCAGCGAGAGTTTCGTGATAGCCGCCAAACAAAAACTGTCCGAAGGGATCGAAGCGGCTGTGGTTTCTTGGCGAAATGACGGGCCCAAATGTGTAGGTGTAGTTGGTGACGCGAAAGGGAAGACCAGACGAGGTATCGTCGGTTGCATAGGAGCCAGAGAAATCCGCTTTGGCTCCAAGCCAGCGGGAGAAATAATAGGCGAACCCAGCGTCCCAGCCGTTGCCGTTCAAGTCCTTCACGGCTATTCCGTCGCTGAACCTGGCGAACTGATATCCGCCAAAGACCTCGCCCTTTGACGTCTCCTCCGCAAAAAGAGTGGACGTCAAGAAAGTAAAGCCCAACAGCGCAACCCGCATCGCGATTCCTCCAGTCAGGACGAAGCGGGTAGCCGTGCGGGGTGAAGTGCGGTCTTTCGCTGCGCACTTAGCCAGTGGAGTAGAAATAGACGGCAACCTACGAAGTTTTTTCATGTCGCTACCTTCTGTGTGGAGTCACGGATTCTACCCCGTTCGCACGGCGAACAACTGCCGCGTCTAGAACCGCTAACCAGCATCTGAGCATGGTTATGATCTCCTTACTGTTGACCTCAACTTAGATAGGTAGAGGGTGATATCGGCACAGCCCCAACTGAATGGACTCGATGCAAGCTCGATGCAAGCTGGTTGCTCAAGGGGAATAACAATAAGCTAAGGACAAGCCGTCGGCCAAACCTCGATTGACGAAATCGAGGCGATTACACGTCGAGAGCTGCCAGGAGATCTTTTTCATGGTGCAGATTCTATGCCGCTCCACACCACCGAGTTGCCGAGGGGCAAACCGAGCCACTTGTCTGGTCATATCCGTTCTCGGGGCAGGCGGATCATTACCATATAGTCCGCGCCGGTGGTGGGCTCTGTGAATCGCGCTGCAGCCGCGAAACCGAGGCGCTGGTAAAACGGGAGGCTTCGCCGACTGAACGTCTCGAGGTAACAGGTGGCGCCGCCGCGATCGGCTTCCACGATTGTCGGTTCCAGTAATTTGCGGCCGAGTCCCTGACCCTGAACGACGGGATCAACCGCGACAATCGAGAGATACCAGGCGGCATCGTCGACCACGGTCGCGGACTTCGCGCTCATGAATTCTATGATCCCGTAATAATTCGCGTAGCCTTGGGCACTGAGGGCTGCCTGCAGAAAAGTGCGCTTTCGCTCGACCGCTTGGGTCTCTAGATCTTGAGACTGCGGCAACAGCCACACCGCAACCCCACATGTTTCGTCGGCGAGATGAACGCAGCGTCCGAGTTCCCGCCCTTCTTGAATGGAGTAATCGAAATACTTTGCCAGCACGGCCCGGCGGCGGGCTGGGTTCGCTTCATAGGGCGGACAAATGGAACGGTAAAACGGATCATCCTCCAGGGCGACCGCGGCGCCCGAGGATGCTGGGTCTGTCTTGACCACTAGAGGCTAGTTCCTTTCGGCGCGAGTATTCGTCTTGTTCATCTTAATCAGAATAGTCGCGATCAGAATGATCGTGGGCCTCTGGCATCCGTCTTGATTGGCCTTGATCCACCTAGCACGCCGGCTCGAGGTAACCACTGGAATGGTTACCTCCGATGCCACAACCACACACTTGGAGTGCCGTAATCCGCTTGTTCTTCAATCGTTTGCCGCAAATTACTCCGGTGGTTCTACACCCTTCGGAGAGATTGTCGCCCCTGGCCTCCCCGCCTATAATCGTCCTACTCTGGTTGATCGTTCTCCGTACAGGTTCCGGGTAGAGCACGGGAGGGCGTAGCTTGTCTGGTCGCGCCTTCCAGCGAAGGATTGGTGAAAGGACACGGCCCGGATATGCGAAAGCGCCTGCAACTAACCTGGATGCTGACGGCTTCGACTGTACTCGCGACCTCCTTTACTTTGACGACGACGGTGGCGCGCGCCGCCGAAGGTAGCGATACCTCCCACGGCATCGCTACCACGGAAGAGCACGGCCGCACGGTTTATGTGAACGAAGATGCTCCGGCTAAGGAGCGTCAAGCTGCCCCATCTCCGCAAGTGAAGCGCTCCTACCTGGCGTACTGGAGCAGCAAAGAAAATCGGTGGAAGCCCGTACCCGGGGCCAACACGGCATCAGGCAAGGCCGCGCGCTCGGCAGCCGCCGAGGTTAGCCAATATTACGGCCGCGAATCGGTGCAGTCGGCAAACGCCAAGATTCTTGAGGCAAATTCTCACGGACATCATGCTTCGGCGGAAGAGATTGATCAGTCGATCGTAATGGCCGCCGCCCGGCACAACGTGGATCCCAACCTGGTGCGGGCGGTCGTGAAAGTGGAGTCGAATTTCAACTCCAACGCGGTTTCGCGCACGGGCGCCATGGGGCTGATGCAACTGATGCCCAAAACCGCTCGCGAGTTGAAAGTGAAGAACCCGTTCGACCCACAGCAAAATGTTGATGCCGGAGTTCGGCATCTCAAGTACCTGTTGGAAAACTACAACGGCGATGTGAATTTGACGTTGGCGGCTTATAACGCGGGCGAGGGAGCGGTTCGGCGCAGTGCGGGCGTTCCGCATTATGCCGAAACCCAGGACTACGTGCGGAAGATTACGCATCTTTACTATGGAGGCCTCGATCTTTCGCAGACCGGTGCGAGCCGCGATCCCGTGAAGGTTCAACGGGATGAGCGGGGCGTGCTTTACATCAGCAACACGGATTAGATTGACGGCATCTGTAAAGGCAGGGAGAAGCACCGGAATTCCCACTTCTCGCAAAGGCGGCGAGAAATGGGGCGCCCAAGTTGTATTTTTGAATTCTCTCAGGTACCCAGGCAGTTCAACTGCAAACGACGTGATGATGGAATGAGTAAGCGAGCCTAACGCGTGTTGGTTGCGTCGCAAAGAACGCGACGCGTGGCTTGCCCAAGGTCCTTCGGTAGACAAGAGGACGTCTGCCTCAGGATGACAACGGATTGAGCTTGAAAGTGACCCTGACCCTACGCGGATCCAGCTGGGGAGTGCTGCTGTTCATGGCGGCCCTTTCCGTGATGCCGGCGCACGCCCGACCACGTCACGGCGAAGCCTGGGCGCGGGACCACTTTGCTGTCGCCGAGCGGATGCGGGAAGCCCTGAACGGGCGCCCCCCGGCCGAGCGCACCCGGCGCGACTATCAGCGGGTTCTCAACGCCTATCGCAACGTCTATTACGGCGCACCGACTTCCAGCAAGGCCGATCCCAGCTCAGTTGCAGTGGCCGAAACGCTGGTCGAGATGGGCCGGCACTTCGAAGATGACAAGATCCTGAATTCCGCGATCGCCCAGTACAAGTTTCTGCGCAAGGAATATCCCGGCAGCAAATATCGTTGCGACGCGTTGTTCACCATCGGTGAAATCTACAAGGACGATCTGGACGATCCCGACCAGGCGCGGGCCACATTTGAAGAGTTTCTGAAGCTCTATCCACGCAACCGCCTGGTTGAGGATGCGCATCAGGCCATTGTCGAACTCAAGAAAGAGTCGATCGAGAAGAAGGCGCAGGCGGAGATAGACGCGCAGCCAGAGAAGAAGACCGAAGCACGACAAGGTGGAGACATCGGGGACAAGTCTGGGGACAAGCAAAAGACGACGGCGCAAACCGCCAGCGATCCGCAGCCCGAAACCAAGGAAACTGAGAGCCGGGATGAGGCTGCCAGCTCGGAGAGTTCCGAATCCAATCCGCATCGTTTGCCGCGCGTGACTGCGATCCGCCACTGGTCGACACCCGACTACACCCGGGTTGCGATCGACCTCGAAAGCGAAGTGAAATTCGGATCGCAGCGTATTTCTCACCCCGACCGCATCTTCTTTGACCTGCGTGACACCAAGCTGGCCTCCACACTGGTGGGAAAAACCTTCGAAGTGGACGACGGCTTTCTGAAGAAGATCCGTGTCGCCCAATTTCAGCCTGGACGCACGCGAGTGGTGCTGGAAGTCGATGATCTCTCCACCTACGAGGCGTTCCTGCTGCCGAACCCATATCGCCTCATCATTGATATTCACGGGAAGAATGATAAGATCGCGCACGCGAAGCTGACGAAAGAAGAAGCCGCCACGCTGGCGGATGTGGAAGTGCCTCCGCAGGCGGGGGCGAAAGCGCATGTCCCTCAGCCCGTCGTGAAGGCGGACATGAAGGCGCTGGCGGGGAAGCCGGTGACCAAGAAGGAAGAGATTCACGATCAGAAGGCGGCCGCCAAAGATGAGGCTCCGGATACCCACTCAGTAAAAGATGCCGAGCTCGCAAAGACAACCGCGCCGCAGGTGAAGAAGGTCATCGTAGAAGCCGACGATGACGATGATGACACTGCCTCGTCGACCACGGCAAAGAGCCAAGCTCGCGCTCCGCATTCTTCCTCCAGGACAAAAGGTAAAAGCGATAAGGGCCGTACCTTAGAGGACGATGAATCCCCGGCCGAGACGGCAATGAATGATGTCCCGTCGGTAGCTCAGCGGAGGGGGAAATCATCGTCGCGGCTGAACGCCAGCAAGAAAGACTCAGACCTGGATATCCGCGTGGCCAAACCAACGGCCCGTGGTGACCGTTCCCTAATTCGGACGCTGGGGCTGAAGATCGGGAAGATCGTCATTGATCCTGGCCATGGCGGGCACGATACGGGCACCATCGGGCCCAACGGCTTGAAGGAGAAAGACCTGGTGCTCGAAGTAGGGCGCCGGCTGGGCAAGATGCTGGAGACGCGCCTGGGGGCCGAAGTCGTCTACACGCGCAAGAGCGACACGTTTATCCCGCTCGAGACGCGCACTGCGATTGCGAACCAGCAGCGCGCAGATCTGTTCATCTCCATCCATGCCAATTCCAGCCACGACTCAGCGGCCCGTGGGGTGGAGACTTACTACCTGAACTTCACTTCCTCGCCGGACGCGCTCGAAGTTGCGGCGCGCGAGAATGCTGTCTCCGAAAAGTCGATCTACGAACTTCAGGATCTGGTGAAGAAGATTGCTTTGAAGGAAAAAATTGAGGAATCCCGCGAGTTTGCCGCTGATGTACAGCAGTCACTGCATACCGGCTTGGCTGCGAAGAGTCCCGGGATTCGGAATCGCGGCGTGAAGAAGGCTCCCTTTATCGTTCTGATCGGCGCGAACATGCCCTCGATCCTGGCGGAAATTTCCTTCGTCTCCAACCCCGCCGACGAGCACCGTCTCGAAACCAGCGAATACCGCCAGCGCATCGCCGAGTCCCTCTATCACGGCATCGCCAAGTACGTCGACGGCCTGAGCGGCGTGAAGATGGCCAGCAAGCTGGACAAGACCGCAGGCCAGTAAGTCCGTTTAGTGCTTGTTAAGGGGGCTAAACCAGGCTCCCGATTACTTCTGCGCTTCAATCTTCTCGATCACGATTGCGGACGATCCTCCGCGTTCAAACACCTTGCCGCTCGCCGTGACCTTCCGTCCGGCGAACGGGAGAAGCCGGTCGTTCATGACGATTTGGCAAAAGAGGCCGTCGCCCGCTACTTGGAGCAATTGGATCTGAAGCCTGTAATTCTGCAGGAGCAGGAAAATGAAGGACGGACATTGATCGACAAATTAAAGACTAACGCAGCAGAACCCATCCCACCCGATTTGATCGCACCGCGGAGGACGCGGCCCTGATCACAGCGCGACCAAAGCGATGCTCTTGAACTTTCGAAACGGTTCCTGCACTGCTGATATCTACACTAATCTCCCTATTGTCTATAGGCTCTGCTCGTAGGTTCGACCTCCGCCGATTCGAGGAAATCCCAGCGCGCTTGCCGCGTTCCTGAATTTGGCCAAGAACGAAGCAAGACCCAGCTTACTTCTGTCTTGAGGGTGACGTGTCGTTCAAAACAATATTTGTTGTTTTCATGCTAGCAGTGTGTCTGGCGGGTTGTGGCTCGAGCCGGAATTCATCCAACCTCAACCTCACCACCAACACCAACACCGCAACTTCTTTCAGCGCTCAGACTGCGAACAATACGAGCGCTGCGAACAATTTCGTGAACCAGGGAAATGGCAACCTGGGCGCGAATAACGTAAGCAAGGTCAACGTTCATTCACTGCTCTACACGGGCGCTAATACCAAGGTGCTGGCGCAAATGCTGCTATGGTTCGGGCAGTCCAACCACATGAATGTGGGATACAACTCGAATGATCCTGCGCAGGTAAAGCGGCAGATCGAAGACATGATCAGCCGCGGGATCGATGGCGTGATCGTCGATTGGTATGGGCCGAACAACAACGCCATTGATCAAGCCACCCAGTTGGTGATGCACGAGGCGGAAAAGCATTCCGGCTTTTCCTTTTCGATCATGATCGACGCGGGAGCGATTGGGGCGAATTCTTGCAACGGCTGTTCTCCGCAACAGGTGTTGGTGAATCTGCTGCAATACGTGGAGAAGAACTATTTTCCGTCGAGTGCATACCTGAACATCGGCGGACAGCCGATCGTCACAAATTTCAATATCGATTATCAGTACTCGGTCGACTGGGAGCAGGCCAACGGACAGCTCAAGACACCGCCGCGCTTCATATTTCAGGACGATGGCGGCTTCACTCACGCCATGAGTGACGGGAGCTATTCGTGGGTGATGCCGTCGGCGACCGACTACGGGTTGGGCTATCTCACGAGTTTTTACGATACAGGTCTGACCTTTGCACAAAAGGAAACCATGGGGGCGGCCTACAAAGGGTTCAACGACAAGCTGGCGTCGTGGGGCTCGGGTCGCTTCATGGATCAGCAGTGCGGCAAGACCTGGCTGCAAACCTTCTCACAGGTAAATTCGCTTTATAACAGCGGAAGACAGCTGCCTTATCTACAGCTGGTCACGTGGAATGACTATGAGGAGGGGACGGAGATTGAATCGGGGATCGACAGTTGCTTCTCACTTCAGGCTTCCCTATCCGGCAGCACGTTACAGTGGACCACGAGTGGCGACGAGAGCTCGGTGGATCACTACACCGTGTATGCCAGTAAAGACGGGCAGAGCCTGACAAAACTTACCGATCTCGGGGTTGGAATTCACGCAGTTGAAATGTGCAGCCTGGCGATCCCGCCGGGGAATTATCAACTGTTCGTGCAGGCTGTGGGGAAACCTTCGATGGCGAACCGAATGCCGGCAGGGGTGAGCTATACAGCGGCGTGCGGGGGGTAAGTACCGCTGCTCCGGCGAAAGTCAAAGTCCTAGCTTTCAAAAGTCGCGCTCGGCCGCTCGGCTTCGCCTTTGCGGGACAGCCGAAGGCGGCTGTCACCACATGAGTTCATGAGTTCATTCGGCTTGGTTAGTCTACCGTTCTCACATCATCGGGCAACGTCAGGACGAATTTGCAGGGGCCGCTGGCGATGGAGCATGACAGCGTTCCGCGGCGAAGGACTTTTACCGGAGTGTCGTCGGGGAACGTGAGGTGATAGTCGGCGGTGCGGAGAGCCTCGGTGTAGGATTTCAGCTTCTCGTCGCCGCTCACCCACCGGACGGCATCAACTTTGGCCTTCTCGCCGGCGCCGCCGCTCAACAAGATGAAGAAATCGGCGTTGCCGGTTCCCTTGGCCTTTCCGAGATCAATGCTTCTGAGGTGTTCGAGCTCTTCTCTATATCTCGCGACGGCGGCGTCGGCCTTGGCATCGCCTCCAGCGAGTGAGGCCAACCTGGTCTTGGTTTCCGGAATTGGACGGAGGCCGTTCATCGAGAGCGCGTAGGTGCGGACTGCCAAATCCTTCTGACCGCGTTTCTCGTAGATCTGGCCGAGATGATCACCGACTTCGCCGTGGTGTCCGAGTTCCCATGCCGCGGCGATGTACTTTTCGGCTTTGTCGAGATGGCCTTCTCCGAATTGCACCCAGCCCAGCGTATCCCAGTAAGCGATCAGCGATGGGACGAGCGACAAATCCTTTTGCGTGAGACGGTCGATAGAAAGGTTGCGCAGGGCGGCGGCTGTTGCGGAGACCGCGGACTCGGCGTATTGCTGGGCGCGGTCGAGATGCGATCCCTTGAGCGAGAGTTGATAGGCGATGTTGTTCCAGACCAGCGGCGTAGCGTTGAGCTCGACGGCGTGATCGAAGGTGGCAAGGGCTTTCTCGTCCTGCCCGAGATTCAGGTAGCCGTCACCGAGGCTGACTTGAAGTTCGGCGCTGTCGGGAGTCAGCGAGGCGGCCTTTTCCAGTTCGGGGACCGCTAGATCGTACTTGTGCCACTCGGCGTACATGGCGCCCAGGTTGGCGTGAGCAAATTTGTCGAGCGGATTGTTCTCCAGTTGCTTGTTGAATGCTTTGACCGCGTCCTCGTATTTGCGGTCGTTCCAATAGGTGCGGCCGAGGTTGTTGTAAGCGAACTCGTCGTAAGGGTTGATCTCGATCTGTTTCTGGAAGGCCGTGATGGCCTGATCGTCCTGGCGCATCTGCAGGTACACGAGGCCGAGATTGTTCCACGCGAACTTGTTTTTGGGATCGATTTCGGTGGCGTGCTTGAGCAATGCTTCTGCCACAGTCAAGTTGCCTGCATCGGCGGCGGCACGGGCGCTCTCGACGAGTTCGTCGGCCTTCATATCCGCGGGAGGGACAAAGCCACCGGCGGAGGCATTTTCAAGGGCGAGTTGCTGATTGAGATCAGCACCGACGGCGCGACGGAACGATTCGTAATCGGTGGCGCGGGCGACGGGAAGCTCATCCTGACGCAGGGTCAACTTGCGGCCGGCGGTAAAGGTGTTGCCTTCCACCTGATAAGTAGCCTGATACTCGGCATAGTCACGCTTTAAGGAAAAGGCCAGGGGCGCATGGGCGGAATACTTCTCGGGCAACTGCAGCTTGATCTTGTAGGAGTATTCGGCTTTCGGTCCAAGTTTCAGAGGCTCGGCATCGACGTCGCTGTCATCGCCGTCGCCAACGTCGGGCAGGTTGAACTGCACCAGCGGCAGGACGATCTGCGTCTTCTTCTTGGACCAGTCGAGAAAATTCAGGCGCGAGACGTCGTAGGAGAGTGTGAAAGGCTCCGTGGTCGCGGCGGGATCGCTGACCTTCAGATTGGTGACGTCCCCGCCAAGTCCGGAATTGATGTTTTCGGCGACGCGCTGCCAGTTGGCCTGCGGGACGCGGCGGAAGACAGAGCGCAACAGAAGTTCTTCATCGCCCCGGAATTCGTAGTTAACGTGCGCTTCGAGTTTTCCGATCTCGTTAATCTTGCCGGTGATCTCGGAGTGCTCCGTATCGGGCATGGGAGTATCCGCAGGAGTTTCTTCCAGATGCGGCGCGGGAGCATTCGAGAGCATGGCCGGCGGAATCACCAGCGCCTGCTTCTTTCGCAGAGTGTAAGCGAGCAAGCGGAAGGGAGCGACTTCGCTAGTCGTATCCATCCAGACTTCCTGATTGCCCATCGGCAGCATGGTGATCACGTGGTCAAACTGCGAGGGCGAGGGGACGTCGGGATCCAGCTTGCGACTTGAATTGATCAGAACAGAATCCGCGTGAAGGCCTTCGGCTTCGAGAAGCGATGCGAGCAGTGTGTGCTTGTCTTTGCAATCACCGTACTGATTGTGCAGAACGTCGGAGGCGGCGTGGGGCTGGTAGCGGCCGACGCCGAGGGAAAGACTCACATAGCGAAAGTTCTTCGCGACGTAGTCGTAGAGTCCTTCGGTTTTGGCCAGATCGCCATTCAGTCCCTTGGTGAGTTCCAGTGCTTTCGCGCGCACTTCGGCCGAGGGCAGGCGGCGATCTTTCTCCATGCTGGCGTACCAGCGTCCGATCTGCTCCCAGGTTTCGAAAGTCGTGAGCTGCACGTCGGGACGGTCGTCATCAGGACGATGCTTCTTCTTTTTCTTGTCTTTGTCTTTGGCGTCGTCTTCGCGTTCCAGATGAGAACTCGCCCAGTGGTAAATGCGGCGGCTGTTCTCCTCGGTGATCTTGGGATCCATGCCGGGCTTGCACTTCAACTTGAGCGAGCGGCCCGCCGGTACATCGACGTCGAGACTTTCGTCGAGGTCGATGTTGCTCTTGTCGAATTCGTATTCAGCCCAGAACTGGCCCGCAGCTAGCGGTGTGTGGATCACCGTGACCATGTCGTATTCGAGGACTTCGCCGGGCCGCAAGCCGGGAACGGTGATGTGCTTCTGACGATAGTCCGTATACACGGGAGCTTCGCGCTCGATGGGAGCACTGAGGTCCTGCACTGCGTCGTCACCCGCCTTCACAACAGTGCCGTCTTCCTTTAATACACGGACATAGGGGATCTCGACTCGTTCATTGGCGGAGTTGTAGCCTTCAAGCAGTTGCCCCCACTGCTGCACGCCAGCCTCGCTTTGGACGCGGATGCGAGCGGTAGTTTCCTTGCGCCCGGTGCCGTCGGCTTCGAAGCGGTATCGGGAATGCATCTGCTCAATGACGAAGGATTCCTGCGTGTAGTCGTGCTTGTCTTCGGTCTTGGGCGCCGGTGCCGGAGTTCCAGCCGACTTGTCGCCGCTGCTGGTGGACTGCGGCGCAGTGCCTGGCGCTTTCGGCGTGGATTGGTCGGGAGGCGGTGGGGTCGACTGCTGAGCGTTGGCGGCGATCAGCGCGCTGGAAAATAAGAAGATCAGAAGGCGATCACGCATAGGTTTGAGAATGGGCCCTAGCCATTATCCCATGGTGAGGGGATGCTAGAGAACGCGATCGGGGAGGCGATTTGCGGCGAGAGTCTTGAAATCGTTGGACTTTCGAGGTGCTGGTTGGTGTGAGGGCCAGAGGCCTTCGCGATAGCCGGCGAAGGACGCCTGTGCCACTTTCATCACGCGCAAATTTATTTTACTGACAGGATCGTGATTTGAATCACATTTTTCCCTCTATTGCGCTCAAAATAGGGGTAAAATGCGGGTCAGATGGTGCTGCCTCCCTGCGACGCGGAGAGCAGCCGTGACGCATAAAGTACTTGCGCCACGATCTTTCCGTTGGAGGTTATGCATGGAAGATCGGGCCCCTGTCGTCTCTCCTACCGAGCAGTCATCCACCACCACCAGCACGATCAAGCATGAAGGCCGCGGAGCATGGGTGCTCACGGCGTACGGGCTATCGGGGCTGGCGCTGTTTGGAGTTCTCGCCTACTTCTTCTCGGACTTCATCGCTCACTAGTTCCAGGATGCGGTGGTGAACGGGCGTGCGCGTCCGCGGAAACAGACGAAGTGTGCACAGGTTGTACTTTTCTGTCGATTGCCGATTTCAGATTGCAGATTTCGGATTGCAGAGGGCCATGGGGCGCTTGCGCTGAAATCTGAAATCTAAGATCTGCGATCTGAAATGTCCTACGCCCTGTGGCCCGCAGAGGCCTCTTACGAACGTGTTACAATGAGCGGCCTTAGGTAGCTCGTTTGGCGCTCAGTCGTTAATCCCACGCAGAGTTTTTCTAACTAACGGAAGAAGCTGTGCCCAAGACTCCCACGTCCAGTCCGACGCCGATCACGTACGCCGATGCCGGGGTAGACATCAGCCGGGCGAACCGCACCAAGCAACGCATCAAGTATTTGGCGCACAAGACCTTTACGCGCGGCGTCCTGAGCGAGATCGGCGGGTTCGGCGGGCTGTTTTCTGTGGATAAGACGAAATACACCGACCCGGTGTTGGTTTCGAGTGTGGACGGAGTGGGCACAAAACTGAAGATTGCGTTTGAGATGGACCTGCATTCGACCGTCGGCGCCGATTTGGTGAACCACTGTGTCAATGACATTGCGGTGCAGGGTGCGGCGCCGTTGTTCTTCATGGACTATCTGGCGACGGGGACGCTCGATCCGGCGATCGCGGAGAAAGTTGTGGAGGGGATCGCGGACGCGTGCAAGCACAATGGGTGCGCGCTGATCGGGGGCGAGACAGCGGAGATGCCGGGGTTTTATCCGGATGGTGAGTACGATCTTGCCGGTTTCATCGTTGGCGTGGTGGATCGCGAGAAGATCGTCACCGGGAAAGATGTGCAGATCGGCGACATTATTCTTGGGCTGCCATCGAACGGGCTGCATACGAACGGGTACTCGTTGGCGCGGAAGCTGCTGTTCGAGGTGGCGAAGTATTCGCCCGAGACGTACGTCAACGAAATCAAGAACAAGGTCGGCAACGAATTGATGCGCACGCACAAGAGCTATTGGCCGGCTATGCGGAAGCTGATTGACGGGCAGTGCGTGGCCGCCATGGCGCACATTACTGGCGGAGGGATTACCGAGAACTTGCCGCGCGTGCTGCCGCGGGGGACGGCGGCGGTCATCGAACTGGGGTCATGGCCGGTACTTCCGATCTTTGAGCACTTGCAGCAACTAGGGAATGTGCCGCAGGACGAGATGCTGCGGACGTTCAATATGGGCATGGGAATGCTCCTGGTGGTACCGTCGGCGAAGTTCAAAAAGGCGCAATCGGTGTTGGAGCGCGTGGGCGAGAAGGCGTACACGATCGGAAGGATCATAAAGGGCGAGCGGAAAGTTACGTACAGCTAGATTGCAGATTTCAGATTGTAGATTTCAGATTGTTTGCGAGTCGCGCCGACAAAATCTGCAATCTGAAATCTACACTCTGAAATAATGCACTCCCTTGGGATTCTTCTCTCCGGGCGCGGATCGAATTTCGTCGCTATCGCGGACAGCATTGATGCGGGACGCATTCCGGATGCCCGAATTTCTGTTGTGATCTCGAACAAGGCCGACGCGCCGGGTGTAGCCACCGCACTGGCGCGCGGACTGAATGTAGTGGTCATCCCCTCCAAGGGCAAACCGCGCGAGGAGCATGATCGCGAGGTCGTCGCCGCGCTGAAGCAGAATGGCGTGGATTTAGTCTGCCTCGCGGGATATATGCGCTTGCTGTCGCCGTGGTTCGTGCAGCAATTTCCGCAGAGGATTCTCAACATTCATCCATCGTTGTTGCCGGCGTTTCCGGGCTTGGAAGCGCAGGAGCAGGCGTTTGCCTACGGAGTGAAAGTGTCCGGGTGCACGGTGCATTTTGTCGACGAGGAGCTAGATCATGGGGCGATCATTGTGCAGAAAACCGTCCCTGTGCTTGATTCGGACGATGAACATACACTGGCGGCGAGGATCTTGGAGCAGGAACATATCGCATATACGGAAGCGATCAGAAGCGTGCTGGGCGGCAAGTTCCTGGTTGAGGGTCGAAGGTTCCGAAATACTTGAGCATATTACACCGACGACCCTGGAGCTGGCGGGAGTGCGTTGATCCTTCACCGCCAAAAGCTGCGGCTCAGGATGACAAGCGTTCGGTGCAGCACCGACCTTTTGCGTAACTCAATTCGGCCTTTCCCGGCCTATTCCTTATAATGTCTGTTCCCATGTCAAACTTCGCTCCGGTAGACGAACAGCTCACTTATCTGAAGAAGGGCGCGGCGGAGATTATTCGCGAGGGCGATCTGCGCTCGAAGCTCGAAAAGTCGCGGGCCACAGGGAAGCCGCTGCGCGTGAAACTTGGGATGGACCCGACTGCGCCTGATCTGCACCTAGGTCACACGGTTGTGCTGCGCAAGCTGAAGCACTTTCAGGATCTGGGGCACACCGCGATCTTTCTGATCGGCGATTTTACGGGGATGATCGGCGATCCGACGGGACGATCGGCGACACGGCCTCCGCTGAGCCGCGAGCAGATCGAAGCAAATGCCGAAACATACAAGGAGCAAGTATTCAAGATTCTCGATCGTGAGAAGACGGTTGTCGATTTCAACCGGCGGTGGTTTGGCCCGATGAGTTCGGACGAGTTTGTGCGGCTAGCGGCCAAGTACACCGTGTCGCAACTGCTCGAGCGCGAAGACTTTCACAAGCGTTTTCAGGAAGAGAAGCCGATCTCTGTTCACGAACTGCTCTATCCGCTGGTGCAAGGATACGACTCGGTGGCGCTCGAGGCTGACGTCGAACTCGGTGGCACCGATCAGAAGTTCAATCTGCTGGTGGGGCGCGAACTGCAACGCGGGTACGGGCAGGAGTCGCAGGTCGTGCTGACCACGCCGATCCTCGAGGGCCTCGACGGAGTGCAGAAGATGTCGAAGTCGCTGGGAAATGCGATTGGGATTCATGAGGCTCCGCTTGAGATGTACGGCAAGGTGATGAGCATCTCCGACGAGATGATGTGGCGCTACTACGAACTGCTGACGGATGTGCAGGTGGCTGAGATCGAGAAGATGAAGCGCGAAGCGCATCCGATGCAGGCAAAGAAGGATCTTGCGCGGAGGATCGTGGCGGACTTTCATTCGGCGGAGGCAGCGGCGAAGGCTGGAGAGGACTGGGCGAAGCAATTTCAGAGGGGCGGTATTCCGGATGAAATAGAGCGGGTTTCCGTCTCTTTGAAGAACATCGAGCTGGCAGGTAGCAAAGATCTTCTCAGCGACGAGAGCTCATACTTCCCACTGTGGAAGTTTCAGGGTGAAGCGGCAATTGACCCTATGAGGCATAAGCTCGTGCGATTGGATAAGCTTCTGCTCGAAGCCGGCTTCGTACCTTCCCGAGCGGAGGCCAATAGGAAAATAAAAGAAAAGGCCGTGCGCCTACTTAAGCAGGTTGTTAGCGATCCAGTTGTAGCCCTCGTGCCAGGAGAAATACCGACGAACTTGGGCCGGAAGGCCAAGATTGTATGCATTGGAGAGGGTTAGAACCGAGTAGCTTTTTGTGGGGACAGCCGCCATCGGCTGTCCGGGCGAGCGAAGCTCGCCTTTCCTGCCAGCAAGGAAATTCCCAAATTGGACTCCGCTCTTCCCAACTTCGCGAAAATCTCTAACCAGACAGCGAGGCCGCCCTAGAATCAAAACCAGCGGAGCTTTGCTCCGCGGACAGCCGAAGGCGGCTGTCCCCACATAAACCTCATGCCTCAGGCTTTTTATCGCAGGCAGTTGCCTCATCTTCAGGTCGATGACGGGCAGCATTTTGTGACATTTTGCACTGATCGGCGGTGGATTCTTCCAACTCCCGTGCGATCGATCGTGCTCGCGTGTTGTCTGCACGACCACGAAAAGACGCTCGACCTCAAGGTCGCGGTCGTCATGCCTGATCACGTTCACTTGATCTTCACTCCTCTGATCGATCGCGAAGCCATGGAAGTTTTCTCGCTCGCGAAGATTATGGATGCGGTGAAAGGAGCGTCAGCTCACAAGATTAACAACGCTCTCCGCAGAAAGGGACGAGTTTGGCAGCCTGAATCGTTTGATCATGTACTGCGATCGTCTGAGAGTTTGGATGCCAAGATCCAGTACTTGCTGGACAATCCTGTTCGACGAGGCTTGGTCAGGGAGTGGCAACAATATCCGTGGCTTTGGAAGAAGCCGTTTGTGAATCCCTTCGCACCTCCTTCGTGGTCCTGAGAACACCGGCGGCGCTTCGCGCCGCGGACAGCCGGGACGGCTGTCCCCACATTAAACCCTCTTTCCCACTCGGGGATTCTGCTACTCTCATCCGCGCATATGCGGGCGGCGACGATTCTCGGGTTGGGGTGTTCTGCCAAAGATCTGAAACCATTCCAGGCAGATGAGGGTGTCGAGTGGCGTATGGGCGTGCCGGGCGCGGGCGAGGCGGATGTGATTCTTCTGTTCGGTGGGGACGGCACGATTCACCGGCATCTGGGGCAACTGGTTAAGTTGGCAGTCCCCGTGCTGATTGTGCCTGCGGGAAGCGGGAATGATTTTGCTTGCTCGCTGGGGCTGCGGCGGTTTCGCGATTCGCTGGCCGCCTGGCGAAAGTTCTATGGCGGCGGGAATAATTTGCGGGCCATCGACCTCGGGGTTATTTCTTCCCCAGACAGCGCCGGTGGGACGTCACCTGGTACCGGGTACTACTACTGTTGCGTGGCAGGTGTCGGGCTTGATGGCGCGGTGGCCGAGCGCGCTAACCGCATGCCGCGGTGGCTGCGGGGGCACGGGGGATATGCGCTGAGCCTTGCTCCGGCCATCTTTACGTTTGCACCATTTCCGACCAAGGTTCACATTCGCGGTGGCGATCATGATGCCCAATGGACTACGCGCAGCGATCAACTCACTCTGATTGCCGCTATCGCTAACACTCCTTTATATGGCGGAGGGATGAAGGTTGCGCCTCGGGCCAAGATGGACGATGGGCTTCTCGATGTGTGCGTGGTCGCAGGAATGGATCCATTTAGGCTTTTCTGCATGTTTCCTACGGTATATGCGGGGCGGCATCTTAGCATCAAGGAGGTCGACTATTTTCAGGCCGCTGGAGTGCGAATTGAGACGGAATAT
>DATEHP010000219.1:0-14248 GCA_035279505.1 Candidatus Sulfotelmatobacter sp. | reverse complement strand
GTTCCCGGAGGTTGGACCGCCATTCACGCCGCTGCAGCCGCCGCAGGTAAGTTTCAAGTATTCGACTTCCGGGCAAGCTTCGGAATCCCGTACACGTTCTGGGCCGGATTAATCGGTGGGACATTTTTCACAACTGCCAGTCATGGCACCGACCAACTGATCGTCCAGCGCTTGCTGGCCGCCCGCGGGCAGAGGCAATCCACAATGGCGCTGATCTCCAGCGGCCTGGCCATCCTGTTTCAGTTTGCACTTTTTCTAACCGTCGGCGTCATGCTGTGGGCATACTACCGCATGCCTTCCGCCACTTTCGGGCGCGCGGACCGGATTTATCCTACGTTCATCGTCAGCCGCATGCCGCATGGAATCTCGGGATTGCTGATCGCCGCGGTCCTGGCGGCCGCAATGTCGAACCTCAGCGCCGCGCTCAATTCTTTATCGTCGAGCGCGATTATGGATTTTTATGCTCGTGTGAACCCTCAGGCGGATGAGAAAAAGAAGATGCAACTTTCACGTCTCGCCACCCTGCTATGGGCTCTCGTTCTTTTTGGGCTGGCCGTGATCGCCCTGCACAAGGCCGGGCGCGTAGTCGAAGTCGGACTGCAGATCGCCTCCGTGGCTTATGGCGCTCTGCTGGGCGCGTTCCTGCTGGGCGTGCTCACGCGAAAAGCGAATCAAACGGGCGCGATGGTTGGAATGGTCTGCGGATTCGGGATCGAGCTCTACTTGTGGCTCGGGACCAAAGTGCCGTGGACCTGGTGGGTCATGATCGGGAGCGTTGTGACATTTACAGCAGGATGGCTCGCAAGCAGCGCGACAAACCGTCGCGGAGACTCCGCTCAAAAGGAAAGCCCCTCGCCGTAACGAGGGGCTCTCATTTTGCTCATTACACTTCTAAGCAGTACGACGCATTGGCCGGTCCGTCTTCGAGAAATCCGCACTGGCTTCGCCCGTAGACGATACATCCTCGGCTCCGGTCCTCTCAAGGATCGCTCGGGCCCGCTTGGTCCAATCCGAATCGTCGGAGTGTACTGACAGCAGAATGCCACCATCCTTGACGCGACCTTCATAACGTTTCGCTTCGTACTCGGGAATTCCCATGCCAATCAGCGCCCCCGTCAAACCGCCGATGGCACCGCCGGCACCGACCCCAGCCAGGGCAGCCATGATCGGTCCTGCCGCGATGAACGGACCAAGCCCGGGGATCGCCAAGGCACCAATGCCTGCAAGCCATCCCAACCCGCCGCCGACCACCGCCCCCGACGCCGCACCGGTAGCCGCGCCCTCCGGTGCCTTCGTATTTTTCTCGTGCGCAAAGTCCTTGGTCCCTTCGTTCTCCGGAAATAACACAGAAATGTCGGTATTCCGGAATCCTTCACGTCGCAGCGTATCGACCGCGTTTTCCACATCGCCACGAGTGCGATAAATGCCAAATACTGCCGTGTTCTTACCTGCCATGATGTCTCCTCCTTTGGTTTCCGTTCTTATGAATGAATGTCCAGATTGCTCGACGATGCAAGACGCTTATTTTCCGGCGGCAACCTCAAGTTGGTTTTGAATCTTCTCCGGACCACCCGCGACTTCCGCGGCTTTCTTTTCGATCGCCATCTTCTCTTCTTCGCTCTTCACTGGGCCTTTCAGCGTAACCGTCCCTCCCTGCGCCACGATCTTGACGTTATGCGCATAGGTAGAAAGAGACTTGTCCTGCATGATGGCGCGCCGGATCTGCCGTGTCAGCTCGCGGTCCGACTGGTTTTCTTTTTGCTGATCGGCCGTATCAGAAGCGTTCCGGTCACGCTGATTCACTTTGGTGTTGTCTGGTGCTGGCTGGGAGCCCGACTGAGTTCCCGAGTCCTGCGCCCAGAGGCCCAACGTCAAAAGCAGTACTGCCAATAACAATTTGCATGTAGTTTTCATGAGTACCTCGGATCGACGAAGCGACAGGTTTGTTTCATGTCGTTGCAGACTACGGCAGCCCGGCCTAAGGGCAAATCGAGCGAAACCCTTAGGCCTCAGTCGACATCACGGTACGGGCTTGCACCTAGGCGAGAACAACTAGGCCAAACACAAAAGAGCCCGGCACTCGGAAACGTACTTTCCTTACGTTTAAGACCCGCACTTCTCTATGGCAATCGAGAATCATCACGTTCGAACGGTTCTCCATCGCTCACTCCGCTCCCCCTCCTGGTTCTTCCGGCTTTGATCCCGCTTTCGTCCGAAGGCGTCGGTTGGCTCGGGCAGATGGCCTGTCCGCCAATCGTTTTGGAACGATTCCCCCAAAGGGAACGTCACCGGTTACCTAAGGTCAAGAGCCGTTGACACGTTTACCCCCTGTCCTATCTCTCGTATTTTTAAGTCTCCAAGCTCCCGGCGTCTCCCCGACCGGGTCCCAATGGAAGGAAATTGCATGGCGGGTAATCGTGGATTTCAATTAGGGCTGCTGCCCGAACCGAAGGTCAATAAGAAGGCCGTCGCGACGGCATATGGCGTGGTTGCGTTGTTGCTGCTCATCGTCATCAACCTGGAACTGTTGATGCCGGAGAGGCTGCAGCTCTCGCAGTATCACGTGACCGAAATCATTCCCATGCCGTCGCTGCGTCCCGAGCCGCCACCGGTCCAGCCCAAGCCGCAAGTGCACGCCAAGCTGCTACCGGCGGTCAAGATTCCTGTTCTCGAGCAGCCGAAGCTGATCGTGCCGCACGAGGTTCGGCGTGAACTTCCGCAGCCGGTCGAGGCGCCCAAGGTCGTGGTGAATCAATTTACCGCGCCCCAGCTCAAGATGACTTCCGGCGGAGCGCGTCCGCAGTTGCTGCACACCGGGGACTTCGCTTCCACGGGAAGTTCGCAGACCCCGACGGTGAACGCTCCTATTCAAAAGGTACAGACTGGAGGATTCGGCGATCCCAACGGATTGCCGGGCACGGGCAAGCAGGGCGCAAAGCTCTACGCTGCCGCGATGGGATCGTTTGATATGCCCGCAGGCCCCGGACAAGGCAACGGCTCCGGCGGAGCCAAAGGAATTAAGGGTACGGTCGCCAGCGCAGATTTCGGTAGTGGTGTTGCCACTCCTGGCAAAGGGGACGGCCGGAGCAACGGCAAGGGCGGAATCGCGACTGGCGGCTTCGGATCTCAAGAGGTTGCTCATCAGGGACCGAAGATCGCGCAGGCCGAAACGGGCCCGGCTACGACTCCGGTGGAAATTACCTACAAGCCGAATCCGGTCTATACGCAGGAAGCCCGCGACCTAAAGCTCCAAGGCGAAGTCCTGCTGGAAGTGAGTTTCGGGGCGAACGGCACATTGCACGTCAATAAGGTAGTCCGCGGTCTCGGCCACGGCCTGGATGAAGCCGCCATCGCCGCCGCCAACAAGATCCGTTTCAAACCAGCTCTGCATTACAGCCAGCCAGTCGATTCCACGGCGGTTGTACACGTGATGTTCCAGCTGGCGTACTAAAGGCTTTGGCGAAGTAAGTTTGGCTGTCAGGAACTTTTGAACTTGGGTCACAAGAACTTGGAGAAAAGAGTCATGCGCACTTCGAATTGGATTCTCACTGCGGCTCTGCTGGTTACGGTTAGCGCCGCCGCTCAACAGGCGACCGACTCGCAACCGCCGGCGCAACCTCAGGCGACCGATGCGGCGCAGCCGTCGCAGCAGTCCGCTCCCGCTCCGTCGCAGCAACCCGCGCCCACGGCTTCGCAACCTGCCGACGCGGCTGCCCAACCGGCGCCCGCGGCGACCATTGCGCCTCCGGCGACCGTCGCAGCTCCGACCACGATGGACCAGGTCGTGAACCTGTTCATTGAGCGCGAGCATGGCCTGATCAAGGCGCTCTCGACCCGCACCCCGGTGGTCGAAACCTATTTGCAAAACCTGACCGCCGATCCCCAGCTTGGCCCTGTGCCCAGCGAGGATCACTACTTCCTCGGCCGTCTCGACATGGGCGAAAACATCGACCGCAAGGACTACCTGAAGGAACAAGAGAAGAGCATGCAGCAACGCCTTCTCGGCGGCTTCCAGAAGCTCTATAAGGTCCAGTACCAGCCCATGGGTTTCTCCTGGATGGTCTACGCCGATCGCACCGACTTCGACCGCGAGCACTATGACTTCCGCTACGTCCGCCGCGAATTCCTCGGCGACGTGCGCTGCCTGGTGTTTGATGTCACCCCAAAACCCAAGTCCGGCCACGGCCGCTTCCTCGGACGCCTCTGGGTTGAAGATCAGGCTTTCAACATTGTGCGCCTGAACGGCACTTACTATCCGGCGCCCCGCAACTCCTACTTCTTCCACATGGATAGCTGGCGGTTGAACCTGATCCCCGGCTACTGGGTACCTTCTTTCATCTACAGCGAAGAAGGCGACTTCAGCGCTGGCGTGAAGAGCAAAGTCGCCTTCAAGGCGCAGACCCGCATCTGGGGATACGACCTGAAGAAGGGCGGCAAGGATGACGAGTTGACCAACATCCGCGTCGACTCCGTGCAAGACAGCAGCGCCACAGCGCAGGACGCTTCTCCTCTGCAGGCCGAGCGCGTATGGCAGCAGCAGGCGGAAGACAACGTTGTTGAGCGTCTGACCTCTGCCGGTCTGCTCGCGCCTGAGGGCGACGTCGACCGCATTCTCCAGACTGTCGTCAACAACTTAGAAGTTACCAACAATATTGATCTGCCCCGCCCGGTTCGCACGCGCGTGCTGCTTACGGCGCCGCTGGAAACCTTCAGCGTGGGCAACACCATCGTCATTAGCCGTGGTTTGGTGGACGTCCTTCCCGACGAAGCCAGCCTCGCGGCCGTACTCTCGCATGAACTCGCGCACATCGTTCTCGGACACAATCTGGGATCGAAGTTCGCCTTCAACGACCGCATGCTGTTCTCTGACGATGCGACTTATCAGAACCTCGGCTTCAAGCACATTCCGGAAGAGGAGACTGCGGCCGACAAGAAGGCCGTCGAACTCCTGAAGAACTCGCCCTACGCTCAGAAGCTCGACAACGTCGGCCTGTTCCTGAAGGCGTTGCAACAACGCGCCGGAAGCCTGAACGCTCTGCTGACTACGCACTTGGGCAACCCGCTGGCAGAAGGCGGACAAGTCAATCGCTTGTTGGCTCTTTCGACGCAGGGCCCTGCGCTCGACAACAGCAAGCTCGACCAGATTGCGGCTCTGCCTTTGGGCGGACGCGTGAAGGTCAATCCCTGGGATGACAAGGCGGAAATGGTGAAGACGGCTCCGGTCGCCATCACCTCGGCGCGCGACAAGATGCCGTTCGAAGTCACGCCCTTTTTCCCGCGCCTGGCACGGTACGGAGGCAACGCACCTGCCACTGCGCCAACTACCGCCGCCAACAGCACTCAGAATCCGGGGAACTAAACGGAACCTGTGGGGACAGCCGCCTTCGGCTGTCCCGCGATGGCGCAGCCGAGCGACACTCTAACGATCGCATCGAGCGTGGAAGAGCGGCCCTTCCGGGCCGCGTTAGTCTCCCGACGAAATGCGCTCTAGCGACCGACTCTAACGCCAAGTTGAAGTAAGACGCAGGCCGGGATCCGGAAAACTCTTCGGCATACCCGGCCTGAGTTCTTTTCCGAACGCACCGCTCCGGGGCGGGAATCTTCGTCCCGCTGCTCGGCCTCCATCCAGACCACCATCACCGTGATGAATTCGTGTGATGGAGTCCAAAATGCGCAGCAAACCATTTGGATACAAGGTTTTACACCTAAGCTATTGAGCCCCAATATTTTATTTTACATTTTCCGCTAAACCGCTGATTCCAAAGGACCACATGGGAGGGGGGAGGGGGAGGGAGGTACCAGATGGTTAACATGTTTCAAAAACGTAAATCCGCCTCGACTGACGCTACGTCTCCTTGTCTTTTCCAGGCAGGCCAGCGGGGTTTTCATGAGTGCGTTCCCGGAAGGTTCCTCGTAAGCCGGACGCGAGGCCAACACTGGACTCACCAAACTTGTCGCGGAGCTTGTCCGCAGCCGCGAGAGCGTCTCTCCATCGCTGCTGGCGATTCCCTTCCAGCAGATCGATCTGCCCAGACTGCGTGGTGAACGAAGATGCGTGCACACCCAGCAAACGGATTTGCATTCCCTTTTTCCAGTTCTGGCGAAACAGAGTGCGGATGTGCTCAAAGACTTCTGTATCCAGCTGCGTAGGATTCGGTAGCGTGTGCGCTCGCGTAATGGTCGTGAAGTCTTTGTAGCGCAGTTTGAGCTGTACCGTGCGCGCGTGAAAGTTGGATTCGCGCAAGCGACGCCCGACCATTTCAGAGAGACGCATCAGCGTCGATTCCAGTTGCGCCTGATCAGCAGTGTCTTCGTTGTAGGTATGTTCGTGGCTGATGGACTTGGCGTCATGCTCAGCGGCGACTTCGCTGTCGAACCATCCGCCTGCGTCTTCACCGCGCGCTTTGCCCGCAAGCGCAAGGCCCCATTTCCCGAAGCGCTCCTCCAGTTCGCCTTCTTCCAGTTTGGCGAGGTCGCCGACCTTCTTAATGCCTAGTGCGTGAAGATGGCTCTCCATGACTTTGCCGACACCAGGAATTTCGCGGACGTCGAGGGGAGCGAGGAACTTCGCCTCTTCGCCCGGCAAGATCCAGAGAACGCCGTTGGGCTTGGCCTGTCCGGAGGAAACTTTCGCGATAAGGCGTGAGCTGCCGATTCCGACCGAGCAATTCAATCCGGTCTCGGCCTTCATGCGCTGATGCAAGTTGTGCGCGGCCTTGAGTGCAGGACCATGCAGCCGCTCCGTGCCACTCATGTCGAGATAAGCTTCGTCGATGGACGCCATCTCGACCTGTGGCGTAAAGGTGCCGAGAATTTTATAGACCTTCTCGGAGCATTCGCGGTAACGGTCTGGATGCCCGTCGACAAAGATGGCATGCGGACATTGCTTGGCTGCGGTGCGAAGCGGCATGGCGGAGTGCACTCCGAACTTGCGAGCTTCGTACGACGCGGCAGAGACAACTCCACGCTCGTCGCGCTGTCCGCCGACGACGACCGCCTTTCCTTTCAAAGACGGATCGTAGAGTTCTTCCACCGAGACGAAGAAAGCGTCCATGTCGACGTGGAAGATAGTGCGGGCAAAAGCGGGCTGTTGGGCAGCAGCCATGCTGCAAGAATTTTAGCAGTAGCGGTTGCACCGGTCAGATCAGAGCAATCGGATGTGCTCGCACTCGAAGCCGCTGTTAGAATCCGCCTCATGCCGGGACGCGCTATCAGGACTACATCTCGCATCGCGTTTCTTTTTTGCGGACTGGTTTCGCTTTTCACTGGTGTTCCTTACGCGATGCTGCGAGGCGTTGGCCTGCCCGTTCAGAACGAATGGGTCATCTTCGTGGTTGCCCTCGCGGTGATCGGCGTTTTCAGCGTGATACTTGGGGTTCTGCCCCGCTCGTGGATCGCGAAAGCATGCAGAAACGATCAGGACGATCAGCGGCTGTTTTCATTGCTGCTCAAGGTGCTTGGCATCTTCGCGGCGATTTCCTATTTCGTGGCAGTATTCGCCTATTTCTCTCCGAACCGATGGAATCTCAATCCCCAACTCATGCTTGCGTTATGCCCCATGTATCTTGTGAAGATGACGTTTGATCCGTCGCCGGTGGCCATCTTTTTCCTGCTCGCTCCCATGAACGCAGCGGTGTACGGCTCACTGGGCCTTGCCGTGGGATACGCATGGTTGTGTTTTCATGGGCGAAGATCAAGTTAAAGGCCGTTGAATGGATCCCGATGGCAACAAATCGGCGCATCATTGGTTGCCCTTAAGACGGACCGACGGAAAATCGGCAAATCGTGCGAATGCCCTCGCTTCGCTTCGGCGGACAGCCGAGGCGCTGTCCCTACGCAAGCGGTGTCGAGAGCGAGCGTATCAGGACGACACGCTTGCCAAAGATTTTTCCGGCACGGGCGCTGACGCTCGCATCAGGCGAACCTTTTCGTAGATTTTGCCGTACTCTCGGGCGCTGGCATTCCACGAAAAATCCTTGTTCATGCCGTTGCGCATGAGGACCTGCCATGAGGTCTGGTCGCGGTAAGCCTGCAGGGCCTCTTTGATCGTCTTCAAAAGCGCCTCGCCGTTGTATTCGGTAAATTTGAATCCGGTGCCTTTGCCGGTTCGAGCGTCCCAAGGCTCGATGGTGTCGTCGAGACCGCCCGTGGCGCGGACGATGGGAACCGTTCCGTACTTCAGGCTGTAGATCTGGTTGAGGCCGCATGGTTCATAACGCGACGGCATCAGGAACATATCGGCGCCTGCTTCGATCTTGTGCGCGATGGCGTTATCGTACGCGACCTTGACGGCAATCTTGTTGGGGAATTGCTTGTTGAGGCGCTGGAACATTTCTTCGTAGGCTTTGTCGCCGGCGCCCAAGGCGACGATGATCATCTCCTCGCGGGCCAAGCGATCGGCGATCTGGGCGATCAGGTCGAATCCCTTTTGCGCTGCGAAGCGGGAGACGATTCCAATCACGGGAAGTTTCGGATCGGCGTTGGCGACGCCGAATGCGGTCAGGAGATCCTGCTTGTCCTTAGCTTTTCCGGAAAGATCCTGTGGAGAATATTTCGCGACGGTGAACTTGTCGGTCTGCGGGCTCCATTCATCGTAGTCGACGCCGTTTAGGATACCTGTCACGGTGGAGGCTCGGTCGCGGAGGACGCCTTCCAGTCCGAATCCGTATTCCGCGGTCTGGATCTCCTGGCTGTATTTCTTGCTGACGGTGGTGATGTAGTCGGAGTACGTCAGCGCGCCCTTCAGGAAGTTTACCTGGCCGAAGAATTCCATCTTCGACATGGTGAAGAGATCCCAAGGAAGCATGAGCAAGGGCAAAGTTTCCGGAGGGAACAAGCCCTGGTAGCCCATGTTGTGGATGGTGAAAACCGTGCCGACTTCTTTGAACGCCGGGTCGTCAGCGTAGATGGTGCGAAGCAGGACCGGAATCAGCGCCGACTGCCAATCATGACAGTGAAACACATGGGGTGTGCCGATAATTTTCGAGGCCTCCAGCACAGCACGCGAGAACAGAGCGAAGCGTTCGGCGTTATCGGGATAGTCCCCTGCGGGAGTGCCGTACAAGGCATCGCGGTCGAAATACGGAAGATATTCAACAAAATAGAAACGCACACCGCCGTGATTTCCTCCCGAAACGACAGAGGGAAACCGATATTCGTCATCGAAGGGCACGGTGATGCTGCGGACTACCGTATCGGGATCGGTAAGTTTGGTTTGCCGGTAACGCGGGAGATAAACACTGACCTGGTGCCCGAGGGCGGCGAGGGCTCGGGGCAGAGCACCCACGACGTCGGCCAAGCCGCCGGTCTTGGAAAAAGGGACGCCTTCCGAAGCGGCAAATGCGATATGCATGAGTGCGAAACCTCCTCAGGAGCGCGGGTCCGCTGGGCGCGATATGATGAAATAAAAGCAACTCTCAGGGCCCGGGTTCGAACCATCTAAGATGCCAATGTCGACTTGCCAGTCTACGTCTGCTGGAAGGGAGGGTCAACGTGCCAAGAGCAATTTCTGCGCGCCGTCCGAAAACTAAGCCTAAATTGGGACAACATTTTTTAACCAGCGAAGATGTAGCGGCGCGGATTGTGGATGCACTTGGGGATGTATCGGAATCAACGGTGCTGGAAATCGGCCCCGGCCGCGGGATCCTGACTTCCCTGCTGGCCAGGCGCACACCTCGACTGATCGCCGTGGAACTGGATCGAGTCCTGGCCGCGCAGTTGCGGTTGAAGTTCGGGATGGCGAGGAATGTGGAGATTCTGGAAGCAGACGTACTGGCAATCGATTTCGATTCTCTGTTTGGACCGAAACCCGGACTCGGCCGACCCGGCATGGAGTTCAAGCCGCAGCCGGTGCGAGTGGTTGGCAATCTTCCTTATTACATAACATCGGACATTTTGCTGAGGCTGTTTGAGTTCTCGAAGTATTTCGAGAGCATTGTGGTCATGGTGCAACGCGAAGTCGCGGACCGGATTGCGGCTGAACCGGGAGGCAGCGAGTACGGCATACTTTCTGCCACCGCACAGCTTTATGCCCGCGTGGAAAAGCTATTCACGGTTCTGCCCGGGGCATTCTCACCTCCGCCCAAGGTGAATTCGGCTGTATTGCGTCTGACGATCGATCCGCAGCAGGAAAAGTTAGGAATAGCCGGAGATGGATTTATCGATTTTCTGAGGCTTTCGTTTGCTCAGAAGCGGAAGACGCTATGGAATAATCTCCGAGGGAAGTACGAAGAAGCGGGGTTGAAGCGCGCGCTCGCCGAGGCAAACGTCAAGCCGACGGCGCGGGCGGAGACGCTGGATCTGGCTGAGAGTGCGGCTGTATATCGAGCCTTGCGCAAGCCGCACGAACGCTCGTAGCATAATCCCAGAGGGTCCGCTGACGAAAGCTTTTGCCGCTACGATCGCGGAGAAAACCACGGAGCGCTCCGTCGACATGACGGAGTAGGCTGGCTCACCGGAAGGAGGGCCTATGAGTACTACCATCCTTCGCCATCCCGCCGTTGCGGGACGATTCTATCCGGGAGATCCCGATGACCTACGCACCGCAGCGCAGGGATATCTCTCGCAATCCACTTCAAGTACGGTTGCCATGACAAAGGCCATTGGCTGCATCGCGCCTCACGCCGGCTATATGTATTCGGGACACGTGGCAGGCGCGGTGTTTGCGCAGATCGAAATCCCGCGGTTATGCGTGGTGTTGTGTCCGAACCACACTGGCATGGGCCGGGCTCTCGCCATGATAAGCGAAGGCTCATGGGAGACGCCGCTGGGAGAAGTGCCGGTCGATACTGAATTTGCCCTTGCTTTACAGCAACGAGTCCCTGCCCTGCACAATGATCCCGCGGCGCACCGGGCCGAGCATGCAGCCGAGGTGGAGCTTCCTTTCCTGCAGTTGAAGCAGGCAAATTTGCGGATCGTACCGATCGCTCTCGGGACCGGGCAGTTCGAAGTGCTCGAGCAATTGGGGATCGCGTTGGCTGACGTGATAGCGCACCGAGGAGATTCGGCGCTGATTGTGGCCTCCAGTGACATGAACCACTACGATTCGGACGTGGTGACTCGAGCGAAGGACCATCGCGCGATCGAGAGAATTCTGACCATGGATGCGCGCGGACTCTTCGATGTTGTAACGCAGCAGAATGTCAGCATGTGCGGCTTTGGGCCGGCAGTGGTGATGCTGACGGCAGCGCGACAGCTGGGAGCGAAGTCGGCGCAACTGGTGAAGTATGCGACGTCGGGGGATGTCTCGGGGGATCGGGAGATGGTTGTGGGATATGCGGGCGTGGTTGTGGCTTGAGTCCAGGATTGGGTTTGGAATTCCTGATTGTTTTATTCCCTCGCGCGGCCTATGGGCGCTCTTGTTCGCCTGGCTGCTCTTGATTCTTTTTGCGGTCGAATCTACTCACACTTCCGATCGCGGGCGTTGCCCGCGGGACGGACGAAAGCGTCCGTCCCTACACTTGCGCTCGGCTTCGCCTTCGCTGGACAGCCGAAGGCGGCTGTCCCCACATATTCCTCTTCGTCCCAAAAAGATACGGGCTCCACTTTCGTGAAGCCCGTTGCAAATATGTTTCGATTCTTCTAGTGGTGCACTGGGCCGCCACTGCTGGTGTGGCTGGCTGGAGCGCTGTGCACCGTGGAGGATGGCATAGAGCTACCGCGCGATGGAGCATAGCCACCGGACGATTGGGATCGGCTCGCGGAGTTGGCACCGAACTGTGGAGCGGGCCGCACCTCGGCGGAACCAGTCCTCGCTACTTGATGGTTCAGATGATTGAGATTGTTCACCGAGCCACGCGGAATCCCCATGCCAGCTGACCCCGCAGTTACGCTGCGGGAAGCCATCATTGGCGACGTGGTGATAACCCTGCCTACCATAACGGTCTTGACGGTGCCCGCTGCTGGAGGTGTTAGTGCAGTGACGCGCGTCAGAGTAGTTGGGGTATAGCGTGGCACATTTACCCACGAGTTCCACATGCCGGGCTGCCACATCCAGCCCATGTTGGGGACGAACATCCAGTTGCCGTAGCGGTACGGCATCCACCCCCAGGGATAGGCCGAGGCGAACATGTAGCCATAGCCGGGATAGAAGCCCCAAGCTCCGTTCATGAAGGGATCCCAACCTACTCCGGTGAAGTAGGGTTGCCACATCAAACCGTAGCCGGGCACATTGCTGTATGCGCCGTAGTAGTTCAGATCGCTGACACCGTAACCGTAGGGCGAGTTCGAGTTATTGTTTTTCGCGTACTGATCGTGGTACGAGATCGCTTCCTTGTCCCAGGAGTCTAGAGGCGCCTCCTGGATTTTGTTTGAGAGATTGGACTTGTCGTTGTCGGCGACATCAAAGGTCGCGCTCTTCTTCTTCTCGACGGCGAGCTTTCCAGACGGGCCTTCGACATCGACGGTGCCCTTGAAGACCGCGAGATCGGCTACGTGTGCAGAGGTGTCGATGCGGAAGTGGGCGGCGTGATTCAGCGAAATCATCTCGTGCGAGAAATTCACCGAGACGTCATCTTTGCCTAGCCAGTTGACGTACGCCATGCCCTGGACAAGGTTGATCTCGGAGATGCGCTTGCCTTCGTCACTCAGTCCAAGCTTGTTGAATTGGATTGTGGTGTTGGGAGTGAGGCGCATTGAACTGCCGTCTTCGAACTCCACTTCGGCGCGGCCTCGGTCTCCGGTTTTTAGTTGTGTCCCCTGCGTAATGGGCAGGTTGATGAACGCTTCTTCAAATCCCAGGCCGGTGTTCTTGTCGATCTGAACAGAACCCTGAACATCGCTGAGTCGAACGATGCGAGCTTGCGAGTCGGCGAGAGCGGGCAGCGCGAGGAGCACGCAGACTGCGGCCGCAAGCAGAACGAAAGTAATCCTGGACGGTGAAGGTGTAGACATGACAACCTCCGGAGACGTGTGCTTATTAGAACACGGTTTTGGGTAAGGAGTTGTAAAAGTTAGGTCTTCGGGGTTCCGGGAGGCAGGATGGTCGTAAGGCCTTGCACTTGAGGACAACGGCCGCAAGTTCAGTGCCCGCGATTTCGGATCACTTCCCGGACGAGAAGGGTTGCATTTCCATGATGCGGCGGGCTCGGGCTCGGACCACGTTGATCACCGAGGTATCTTCGTAAATTTCTTTTAACACAGGACTTACAGCTTGCAGCTCCGCCAAGTCTCCGCGTTTTGCCTGGTCCTCCATGCGTTTCAGTTCGTCGTCAAGGGCTAGTTTCTGATAACGATGGAAGTAGGTCATGCGGCGGCCAAACTCCATAGTCGCGGCAAGGCTTTGAAACAGAGTTGTCAACTGCTGCACCGCTGGCTGCTGGGAAAAATTGTAATCGGCCGATGAACTTCGCTGGCCATCCTTGTAGACAAGTTTCTTTGCACCGGTGAACGCCAATTTCTTGTTGCCGGAGTCCACCTTACCGGAGAAGTAATGAGCTTGCGCGGCAAGCACGAAGATGCGAGCGCGAGTGGAATCGGAGAGTGTGAAATCCGTCTGGTAATCATCGCGTTCGTCGGAATCGACGGAAATCTTGCCTGAGGATTCGTAGTGAGCATGACCGTCCGACTGAACTGCGATCTTATAGTGCTCGGGACTGGAGTTGGGGAAATCGAAAGAAAAAGTGATAGTGCCCGGGTCGGCGGCTTGACAAAGAGCTGTGGCCAGGAAAAGCAGCGCCAGTATGACCGATGATCCCCATGGGGTGCGATGTCGTGCCCTCGATAGAGGGAGATGCTTGTAAAGAAATCGATGAAATCGGAAAAAGCAGACCTCAGGCGCTAAAGCGCAAGTGTTTTTCGCCGACTTGTCGGCACGAGTGGAACTCGTGCCCTTCCCGATTTCGATCACGAGTAGGTTTTGCCGCAGCCTCTTGGGCTCATAGGCCGGATCTAGAGATTATGCCAAAGATCGCGAGGACGCGCCGGCGTCTGCTGTCGGACTGCCGCCAGAGCAGGTGGCGACAGGCGACTCCGGCTTTCGTGCCGGGCTGATCCTGGCAGTCTCTCTGGTTCAAGCAAAAAGCCTGCCGAGCTTCGCTCGACCGGACAGCCGAGGCGGCTGTCCCTACAGGACATGTTGCTATCGTGCAACGGGCCGCTGCCGCTCGAGCGTTGCGATCGTGTGGAGATGGCAGATGGCTATCGCCAGGGCGTCAGAGGCGTCGAGCGGTTCCGGGGGCTCGGCGAGTTCGAGCAGACGCGTCACCATGTGCTGGACTTGCTGCTTTTCGGCGCGTCCGTAGCCCACGAC
>DATEHP010000218.1:0-3542 GCA_035279505.1 Candidatus Sulfotelmatobacter sp. | reverse complement strand
CTCGTCTGACAAATTCGAGTCCATGATTGGCGAGATCACTTCTCGCAAGCTGGAGGCGACGGGACGCAAGATTGCCGTGGTTGGCGCTGGACCGGCCGGCCTTACGGCGGCGTTCTACCTCTCGATGCTTGGCCACGAAGTGACGGTCTATGACAGCAAGTCCGAGGCCGGCGGCATGCTGCGCTTCGCGCTGCCCGAATACAGGCTTCCAAAATCGATCCTGCGACACGAGATCGAATTGATTGAGCGCCTGGGAGTAAAGTTCGGTTTCAATATCAGGGTCGGTGTCGATCTGGCATTAAACGATCTCGACGACCGTTTCGACATGATCTTTCTCTCGATCGGCACATGGAAGGAGTCTTGGGTGTACCAGTCGGGAACGGAGCTGAAAGGTGTATATCCGGCCTTGAATTTCCTGGAGGCGGTCGCCTCCGGCCAAGACATTTATCTGGGCAGGCGGGTCGCCGTGATCGGCGGCGGCAATGCGGCGATTGATTCAGCTCGAACTTCTCTGCGGAAAGGCTGCGAAGTGACGGTCTTCTATCGTCGCGAACGCAAAGACATGCCCGCCATCGAAGAAGAAACCCGGGCGGCCAAGGACGAAGGCGCGAAGTTTGTCTTCCTCGCTGCACCCCATCGGGTGATTGGCGATGCCAAGGGCAATGTGAAGGCGATTGAGATCGTCAAAACCAGGCTCGGTGAATATGACTCCTCCGGCCGCCGAAAGCCCATCGCCACCGATGAAATTCAGCGCTTTGATTGTGACTCGGTCATCTTTGCCATAGGAGAAACAGTGGACCTGGATTTCTGCAGAGCCTCGGGACTGGTCTTGAAGGAGAGTGGAACCATTGACGTGAACCGGTTCACGCTCGAGACGAGCCGTCCTCGGTTCTACGCTGGCGGGGATCTTGTAACCGGCGCGTCCAACGTTTCGAACGCGATGGCCTATGGCAAGCAGGCCGCTCGCAGCATCGATCTGCAACTGATGGAGGCGGATCGCTGGCAGAACCTGTATCCGCAATTTGATTACGAGCAGACGCCGCCGGAAGAGCCCAGCCCCAATCGCCGTCACACAGGCCAGGCACTCGCGGCTGCCGTGCGCGTCCGCTCCCAGGAAGAAGTGATCGCCGGCCTCGATCAGGAAGAAGCCTTGGACGAAACCTGCCGCTGCCTGCGCTGCGACGTCAAAACCGCCAACGTGAGCTAGCTGCGAGCCGAAGGGAGCGAACCTTGCCGCAAAAGAAAATATCGATCCGAATCGATGGAGAGTTGATCAGCGCCATCGAAGGCCAAACCATCCTGCAGGCCGCAAAGGCGAATGGAAAGTACATTCCCACCCTGTGCGATCTGGATGGACTGACCTCCGTAGGAGCCTGCCGCATTTGCCTGGTGGAGATGTCCGGTTCCGAGCGTTTGTTCCCAGCTTGTACCACTCCGATCCAGGAGGGTATGTCGGTCACGACCAATTCACCCAAGCTGACTCGGTATCGTCGAATCTCACTCGAACTGCTTTTAATCGAACGCAATCACGTCTGCGCGGTGTGCGTTTCGAACGGCCACTGTGAACTGCAGACGATGGCGAGCACGTTGGGAATCAGCACGGTGGGCTTGGCTTACAACTTTCCGAAATTATCGATTGATATGTCGCACCCGCGGTTTGTGCTCGATCACAACCGGTGCATCCTTTGCACAAGGTGCGTGCGCGTCTGTGCCGAACTGGAAGGTGCGCATGTCTGGGAACTCACCTCGCGCGGCATTCACGCCCGCATCGTGAGTGAGATGAATGAAAAGTGGGGCAAGGCAACCAGTTGCACCAGTTGCGGCAAGTGCGTGCACGCCTGTCCGACCGGAGCGCTCGCAGAGAAAGGCTGGGCGGTGGGAGAGATGGTGAAGAAGATCGAGGCCGTCACCGCTCTGGTGCATCAGAGAGGAGTTCAGGCATGAAGAAGGTGAAAGTAGCCACGGTCTGGCTCGACGGATGTTCGGGCTGCCACATGTCCCTACTCGATATGGATGCGGCCATCATCTCGCTCGGCCGGAAGATCGACCTGGTCTACGGTCCGCTCGTCGATGCACAGGAGTTTCCGGAACACGTGCACGTGACTCTGGTCGAAGGGGCCGTCAGCTCTCAGGACGATCTGAATAAGGTGCAGAGGATCCGCCAGCGTACCAACATCCTGATCTCGCTGGGAGATTGCGCCGTTACCGGGAACGTTCCCGCCATGCGGAACTCGATTCCGGTTCAGAAGTTGTTGCAGAGCATATATGTGGATGGTGCGAATGAGAAGAAGGGCGTGCCTTCAGAGCGCGTTCCTGCCTTGCTGAAGCAAGCCAGACCCCTGCGTGAATTCGTGAAGGTGGATATATGTCTGCCCGGCTGTCCGCCTCCTTCAAAAACCATAGTCGGGGTCATCAACGATCTGCTAGACGGCAAGAAACCCAATGGCAATCTGAAGGTGAAGTTCGGATAAGGAGCTTGTGATGAAGCGCATCACCATCGAGCCCGTCAGCCGCATCGAGGGACACGCCAAGATCACGATTCATCTCGATGATCTGGGCCACGTCGCCAACACGGAATTCAGCGTCACTCAAGTGCGCGGCTTTGAGAAATTCACGGAGGGCCATCCCTTTTATGAAATGCCAGGGATCACGGCGCGGATTTGCGGAATCTGCCCCATCAGCCACTTGCTGGCATCCGCCAAGGCGTGTGATGCGATTATGGCGGTGCGCATTCCTCCGGTTGCCAGGAAATTGCGCGAGCTTGTGCACTTCGCGCAAATCGTGCAATCGCACGCTTTGAGCTTCTTCTATCTTTCGGCTCCCGACTTCCTTCTGGGGATGGACTCTGATCCGGCGTCGCGGAATGTGCTGGGAGTCATTGCCGGCCATCCGGAACTCGCGCGCGAGGGCATAGAGTTGCGCAAGTTCGGATTGCTAGTTGTGGAAGGGCTGGCCCAGGAGCGCGTGCATCCGTCATGGATCGTGCCCGGCGGTGTCGCCACACCACTCTCCAGTTCTACTCGGGACCGCATGCTTTCCGAACTGCCGGCCGCGAAGGGAATCGCCGAAAGGACGCTGCAATTCTTCAAGAGTGCGCTGAATAACTACAAAGAAGAGATCGAATTCTTCGGTTCCCTCCCAACCACGTACGCCGGCCTGGTGGATGTGAAGGGGAACCTTCAACTGTACGATGGCGGCCTTCGTTTCCGCAGCGCAACCGGAGACCTCGTCGAGGATTACATTCCGGCTGAGGAGTATTCCAGTTACATCGGCGAAGCCAGCCTGCGCGATTCCTATTTGAAGGCGCCGTTCTTCAAGCCCCTCGGATACCCGGACGGCATTTATCGCGTAGGTCCACTCGGTCGACTCAATGCTGCCAGCCAATGTGGCACACCGAAGGCGGACGCCGAATTCACGGAATTCCACCAGCGATTCGGAACGGTTGCCCACAGCGCATTCCTTTATCACTACGCGCGGCTGATCGAAATTGTCTATGCACTCGAAAAGATCGAAATGTTGCTGGACGATACGCGCATTCTCGA
>DATEHP010000217.1:0-19932 GCA_035279505.1 Candidatus Sulfotelmatobacter sp. | reverse complement strand
CGGTTACCAGAGTCGGCCAACCCCGCAAGCGTGAGCCGTTGGCCGAAGAGTGGCGACGGTCTGAAAATCGAACCCCGACAGTGCCGGGGTGACGCTGCACCCGCAATGAGTGCAACAGTCGGACAGAGGTCTTGGATTGTTAGTCAGACGTGTTCCGGACTTGAAATCAAATGATGTCCTTGGCTTCCCGCAGCGGACGGTCAATCTTCTTGAGGTGGGTCAATCGGTTGACCTTGTGCATATAAGTCGAGCGGTCAATCGCGCCTGTCGAAAGTTGACTATTCAACCACTCTCGACAACTTAGTGCTCCCGGCCATCGTCCTTCATAGCTCATCAGCCGACGTGCCGCATTCAGTTTGTCCACTGTGATTGGCCAATTATTCTGGGCGAAGACGCCGACGTGTGGGGCGAAGAGATAATCGAAGTCACTGTCAGACACTGTGACACCGTGGTCTTCGCGAAGATGTTGTGACCATCTCGTCAGAATAGGAACGAATGACGCAACCCATGCGTCATGCACCGCGCGACGAGCAATCAAACTGTCGGTCGATGTCGTTGCAAGAACGTCGTCGAGGGTCTTCGGTGCTGGCTCTGTGACAGGCTCAGATGTCTTTGCCTCTGGCGAGTAGCCGTATGTTCCTTCTGCAAAGCAGCATGGTGCCGTGACCAACCACTCAAAACACCGGAGCAAAGCATCGGGGGTGACGACAATCTTTCGATAAATCATCTGTGCCGAGACGAACAAAAAGAATTTCGCCTTCGCATCATCGTTCAAGACATATCCCGTCCGTGTGGGGAGGTTTGCCGCGAAATCCCGAACCATCTGGGTGTTCTTTTCCGAGACTGTTCTGGTCATTGTTCCCTCACTGGCAGACTGAGGTCTGGCGTGATGCTCCTGAGATAGTCCTCATTCCATTGATTGTGTGGTGCATTCTCGATGGGCTGCGACCAGCCAGCCTTGCACTCGGCGTTGACGCGACGGAGTTCGTCGGTCAATGGCTGTGCCAGTGCTGCGAGTTTCGCGTCTTCGTTCTGCTTTTCTTGCTCAAGAAAGCGTAGGAAGGATTCTGTTCTATATTGCCCCGCAATCTTGACGTTCGCCAACCTCGGCATCGCGGATGATTCCGACCGGGTAACTTCATATGTCATATGTCCTCACTCTTCTTTGCAATGCTTCCGCGCCAATCTGGCATCCCGACGGGAGACTTCTCTGCGACCTTGTCTACCTGTGCTTCGAGGTCGCGCACGGCTGTGGTTCGACGTTCACGTTCTTCGGATGCCCGATTTTTATCTTGTTTCTCTTTCTCGTATCGGGCATCCATCTCAGCCCATCGCTTCTCCGCAGCGTCCCATCTGGCCTGCAATTGGTTCTGTGGGGAGTTGACGACTGCATCAATCGCAGCACGCCGTTCCTTCGCGTCCTGTGTTCTGACGGGTGTTATCCCGCCGTCGCCCGTTGTGCAGCGCGATGTCGTTGACTTCTTCGGCGTCGCCTGCATTCGCAGGAGATATTCAGCGCGAGTCTCGGGCTTCACTGCCCACGGTTCTTGCAATAGGTCACTCATGACTGATTCCTACGTCGTATTGGTTTCCCCGCAAATGGCCGCATGACCGAGTGTGCCCTGAAGTCAAGTGCTCACCACGAACTACAGCCCGCTCTCCGCAGTCACATTGTGTGAGCCATTTACACTTCCTACTCCGCGTCGGAGTAGCATCCGAGAGTCCTGCAAATTCGATGACCGTTAATGCGCCGAAACGCTTCCCACATAACATTTTCCGTGCCGACATCAGGCCCGTGCCGCTCGCCTGTAACCGCATTCGAGTTTGATTGGCGATTTCGCCGACGAGAAGTAGTCGACAACCGGCTCCATCGTCTTGTGGGTCGGACAATAAACTCGCGTCTTGCGAGCCAGCAGCGTGAGCCTCGTCAACCCTGTCTTTGACTTCGGTTCGTCGATGTCACGCTTCTGGTTTTCGATTAACGCGTCGTGACCGTCATTGTCGCGTTGTGTTGCCACGTCACGAAGCCTGTCGTGTGGGGAGTCGTCTGGGTCGACTTGATATCTGGCAGGTTCGCCGCCGTCGACAGGGTCGGCAGGTTCGCCGCCGTCTTCGAACTCGACTGTGACTCCGATTGATTCGAAACTTGCTAAAATTTCGTCCATTTTCACACGCTCTCCTTCGCACAGCACGCCTGGTCTCCGACACGCGTATACCTAGAAACTAAAAACCGGCGTTTATTTGGCTTGTAGGCTCGTCGGGACGACGAACCAGCCCAGACGGTCAATTTCGACCTGAAAGCCTCACTGCGGTCAGCCCGTGTAGCGGCGTAGGCGGTCAGATGGGCTGCGGATGCAGAGTGACGAGGCTCGAAGCCTTCGCTCAGGTTCACTAGACCCGAACGATAGTGAAGTCACGCTGCACCCGACTCATGCCGAAACGGGCGCGACGGACGCCGACGGGTGGTCGGCTTGGTTCGCGTCCGTAGGGGTCGATGACCCCCTGAATATAAGGGAAAATATCGGGGGTGTTTTTGGCCGTTTTGAATATTTTATTTTTAGGCCGCAGAGAGGACACCTTGAATGACCTCAAACGTCGGCGGCACCCAGACACGGGGAATCGGAGGAGCCCACGTCGGTTCCCCGTCGGAACCATACCCCTCTGGATATCCAACCCGCAGGCACGATTTCCAAACCGATGTCGCATGATAGGTCTTCCAATGCGTCCCCCAGTCGTAGTCGCTTTCTTTCCGACCGAAGGGTGCCGCAGCCTCAATCAATCGTGCGCCGTGGCCCTTGTCGCTGAAACGCGGGTCTTTAGATGAATCCCCGTCCCAGCAGGTGAGGCTTTCTGGCACCTGCAGCTTCCGAATACGTGACGCGTTGCGTTGCGCGAGGCGAACGAGCCCAGAGACGGGCTTGCCTTTCTCATACGCATGCGCCGTGAACGGAATCTGCGTCCGTGGCGCTGCGGTTCGGTTCCGACCAGCCGCGTCCTTCGGCGTGCAGACGAGGCAGGTGTGCTGGACGAAGTGGTGGGGACATTCAACCCACTCTTCGAGCGTCGCAGTCACCGCCTGCTCGATGACATCGTCCTGCGCAGCACCGTTGAGATACCTGTGCGTCTCCGCGTACGCTGCATGGGTCGCGACCCCGACGAGGCTGGACGGGTCGTAGATATCGACGAGCCGCAGGAACTCCGCGTCGCCAGACTTCTCCTCCTCGAAGATTTCATCAACCGTGGTGTGGCTCGCGGTCTCCTGCCTGAGAAATGCTTCACGGTTAATGCGTATCGCGACATCGACGGATTTGATTGTGTGGTCATTCGACATGAACCCCCGCATTTGAATTCTCTTCGGCGTTCAGTTCATCAGCAGTCAACGTCGTCACTGTCATGCACCAGCGACCGTCCGGCGCGAGTACGAGCGACGCCTCCTCGTCAACTCGCAGTGCGTCGTAAAACGGCATCGCGTCTTCGATGTCATTGAAGTAACGACTCGTCTCGCCCGGTCTACAGTCAGCCGGAACAACTGATGTGAAACGACCGCGACTGACCAGAAATTTCTGGAGTGTCCCCAACATCTCCTCGGTATGCTTCACCGCTTTCTCTGTGCCGTGCTGCATCAATCGTCTGGTTAGGCGCTGCGTTTCCTCAACCAACATGTTGTCTTGTTCAGTAATTGTTGTGCTCATATCCCCACTCCTCGAAACAGATTCTTTTCAATTCGCTCGGTCAGTCGATATCGTTGTTCCCGACCGTTCGCTCGACGAACATTGACCTCGTCACCGACCTCGCTCTTCGCGACGCTGATGCAATAACTCCCGTCGGCATGTTGCTTCCACACACCGGTGCGAGACTTGCGGCTCGTCGCGTAAATTGTTTTGCCGCGACCGCGAAATTCTTGGTAAGCCTTGAGGTCGTCCAGTGCATCGACGTTGTGCGGGTCTTCACGAAGAACGGTCTCGGCGGCGTCACGAACGATTTCCCAACCGCCAGCGACTTGCTCGTCAAGGAACTCCCGAATGTTCTCGGGGATGTCTCCGACCTCACCGTCGACCGGGGGGTGCTTGAATGGGATTGTCATCGGGCACCATCCATGCACTTCGATGAACAGAATCCTCGCCACTCGTACCAGCCTCGTGTCTCGGCGGGTTTCCCGCAGACGCAGGTTGACACTTTTTGCGACACCACGGTTTTGACGGTTGACTGTTGGACTATAGGACTGGTTGCTACAGGCTGTGTGGTTATAGGTCTGAGTGATGATTGGTTAGGCTGTACCTGTGGTAGGTGACATACATTATCAGTCAAAACCGTGGTGTCGGAAATTTGTGGTGCCGAGACCACGGATTCCTCGGTGGCACTGGCATCTAACACTGGTACTGTATATGTGGAAACTGCGGTGTCGGAAACCTGATTGATTCCATTCGATTTAGCCGCTGCAACCAGTTCATTGAATAGTTCGACGGGCATCATCTCGTCCGCATAGGCCGGGACTGCGGCCCGGTATTCCGTCGCAAGAAGATGCCCCGGTTTCCGAGGTTCGGATGTCGTCCGTCGCGGTGTGGGGATAAGAATTTGTCGGTCGCGTAATTGCTTGAATGCGTCTTCGACCGTGCGTAGCTTCATTGTCAGTTTCACAGAGACCTCTTTGGGAGTCTGCTTGAACACGCCGTCAGTTCTCAGAACGGTGAGGACGTGTCGCAGGACGCGACGGCCAGCCTTGCTCAACCCTCGCTCACGTTGCTTAATCATTGTCATTGTCAGTCTTTCCTTCTACTTCTTCAGCGTCATGATGACCGCTGCGAGGTCTTCAGGATTTCGTATCGCCTGAATCAAATCATTCTGGCTACGTGTTGTCTTGAAGCCCGTCCGTTGCGTGTACTCTCGCAACGCTTTCACTTTGTCCACGACTGCCTGTGCAGCCGGGGAAATCTTTTCCGTTGTCATGCTACCTCCGGAGTTAACTGGAATTTCTGGCGACCATCAGGAGCCTTGATGTGGGCGGACGTTCGCGTCGATGTCGAGCACGACGCCGTCGGCCTGACTGTTCAATTGTCGGGATTGTGCGTGAGTTTCTCGGGCCGCCTGTGGAAGGCCCCCGCCGCTCTTACTCGATTCACGGCCCGTCGCGGAGATTTGACGGCACCGGGGAGACTCTCTTCTCCCACTGTCTAATTCTATCAGGGCGAACAAAAAGCGTCAAGTGAAAAAGTGCGTTTCAATCAATGTTTACGCGGTTCCGGCGCACTCGTCGTCTCACTCTACGGCGTAGAGTCACCCCAAAAATTCCCCGTATACGTAGACAGCAACCCGGAGTCTCAGAACCGACGTGCGCCTATTAAACAGTTGGGACTCCTAGGACGTAGTCATCCGTCGTCGGTCGTTGCGTGGCCCCGCGATTTCCGCTGGAGAACTCCGCGCGGCTCCCCGGCCCCGGCCACTTTCGGAGGGATGGTTACCTCCCCTGAATCCCCTCTTTGCTGGTGCAGCCAGCCAACTCCATACCCCTGAATCCGTGTCGACCGGACAAGTTGCAATCACGGCGGATAGTCAGCACTCAGGCGGGCCGATTGCTAGCAGACCATCGTTCTAAGGCGTTCGTAAACTGCATGATTGTCAATCACTTACCCCGAGTGGCACGGTGGATTAGACCGTCGCTCATCTGCACGCAACTTTCTGTCGTCAAAATGCATGTAATAAGACAGCACAAGGTGACCCATGACTCTCCGCCGACGACTAGAAATCTTGGCCGACCAAATTGACGCCGCCTGCACTTTCACCAAGTCGGTATCGTTCCGTTTGCTGGAGGCGGTGGCTTGGCTCATCATTCTGTGCATCGTGGGACGTGCTTTGTTTCAGGGTCTGTGATGTTACTCGGTTCATGTGTGGCCGCTAGTGCATGCAGGCGAACTCCCCGGCGGACTCCCCGCCCCCGGCCACTTTCACAGAGGTGGGTGACACCCTATTTTTCGGCCTACTCCGTCGCCGTGAGGCTGGCTTACCCCTGAATCGGTCGGATGCTTCGAGCAGCCCGTGAGCGTCATCAGCGTCGCCAGAACCGCGCCCCAGACAGGTTGAGTTGAGGCGGCTTAGGACGGTTTATGCGACGTTTTCGCCTCGTTGGTAGAGAGATGGTGTATCTTCCGTCCCACCGCAGCCCATTGAGTGGCAGTGACTTGCAACGGCTGTCACCAACACTTTCACCACGGAACCTTACGTGCAGATTTCTCCCGCGAATGAAAATGTGCGCGTCTCACTGTGAGTTGAAGCCGTGGGCGTAGCTACGACGGTTCCACCCGCCCATTTCACCCGGCTGAGAACCAAGAAAAGGTGGTCGGCAGCGATAGACAGCACCCGGACTATTACTTGCTGTAAACGCCGTCGGGTAGCGGGCCGCAGTGAAAAATCGCAGCCAGTTTGCCGTTAGGTCTCAAATCTAGATGCCACCCAAGCTCTTGACCCCTCCGAAGCTGCTCGCAGTCGCTTTCCCTGTCGCACAACATCTCGCCCACCAGTTTCAATTTGGCCGATTGCGCGTCAATATCCACAACTACGAAACTTAAGGAAAGCGAGTAATTGAGGGCCCAGCGGCGCTCCTCTTGGCAAATTTCCGGAGAACCGACGTTGTTTGGAAACTTCCCCTCTGCATCCGCATTCAGGTGACCGACGATTTGGCCGTTCTCGACTCCAATTTCTATTTTGCTCTGGAATGTATAAAGCTGGTCGCAAACTTTGCCTCTATTCCCATTTTCGAAATACATCCTCCACTTCCCGAGCAGCCACTGCGCCTTATCGGAGAGGTCAGATGCTTTCTGCACTTCATTCGCGGCCTTGACGCTGGGTGCACCTGCACTTTTGGCTCTCAATCCAGCGTTCGATGGTTCTACCTTCTTTGCTGCGGGTGGCGTTGCAGCACTTTGTGCGGTACTTCCAGAGTTTAGAACTGTAGAAGGCTGCACGGGCTGTCCACTACCAGTTTTGTCCGATGCATTCGCTGGATGCTCGACCTGCGTAGGTTTTTGTGGCTCCTGCGATTTGAATAATTTCGGGCTGAAAGTCGTAATAAGAGCGACGAGCACAGCGCTGACAGCAGTGATAAGAGCCACGGCGACTGCCTTATCTCCACTAGACTTCTTTTCGGTTTCGGAATGTTTTGGGGTCATGGCCCATCAAGGCTGCAATGTTGGGACGAAAGTCTACCACTGCCTGCCGCATTAATCAGCAATTTACAAAAATAGACTCCCGACGCCCCGTCTTCTGCGATTGGAGTCACGCAAGAACCGATGAGCGCCTGACAGTTCACTACACTGGTCGCCCACTCAACGCACGCTCCTCGATTCGGCGGTCGACAAATGCGTCAAGTTCCTCGCGAGGGATGACGTATTTATTTCCGATTTTGCAGGCACGGAGTTCCTTCGACCACACGGCCTGCCTGACTGCCCATGTGGCGCATCCCAAATAAATTGCAGCTTGTTTGACGGTGAGATTTCGGGGTGTTACAGGTTGGTTCGCAGGCTCATGTGTCACGACCTGCCTTTCCGGGTGTTCTCAGCGAGTGCCTCAAACCGTCGCGTTTCGTGGCCGAACTTACATGACCACTCGCCGGACTGTGGCGCTGCCACGACGACCGACGACGCATACCTCACAGAGTTCCCTCTATCAATTATCAGCGCGACCCGTCGGTTTTTTCAATTGGATTGTTGCCCGTGTTTCACCCGGAGTCATCCCTATTTTCTGGATTTCGATTGAGCCGTGTCAGCACGCCGAATGCCTTACTGGACGGGTGTTCTGGGCCGACGGTAACCTCGTCGCGGGTGACGAACGGGCCATTTTCTTCCGTGGTGAAAGGACAGATGATGTTTGGTGAGAGCACGGAGGCGACATGGCGAAGACTGATGAGAAGAAGGGACGGTCAAGGGCAAATGGTGAGGGCGGACTGCTCAGGGTTGCAGGCTCTCGATTCTGGTATGCACAGTACTACCAAGACGGACGGCAGATTCGCGTCTCGACGAGAACCGACAACAAGCAGGAAGCACTCGCAACGCTTCGCAAACTGATGGGTGACCGGGACAACGGTTTAGCGCCTGTCACCGACATGCGGCGACTGCGATATGCAGACCTCAGGCAAGCACTCATCGACAGTTACGTCGCGCAAGGGAATAAGAGTTTGAAGTCGAAGGCGGACGGCTCTGAATCCATCGCAGGATTGACGGCGCTCGACGACTTCTTCGGTTTCAAGTCCGAGATGTCGGACGGGAAGCAAGTTGTGACCGAACGCGGGGTGTCCGTCGCACAAATAACGACAGATGCAGCACGCCGCTTTGTCCGCAAACGTCGCGGCGACGGCACTGGCAACGCTGCAATCAATCGCAGCCTCGCCGCTCTCCGTCGGATGCTCAAGATTGCGAAACGCGACAAGAAGATTCACGACGTGCCTTACATCGAATTTCAGAAAGAGCCGTCGGCCCGAAAGGGGTTTCTTGAGCGCAGCGATTTCGACCGACTCATCAAAGTTCTGCCGACGCATCTCCGACCGCTGGTGACGTTCCTCTATTGGTGCGGGTGCCGCATAGGTGAGACGTTGCAGATTGAATGGTCGCAGGTCAACCTCGACCTCCGTCAGATTCAATTGGAGCCTGAGCAGACGAAGACCGATGAAGCCCGTGTCCTGCCATTACCCTCGGTTCTCGTCGATATGCTCAGGGAGTCGGAACCGACGGACGGTGACGCGGGACGACGAGTGTTCGATGGAACGAATCTCAGAAAGGAATGGATGAAAGCCTGTGCTGCTTGTGGACTCGGAGAGACGACTGAGGTTGAAGGCCGACCTTACGACCCGATATACTCAGGTCTGACGTTGCATGACCTCCGCCGTTCCGCCGTCCGCAATCTGCGGAAGGCAGGCGTCAGCGAGAGAGAGGCAATGAAGATTTCGGGTCACAAAACGCGTTCGGTTTTCGACCGCTACAACATCGTCAGCACGGAGGACGTGATGGACGCGATGCGGAAGGTCGAAGTCGCTGCGTTGAATGACAGTCGGAAGCCTGTGCAATCTGCAAAGACTTCCGATGCTGCCCGAACTCTCGCTGGTGATAGTTTGGTGAAAGTTGGTCGTCGAAACACGCGTAAGTCATTGATGGCGCTATCGTCTAGGGGTTAGGACGGAAGATTCTCAATCTTCAAACCCGGGTTCGATTCCCGGTAGCGCTACCAAGACTCTTCAATCCTGCTGATTCGTGACGCTTTCCTGAATTCGGTCGCTGTCACCTTCCATCGCTCGTAACCTTCCGCAATGGCCTCATGGGCGTTGGAACGTGGCAAGAGGCTTATCAGTTTGAGACCGAGATTCGTGCTCATCCAAGGCTCGGATCAATTCCTGTAGCAACAACTCCAGCTTTTTGGAGTCAGTTTCGTTTGCGACTGCGGCACACAATTCACGCCAATCTCTTGGGGCCGGATCGGTCATGTGACACGCTCTCTACTGCGCATTCTCTCTAAGTCGCCCAAAGCACATGGGCGTCTTGCAAGGCTTCCTTTTCCGAATTGCCGTCTCCGTTTGTCCGCAGCGCCACCGCTCGTTCGCCAATGGCTTTTTCGGCTTCCGCAATTCTCTCGGGCAGCAGATGCGGGTCGAATTCGAGAAGCGCAGCCTCATACAACTTCTTCCACCATTGTTCATCTTTGAGTCGTTCGTCACATTGACTCATCGAAGCACCCCAGCTGGATACCAAGCAGCGGCGGCCCTTTCAGCTTCCCGGCTCACGCTATGCTTGAACTCTGTGCGTTCCTTTTCTCCCCTCGCTATCTGTTGTCGTGGCACGGAGGGTTTGCAGGGCGGATATTGCTGCGTCTATTGCAAGCCGTTCTTGAAGATGGTCTGAGCGAGGAACGTCTGCGGGTCGAAGGCTGATTTCTTTGGTCTGCGGGGAATCACGATGGCCGATGCCTGCCTGACCAAAACATTTTATTACGCCTAATGTCGGCTGGGCGAGACCATTCCCAATATCCTTGGCTGCCAGCACGCCCCGCATCACACGGGGGTGAACCTGTCGCTCCGTTCGAATTGGCCCGCACGCCGATTAAATTCGGGCCTTTGGGTTTTAAATATACCTTGACACGTATATGCTCTATGAAGTATATAAAGAGTGTGGAATCCATATTCGAAATCATTGCGGAGCCGAACCGCCGCGCGATATTGAGCCTGCTGGTCTCGTCCCAACAGTCGGTGGGAGAGATCGAGCGTCAACTTCGTATGCCGCAGCCGACCGTGTCGAAGCACTTGAGAGTGCTGCGCGACGCCGGCTTCGTGGAATCCACGGTGGACGCACAGCGCCGTCTCTACCGGCTGAAACCTGAACCGTTTCAGGAGATGGATTCCTGGCTGGCTCAGTTCCGGCGGTTCTGGTCCGCTCACTTAGATGCTCTCGAACGCCACCTCGACCGGATGGATCAAGCAACACCAACGAAGAGGAGGACAAAGGAGAAGCCCCGCAGCCCAAACCGCAAAGGTGATAAAGGAGAAACGAAATGAAAATCAAAGTGACCAGCGTATACGTGGACGACCAGGACAAAGCCCTGCGCTTTTACACAGAGGTACTCGGCTTTGCCAAGAAGACCGATTTCAGTCAGGGCCCATATCGCTGGCTGACCGTGGCGTCGCCAGAGGAGCCGGACGGCACGGAACTGCAGCTGGCGCTCAACAGCAACCCGGCCGCCAAAGCATACCAGCAGGCCCTGTTCCAGCAAAACCAGCCGGCGGCAATGTTTTTCACCGACGACGTGCAGGCCGATTACGAACGTATGAAGGCGCGGGGGGCGCAGTTCACCATGCCACCGACGGACGTGACAGCATCGAAGATCGCGATGGTGAACGATACCTGCGGCAATCTTATCCAAGTGACACAGCTGAAGCGCTGGTAGGAGAAAACAGATGATCGATCGCAAGCAGTACGCACCGTCTCCGGCCGGCGAGGCGCAGCTTTGCCGGTTCTGGTCCGCTCACGTGGATGCTCTCGATCGCCATCTCTCGGCCAACACGTGGGCCCTGGCGGCCGTCACGGTGGTGGTGCTGATCGCATATCCGATTGCGCGGACTGTGATTCCCGCCCTACTCAACGGCGTTGTGCCCGAGGTGGTTCGGACTGTCATCAACTTGCTCTGAGTCCGACTGGGGCATTGCGGCAAAGATCGTACGCGCGTCGCCAGTCGCTCGATCTGAGCTCACCATCCGGCAGGTTTGAGACAAGGAGAAGAAGATGACCGAACATGCGCAATACGCCCCGGGTCCTGCCAGCGGAGCGCAGGTACGGAAAGGCGGAGATAAGTGGACGCTGATTCTCGTTAGACAATTGCGACACTCGCCGGAAAAAGTATGGGAGGCGCTGACCGATCCGGCGCAACTGCGCGAGTGGGCTCCTTTTGTGGTCGACGGGAGCCTGGGCACAGTTGGAACGGTGAATATCACCTGGTTGGCAACGCCGCAACCGTTGGAAACTAGGGTGACGCGAGCCGATCCTCCCAGGCTGCTGGAGTACGGCGACATCCGGTGGGAACTCGAAGCCATGGGTAGCGGCACGCGCGTGACGCTCTGGCACAGTATCGATCGCCGCTTCATCGCGTGGGGCGCTGCGGGCTGGCATATTTGCTTCGACGTCATGGATCGCTTCCTCGCGGATGATCCGATCGGACGCATCGCCGGCGCGGACGCGATGAAGTTCAACGGCTGGCAGCGGCTGGTCGGGGAATACGCCAAGCAGTTCGGCGCGGAAACGCCGGGGTGATCGCATCCGCAGGCTCAAAACGTCTTGAGTGGAGAGGATCGGAGGACCAACCACGCTCACGGAGGCGATCGTGAACAGCGCATTTTCGATGATGCACGTGTGCAAAGAAGGGAAGACTAAATCCAAAGGAGTGACATCATGGCCACATCAGCGAATGCAGGCAGGATCGTGAACCGAGGCATTACGCGTTCGATTTTTCGCTGGATTCATCTCGTATTTAGCATCCCGATACTCGGTTATATCTATAGTCCGTTTGACAAAATTCCAAACTACGCCCCCGCGACTCGGTTTGTCTTCGTTCCGGTAATGATCCTTTCAGGATTGTGGATGTGGAAAGGGCATGTCGTTCGACGGCTCATCTCGAAAAGGTCGACGGGTGGCACCGGCTCGTACGCGAACCTGTGATCTTCGATCGGCGGATGGCGGCGTTCGTAAAGGCGGGCTGTGCGACCTTTTCTTTCCGTTGATGCTGAGCTTGAATTTGCGGTAGTAATGGAATTCACACTATTCCAATCCATTCAAAGAAGAACCTATGTCAAACATAAGCCTTTCAAAAAAACAAAGTGAAGAAGTCCTCAGAGCATTGCAAGCCCGCTTTGAGAAAAACATGAACCGCCATCAAGGTCTTGCATGGGCTGAAGTGCAAGCCAAGCTGGAAGCCGATATGGAAAAACTGCGGTCACTGCATGAAATGGAAAGAAGTGGTGGTGAACCGGACGTTGTTGGCCATGATAAAAAGATGGGCGAATACATTTTTTTCGACTGTTCACCGGAAAGCCCTAAAGGCCGCAGAAGCATTTGCTACGACCGAGAAGCGCTGGAGTCAAGGAAAGAAAACAAACCAAAAGGTAACGCGATGGATATGGCAGCGGCCATAGGCGTTGAGCTATTGACGGAAGAACAATATCGAGAGCTCCAGAAACTTGGAAACTTCGATATGAAAACGTCGAGCTGGGTGAAAACACCTTCTAATGTCAGAAAACTCGGCGGCGCCCTCTTTTGTGATCGTCGCTTCGACACTGTTTTCGTGTATCACAATGGAGCAGAATCCTACTATGCCGCCAGGGGGTTCCGCGGATGGCTAAGGGTCTAGGCATGGACTTTTCTCATCGGCGCGAAGGAACCGGAGTACGTCGCGTGGAGTGATTGCCAAAACTGAGACAAATGGTGACAGTTCTTGCGAGGAGGAGCCATGTCACACAGCGAAGGAAACGCAAAAAGACGAACTGTAACCTTGCACATGGTTTCCAGTCTGGATGGTTTCATCGCGAAGAAGGACAATAGTGTCTCCTGGATGGATAGCCCGGGAAGCGTCTACGAAGCCGGGGTTTCCATTTCGAAGGAAGAAGCTGCGACCTTCCTCAAAACGATCGACTATTATGTGCTCGGTTCCCGAACGTACAAACACGCGCTTTAACTAGGCTGGCCATATGGCGATACCCCGGCGGGGTGGTGAGCGGCAGAGAGTGGTCGTCGGCGAGTGCGAGAAATCCCCGCTGCCGTGGCGCTTAATCTCAAGGGCACGAGCAAACCGAAGAGCAGGGCACGGAGAAAGTCCCCACTCTAAATTTCGCAAAGAACGCGAAATTTTGAATGGGGGCCGGCGGGTATTGGAGTTGCCCATGGCCCGGGTTACCTTGGGTTCGGGCCTGGTACTCGTATGTTGCTATAATTCCCAAGTGGGGCAGCAGTCCATGTTGCTAATGGAAAATCACCTAGGGAAGCGTGTGCTTCGGCGGTGGGAAGTGGCCGTCGTGGTGCTCGCGATCTGCGGGCTTACGTTGAGCCTGGCGACGCGGACATTCCGGACAAGATTCTCCAGCGGGACGATCGTTAAATCGATCTCGGGACAACCGGTCAGGCAGCACATGGATAGTGACGCGGCGAAATGGGTTCCGCCGGTTTCGACGTTCACGGTGCTGGAAGTGCCGGTTTTTTATCCTCGGTTAGCACCTGCTGGGCCGCCGCTGCCACGTCTCTACTACGAAGAAAGCCTTTCTAATCGTCCCCCGCCCTTTCATTCCTGAATTCATCATCACCAGGGTTCAACATTAGGGCTTATTTTTTCGGGAGGTGTTCCTTAGGGGAATGCCTGTACCGATCAAGAATCGCACGTTCCCCAAGTCACAAGCCCGATTGGAACTCCGAATCGTACTTCACTTTTTAAACTGGAGCCGGCGCGACGAGCCGGACAGAGGAACGAATGAATTCAAAGCAGAGAATTGCGGCGATTACCGGTGTGGTGATCGTGGGACTCATCGCGGTGCGACTACTTACGAGGCCGACGACAAAGGCGGACGCATCCGATGAGACACTTCCGTCCGCGGCAGTGGCGCTTGTGAAGCGTGCGCCAATCGAGGATGCAGTCACGTTATCTGGCGCATTTCACGCGTATCAGGAGGTGGATGTGCATGCCAAGGTGGCGGGCTACATTCGCAATATTTATGTGGATGTGGGTGATCACGTGAAAACCGGGCAGAAACTGGCTGTTCTGGAAGTGCCGGAACTGAACGCCGAGGTGGCGGGAGCCCATGCCGGCTTACGACGCGCGAAGGATTCGGTAACGCGGGCGCAGAGCAATGTGCACAGCGCGGAATCTATTTATGCGGCATACCACGCGGCCTACACGCGTTTAAAGCAGGCTTCGGAGACACGGCCAGGCCTGATCGCGGAGCAGGAACTGGATGACTCGATGGCGAAGGACAAGGATTCCGAGGCGAAGGTTGAGAGCGATAAGGCCGCCCTGGCAGAGGCGCAAAGCCAGCTTTCTGTGGCGGAAGCGGACCTGCAGCGCATGAACGCGATGGAAGACTATACGCACGTCACCGCACCGTTTGCGGGCGTGGTGACCAAACGGTACGCCGACACGGGGACGATGATCCAGGCTGGAACTTCGTCGGATACGCAGTCTATGCCGGTCGTGCAGCTCGCGGAGTATACGAAGCTACGGTTGGTGGTGCCGGTGCCGGAGTCTGCGGTACCGGGATTGCAACTGGGAAGCGTGGTGCAGGTGCATGTGACCGCGATGAACCAGGATTTCGAAGGGAAGGTTGCGCGCTTTGCGGATGCGCTGAACGACGAGACTCGGACAATGCACACAGAGATCGACGTGAAAAATCCGGATGGGGCTTTAAAGGAAGGAATGTACGCGGAGGCGAAGCTGATTTTGAAGCAACACAAGGATGTGCTTACAGTGCCGATTCAGGCGCTGGAGAGGAATAGTTCGGGAGCGACGGTGCTGATCGTGGACGCGCTGGGGCGTGTGGAGAAGCGGGAAGTGAAGTTGGGAGTGGAGTCGAGCGACCGGGTGGAGGTCGTAGCTGGGCTGGCCGACAACGACCGGGTGATCGTGGGGAACCACAGCGAGTTTCGTGAAGGAGAAAAGGTGCAGCCCAAGGTCGTGAACGAAATGCCGGGTTCGGAGGGCGGGATCTAATGTCAGGATTCGCCATACGGTATCCCTTCTTCATTATTGTTCTTTGTCTGATGGTGGCGATTGTGGGCTCGGTGACGTTGGTGCGAATGCCGGTGGATCTGTTCCCGCCGATCAACATACCGGTAGTCGTCGTGGCGACGTTTTATTCGGGAATGCCGCCGCAACAAATCGAAACCAGTATCACGAATCCGTTTGAGAGATTCTTTACGCTGGGGAGCGGGATCGATCATATCGAGTCGCGATCGCTGCCGGGCGTAAGTCTGATCAAGATCTACTTCCAGCCGGGAACGAATGCGGACTCGGATCTCAGCGTGATTTCGAACCTGGCGATGGCGGATCTGCGGCGACTGCCTCCAGGAACTCTGCCGCCCGTGGTGTTGAAGTTCGATGCGTCCAGCTTGCCTGTGTGCCTGATCACGCTGAAGGGGCAAGGGCTCAATGAGACGCAACTGCGCGATCTGGGGCAATACACGGTGCGCAACCAGATTGCTAGCGTGCAGGGAGCATCAGTGCCGCAGCCGTTTGGCGGGCGCTACCGACAGATCATGGTGTATGTCGACCCGCTGAAGCTGGATGCGCACGAGTTGTCGGTGATGGATGTGGTGCGCACGGTGAACGAGAGCAACCTCATTCTTCCCGCGGGCGACGTGAAGATTGGGCCGATCGACTACAACCTGTACACCAATAGCCAGGTTCCGAATGCGAACGACATCAACGAGATGCCGATCAAGACGGTGGGACAGGCATCCGTGCTCGTCGGAGATATCGGGCATGCGAAGGATGCACAGCAAATTCAGACGAACGTTGTGCGCGTCGATGGGCAGAGGTCGGTGTATCTGCCGATTCTGAAACAGGGCGGAGACAGCAACACGATCGCGGTAGTTGACGGAATCCGAGACGCGCTGGCGAAGCTGGTCGATGTGCCGAAGCAGTTGGTGGCCAAGGTGGTGTTCGATCAATCGGCATTTGTGAAGATGGCAATCGAGAACTTGCTGCATGAGGGCGCGATTGGCTTGGTGTTGACGGGGCTGATGGTGCTTCTGTTTCTGGGAAGCATGCGGGCAACGGCGGCGGTGTTTCTGTCGATTCCGTTGTCAGCGCTGGCGGCATTTATGGCGATCAGCGCCGGTGGCGGGACTGTCAACACTATGGTGCTCGGTGGGCTGGCACTCGCGTTTTCACGATTGATCGACAATTCAGTTGTGGTGTTAGAGAACATCTTTCGACATCTGGAAGAGGGCGAGGCGCCGGAGGTGGCGGCGGAGAAGGGTGGGCAGGAAGTGGCGCTTGCGGTGCTGGCGGCGACGTTGACGACGGCCATCGTGTTCTTTCCGGTGATCTTCTTGTACGGCGTGAGCCGGTTCCTGTTTGTGGCGCTGGCGGTGGCTGTGGTGCTTTCGCTGCTGGCTTCGTATCTGGTCGCCATGACGGTGGTGCCGCTGTTTTGCGCCAAACTGATCAAGAAGCACCAGGCGGACGAGGAAGTTGGAGAAGGCGCGATCGGTGCGCGGTTTGGCACCATTGCAAAGAAGTTCAACGTCTACTTCGAAAAAGTAGTGGGCAAGTACGACCGGACGCTAAGCACCTCGCTGTTGAAGCCGGTTGCGACTACGCTGGGGCTGGCGGGAGTTTCCATACTTTGCCTGGCGATGTATCCGCTGATGGGCGTGGCATTTTTCCCGCGTACGGATCCTGGACAGTTTGTCATCAATTACAAGGCTCCGTCGGGAACCCGGATTGAACTCTCGGAGCAATATGCCCGCAAGATCGAAGACGTGGTTCGGCAGCTCGTGCCCGACGACGAACTGGGAATGACCGTTTCAAATATCGGCATTACTAGCGATTTCTCGGCGATTTATACGCCGAACTCGGCACCGCACACGGGATTCGTCCAGGTGAGCCTAAAAGAAGGACACAAGGTCGGCAGGTACGAATACATGCGGCAGGTGCGGAAGAAACTTCGCGAGGAGGTACCTGAGGTCACCGCATATTTCCAATCGGGTGGACTGGTGGATTCGGTCTTGAACATGGGCATGCCAGCGCCGATCGATATTCAGATCAGCGGCAGCAGCCTGCGGCAGGGCTATGCGACAGCGACGCAGATTGCGTCACGAGTGCGGGCGTTGCCGGGGGTGAGCGATGTGCTCATTCCGCAGGACATCGATTATCCGGCGTTGCAACTGAACATCGATCGCGAGAAGGCAAGCCTGGTAGGACTGTCGCAAAAAGAAGTAGTCGACAACGTCATCACTGCGCTGACCTCGAACGGTATGATCGCGCCGAATTACTGGATTGATCCGAAGAGTGGGAATCCGTACATGCTGACGGTGCAGTATCCGGAAGACGCGGTGAAGACCCTCGAGGATTTGAAGCAGATTCCTATGAGGGGTGCGAAAGCCAAAGAGCCGACTACGCTTGATACGGTCGTCAGTATGAAGACCATCCCGACGCCGACCGAAGTGGATCACTACCAGCTCTTTCGAGTGATTGATATTTATGTTTCTCCAAAGGCAGAGGACCTGGGAAAAGTCACGGGACAGATCGACAAGATTCTGGCGCACACAAAGCTGCCGGAAGGCGTGCGTGTGAATTTGCGAGGATCAGTGCAGAACATGCGGTCTTCGTTCAAGAGTTTTGGAATCGGGCTGCTGCTGGCGATTGTGCTGGTATATCTGATCCTGGTCGCGCAGTTCGCTTCGTTCATCGACCCGTTCATCATTCTGTTGGCCGTGCCACCGGGACTCGCGGGGGTGCTGCTATTTCTGCTGATCACCGGAACCACGCTAAATGTGATGTCGCTGATGGGCGTTGTGATGATGGTCGGAATCGTGGTGTCGAACAGCATTCTGATTGTCGAATTCACGCGGCAGTTGCGGCACCAGGGGAAGCCGTTGAGGGAAGCGGCAGCGGTAGCGTCGCGACAACGGTTGCGTCCGGTGCTGATGACGTCGCTGGCTACACTGCTGGGATTGATCCCGATGGCGTTGAAGCTGGGCACGGGCAGCGAGGCGTATGCTCCGCTGGCGCGGGCGATCATAGGAGGCTTGCTGGTGTCAGTCGTCGTGACCATCTATCTGGTTCCGGCGGCATATCTGTGGTTCCACAGAAACGAAGAGTCGAGGGCACAGGAGGTGCAGGCGTGAGGTCGGGAATCTCGATCAGTTTGTTATGCGTGATTGCCTGGTGTTCTATTTCGCATGCCCAATCGACTCCGGTGGTTCCGAATTCAGCCTCCGCCCCGCCCGCCGCCCCATCTCCGAATCAGGAAACTACCGTGGGCAAGACGGATCACCCAAAGCCACCGATCGTAGTTCGTCTTGCAGTCAAGGATGCGGAAGCGACTGCGTTGAAGAACAATCCGGCGATTTCGGTGGCTCGCTTGGACGCGCTCGCGTCGCAACAGGTGGTACGCGAGGTGCGGTCGAACTTCTGGCCACAAGCCTATGCGAATTTAACGGCTGTCGACGCGCGGAACAATAGCCGCATCACCGCGGGAGCTCTGAACAATCCTATTATTTACACCAGGGCTGCCGGAGGGGCCACCGTCAGCCAACTCATTACAGACTTCGGCCACACCAGCAATTTACTAGCGAGCGCACGCCTGCAGGCCAGGGCGGACGAGCAGAGTGCAGTTGCAACCAAGGAGGATGTGCTCGCGGCGGTGGACCAGGCGTTCTACAACGCACAGCAGACCCATGCCGTGCTGCGAGTGGCTGAGCAGACTGTAGCCTCGCGGCAATTGCTTGCAGATCAGGTGTCGGCACTGACGAAGAGCAAGTTGAAATCCGATCTCGATTTGAGTTTTGCCAACGTTAATCTGGCGCAGGCAAAATTGTTGTACCTGGATGCGCTGAACAACGACAAAGCCGCGATAGCAAGCCTGTCGGCGATTCTGGGCTATCCGACGGTGGAGAGCTTCGAACTGGTGAGCGATACCGAGGCCTTGGCCCCGCCGCCAGCCGACGTCGATCCACTCATCGCCGATGCATTCGCCAAGCGGCCGGAGATTCTCGGGCTTGAGTTCGAATCGGAATCAGCGGAAAAGATACATTTAGCGGACCGCGATCAAATGCTTCCTACGATCAGCGCGCTGGCGGCGTACGGCGATAGCCCGGTGCGGGATGATCGTGTGTACGGGCCGTATGGCGCCGTCGGAGTGAACTTGCAGATTCCGGTGTTCAACGGATTTCGGTACACGGCTCAGTCGCGCGAAGCGGAGCTACGGGCGCAAGCCATGAGCCAGCGGCTGGCGGATCTGCGGAACCGCATTTCACGCGATGTCCGGACGGCGTGGCTGACGGCGAGTACCGCGTTTGATCGCGTTAACGTCAGCCAGCAACTTCTAGCGCAGGCCAACCTGGCGCTGGACTTGGCACAGACACGCTACAAGCTGGGGCTCAGTTCGATTGTGGAGTTGAGCCAGGCGCAGCTGCAGCAGACGCAGGCCGAGATCGGGAGCGCGCAGGCGGAGTATGAGTACCGGCTGGCGCTGGCGTTGCTGAGGTATCAGACGGCAGGGTTGTAACGGAGAAATGTTTCTTTCGCGGCTTCGCGGCTCGGTGCGCTTTTTCCATTTGTCCAGCCGGGGAGATGGTTGACATTTTAGACCGGGGACATAGTTGACAGATTTTGGTCCGGGTTTGGGGATGGGGTTGCAGGGGAAGGGGGCGGGTCCCCCTTCCCCTGCTCCCTTTCTTTAGAAGCTGACGCTGGGGG
>DATEHP010000216.1:0-9764 GCA_035279505.1 Candidatus Sulfotelmatobacter sp. | reverse complement strand
CTTCTCGATGTGTGCGTGGTCGCAGGAATGGATCCATTTAGGCTTTTCTGCATGTTTCCTACGGTATATGCGGGGCGGCATCTTAGCATCAAGGAGGTCGACTATTTTCAGGCCGCTGGAGTGCGAATTGAGACGGAATATCCGATGGATGTGTATGCCGACGGGGAGTATGTGTGCCGGACTCCCATTGAGGTGTCGGTGCAGCGGGGGGCTTTGAAGGTTATTGTGCCGGCTTGATTGCAGAGGAGCGCTCGCCCTTCGACTACGCTCAGGTCGCGGAGCGGACGAATGCGTCCGTACCTACACAAACATTGCCAGCCGCTTGGCTTCGCCTTTTGCGGGACAGCCGAGGCGGCTGTCTCTACGTGGACTGTGGTAAGTGCTACACTTTTTCCATGTCAGAGAGACGTTCGCGCACACTGCTCTGGATTCTGATTGGCGGCGGAGCTTTTTTTCTCTTCGTGCTGGCCGTCTTCACATTGGTTTATCTCACGCTGCATGCTGCCGGGGGAGAAGCCGGGCTTGGCGGGTTTGGCGATCGCATTGGCGTGGTCGATCTCGACGGCGTGATTCTCTCGCCGCAGCCCGTAGTAGGACAACTCAAGAAATTCGGCGACGACTCGTCGATCAAAGCCATCATCCTGCACGTGAATTCACCGGGCGGTGGAGTGGCCGCGTCGGAAGAGATTTATCGCGAAGTGAAGCGCATTCGTGCCGAGAAGAAGAAGAAGGTTGTGGTTTCGATCGAGACGGTGGGCGCGAGTGGGGCGTTTTACGTCGCTTCCGCTTGCGACAAGATTTATGCCGACCAGGGCAGCATTGTCGGGTCGATCGGTGTGATCGCGCAGTGGGTGAACTATGGCGACCTGCTGAAATGGGCCAAGCTAAAAGACGTGGTCATCAAGACCGGTGAGTTCAAAGACACGGGCAATCCCTCGCGCGATCTGACTCCGGCCGAGCAGGCCTACATGCAGTCGCTGATCAATAACATGTTCGGCCAGTTCGTCAAAGCTGTCGCCGACGGGCGCGGCATGAAGTTTGACGATGTGAAGGCCATTGCCGACGGCAAGGTGTGGACCGGCGAGCAGGCGAGGGACATGAAGCTGATCGACAGCGTGGGAGACTTCGAAGCGGCGGTGGCGGATACGGCGAAGTCGGTCGGGATTTCCGGCGAGCCGACGCTGGTGCATCCGGAGAAGGACCGCCGCACGCTGATGGATCTGCTGCTGGGGGACGTCTCGCCGTACATTCCGAGCCGCGAGAAGATGCTCGAGCAGCAGGTCGGTTTCTACTATCTCTGGAAATAAGCTTAACCGATGGGCATCGGACATGTTGCGGTAGCCCTGGGGCATCGCGGGCGGCACCTCGGCTGAATGTGGGCTGGCTTGTCTTCGCCGCACTGCTCGCGGATTTCCTGCTCGGCATTTTTGCTTCCTTCGGATTGGAGCACGCCATCGTTCCGGTGGACTATGCCTCCAAGCACTACCTTCTGTTCGATTTCCCTTATTCGCACGGATTGCTGGCTCTTCTGATGTGGTCGTTGGTTTTCGGTTTTGTGGCATCCCAGAGTGTCGGATTGGAGGGCAGACGGATCTGGCTGGTCGTCGGCTTGGTCGTGCTGTCGCACTTTCTGCTGGACGGGCTGGTTCATGTTGCGGGACTGCCCCTGATCGGTGGGAGCTCGCCGAAGCTGGGCCTGGGATTGTGGAACCATATGCCACTTGAACTTGCCTTAGAAACAGCGATGGCGGTTGTTGGAATTGCAGTCTATTGGAAGTTGGCGGGAAGCTCTTCTGTGAGCCGCTACGGCATGTTGATTTTTGTGGTTCTGTTCACCGCGATGACCTGGACCCAGATGCTGGTGACGACTCCACCGAAAGCGCAACAACTAAACGTTTCGTGGATCGTTGTGCCAGTGATCCTAGCGCGATCGCCTGCGGCCTAGATCGGCAACGGGAACGTGGTGTCCTTGTGGCAGGTCGGGTCTCTAACCCGTGACTTGCATCCAACCCCTGAAATTTGAGAAGGTTATGGGTGCCGGCGCGGGGCTCGCCCCTTCGCCGGGGTGTTCCATCGGTCAAAACTACTAAACTGATTTACTTTGCACTTGCCAGTATGCGCAGAAGAGGGGCGTTATGACCAAAGCCGATCTGATTGACGAAGTCTCGCGTTTGGCGGAACTTACGCGGAAAGACAGTGAAGTGATCGTGGAAACGATTTTTGACAGCGTGGTGCGCTCCTTGCGTGCAGGCGACAAGATCGAGATCCGTGGCTTTGGCAGTTTCCGGACGCGCCAGCGCAAACCCCGTGTCGGGCGCAATCCCAAGACCGGCGATCGCGTGGACGTGCCGGCCAAGAAGATTCCCTTCTTCAAGCCCAGCAAGGAATTGAAGGATCTGGTCAACGAGGCCGCGGCGGGGTCGGCGGCAACGCCTGCGGCGCCAGCTACTCCTGTTCCACCAACGGCTTAGCCAGACGCAACAATCTCTCAGCAAAAAAAGATACTGACGTCTGAGTATGCGCTTCCCTAATCTCGTTTCTGCCGTACTGGTTTCCGTCAGTGTGCTCTGCATCGCGCAGACGAAATTTCCAGATACACCCGCTGGCCATCAGTTCGCTGCCTGGCTTGAAAGCTTCAACCGGGGCGACACTAACCTTCATCGCGAGTTCCTGCAGAAGAATTCCCCGTCGCGGATTTCAAGTTTGGACCGCGAGATGAGCTTTCGCCAGAGGACGGGAGGGTTCGACCTCAAGAAGATAGACGAATCCACAGCGACGAAGGTGACGGCGCTGGTGCAGGAGCGCTCGTCGGATCAGATGGCTCAGCTGACCCTGGAAGTGCAGGCAGAAGAACCCCATCAGATCACCAGTATCGAGCTGAGCGCCATTCCGCGTCCCGCGGAATATGCGTTACCACACCTGCCGGAGGCCGCGCTCCTTGCGGCGACACGAAAGAATATTGAAACGGAAGTGGCCGCGGATCGTTTTGCTGGGGCGGTTCTGATTGTGAGACATGGCAAACCGGTTTTCTCTGAGGCCTACGGTCTGGCAGACCGCGAACACAAGACGCCGAACACGCTCAAAACGCTCTTCCGCATAGGATCGATGAACAAGATGTTTACTGCCGTCTCGATCCTTCAGCTGGCGCAGGCCCTGAAGCTGGACTTGCACGATACCGTGGGAAAGTACTTGACCGACTATCCCAACAAGGATGTCGCTTCGAAAGTCACCATCCATCAATTGCTGACGCATACTGGGGGAACGGGCGATATCTTCGGCCCTGAGTTTGAGGCGCACCGGCGGGAACTGCGCACGTTGCAGGATTATGTGAACCTCTACGGCAACCGCGCTCCGAAGTTCGAGCCGGGCTCGCGCTGGGAGTACAGCAACTACGGTTTCATTCTGCTGGGAGCCATCATCGAAAAGGTTAGCGGGCAGAGTTATTACGACTACGTACGCGAGCACATCTATTTGCCGTCGGGGATGACTTCCACCGGGTCCGAACCGGAAGACAAAACTGTCAGCGACCGGAGCGTTGGGTATACAAAGATGGACTCTGCCGCGTGGGCTCCGAACACGGACACGTTGCCTTATCGCGGATCGTCGGCCGGTGGAGGATATTCGACCGTCGAGGATCTGGCACGATTCGCTGATGCGCTGCAGAGCCACAAACTGCTCGATGCGCTGTACACCGAGATGCTCACGACCGGTAAAGCGGGGACGCCCAATAAAAGCTATGCTTACGGATTTGAAGACCGCTTGGTCAATGGCGCGAGATGCTTTGGTCACGGGGGCGGGGCGCCGGGGATGAATGGCGACCTTAAAATCTGTCCGGGGATGGGATATGTGATCGCCGTGCTGGCCAATCTGGATCCTCCGGCAGCGAGCCGGGTGTCGGACTTTATTGCCAACAGGTTGCCGGAAAAATAAACTGCTGCGGCCCGATAAACTTGGGCCGCCGGACAGTCGGGGCGGCTGTCCCTACATACTTCGTTTCCTTCAAGGCTTCTTCTCTAGATACAAATCGGCTACTTTTAAGGCCAGGGCTTGGGGATCAACATCTGTGCGATTGGCCAGAACTATCACCGTCAGGTTGTCATCGGGGAAGCGCTGAATTGTCGTGAGGAAACCAATCGTCTCTCCGTCGTGATACATGCGGCGGTGCCCCTGGTAGGGATCAAGAAACCAGCCGAAGCCGTAGCTGAGCGTCTTGCCGCTGCGGAATTTTGCTGGACCGCTCGCGGGTTCGACCGGAGTGAGTGCTGGCTGCATTTCTGGTTCGCTCAAGAGCGTGTGCTCGCGCAGGGCGCGGTCCCATTTCTCGAGATCATCGATCGATGTGTAGATTCCGCCATCGCCCAGAACGGCTGAAGTTGGGCTCTGGTCGGTCTCGCGCCAGGTCCCATCCTTGTCTTTCGTATGTCCGTACGCGCGGTGCGGCACTTCGTTCTTTCCTTTCTCGTAGGCGAGCGTGCTATTCATCTTCAGGGGAACGAAGATTCTCTCGTGCAGAAACTGGCCGAAGGGCTTGCCGGAAACTTTTTCCACAATCATCGCTAATACGGCATAGCCGGAATTGCTGTACTGCCACTTCGATCCTGGAAGAAACTGGCCTGCCTTCTCCTGCTCGAGCGACTTCAGCACGCCGGCATCGAGAATCTGCGGAATCTTGTCGTCGGGCGTGTTGGGATACTGCTTCATCAGAATCTCCTCGTAGTCAGGAAGGCCTGATGTGTGGTTGAGCAGATTGCGGACAGTGATCGATTTGCCGTAAGCCGGAAATTCGGGGAAAAAGTCGGTGAGGTGATCGTCATAATGCAGCTTGCCATCGTGTGCCAGCAGCATGATGCACGTGGCCGTGAACTGCTTGGTGAACGAGGCGAGCCGAAAATCTGTTTCGGGATCGATGGGAGTCCGTGTGCGGAGATCGGTGACACCGTATCCGCGGCGGAAGACTGGCCTGCCATTGCTCACAACGAGAACAGCTGCACCGGGAGCATTGTTGGATTTTAGTGATTCGAATACCGCTTCGATCTGGGTGGAGGGAACCTGCGCGGAAGCAGAGGCGAGAAGGATGACACACGAAACCAGGAATGAAAGCGAGAGCCGCGTTTTCACAGGGAACTCCGTCGGATGAGTGGATGAGAACCCAGCATCATCCCGCACGAGGCAGTGGCAGCGCAACTCAAGCACCGGTTACTCAATCACCGGTCCCGTAGGGACCGCTGACAATAGCCCGCCGCTTCAGCGGCGGGTTGGCCGCCAGAAGAAACCCGTGCCGGAGGCACGACTGAATCTACCTGGCACGGTTCAGGCGTCCCTATTGGGACGCTGTTCCCTCGTCTCGCGCACCCGGCGTTGAAACGCCGGGCTACTATCAAGCGTCCCTCCGGGACGCGCCGGACTCCACCTCCTGATGCCCACGACCTAACACCTGACCCCAAATAACCTGGCTTCCACGAAGTTCCACAACTGGCTTTATTCGCTATCTGCCTTGGCTCCCGGAATGCGCTTCTTTAGGAACTTGATCTGGCCGTTGTGGTTCGATTCGTGTTCGCAAACGTGGAACCACTTGCAGTAATTGTTCGTCGGCCCCCATCCCCATGTCTTGTCGACGGTCAGGAGCCAGTCGTCGTCACGCTTGCGGAACTCCGCCAGTGTCTGCTCACGGGTTTCGCCCAGCAGGTTCAAATAGTAGTCGAGGTCATGTCCCTTGATCGTTTTGCGGGCCGGCTCGCCAAGCTCCATCGCCACGCCCCATTTGTCTTTGTACGAGCTGGGCAATTCCTTGAGCGTATTCCCCTCGAAGGTGTTGAGCTGATAGATTCGGTCAGTCGCGGCCAGATGCATGAGCAGCGAGCCGATGGTGTTGGCGTTCGCGTCGAAGAGATAGTCGAGATCTTTCTGCGACATGCCCTTCACCGACATCAGCATGACTTTGCGCATCCAGGTCATCATGGAGACCAGGGTTCCGATCTGCGGCGAGTAGCCTTTCTTCGGACCGATGATGTTCACGTCAGATTCTTCCGACAGAGCGAGTTCAGGGACGAGCGCCAGACCCGACGCTGCGGTGGTGATAGCGGCAGCGGTCATCAGGAATTGGCGGCGAGTGGGGACGCATTCGGCTGGGAACATGGGCAACTCCGTTTTTTAAAATCGCGCCCGAATTGAAGCGAAGCGATACTAGCATAGGAGCAATTCGTCAGGAGCGAATTCCCACGACTCCCATCATTCTTCCCGTCTTACCTCTCTCGGCGCGATAGGAAAACAGCAATTCGGGATGGCAGTTCGTGCACAATGAAGATGTTTCGATACTCTTCTTCGGAATTCCCGCAGCGAGTAGTTGCTGGCGATTTGCCTCTACCAAATCAAGGAAGATTTTCGGAGGCAGTTCGCCATGTCCCGGGGCACGGGCGGTCAAAAATAACAGTGGATATTTTTCCCGTACAGGATCGGATTCCTTAACCTCACGGAACAAACTGGCCGCATAGCTGAACTGCGACTCGAACCTGGTACGAACTTCTTCTCCGACTTCATAGCAGCAGCCATGGATCCCGGGGCCGATGGCGGCCTTCACGTCGCGCGGACGGCTGCCCAAGCGGCGCACCATTTCTCCGACGCCCTTCTCGACGATGCGCTGGACCGTGCCGCGCCAACCTGCGTGGAATACGCCGACTGCATGGCGCTTCATGTCCACTACGATCACCGGAAGACAATCGGCGGTCTGGATCGCGAGCAACAGGCCGGGAGTTGCGGTGATCATACCGTCGCCAGCCAGCGCTGCTTCATTTCTTAAATCTGGAACCGACTCGATGTGGTGAATGATGTCGGAGTGAATCTGGCGCAGGGTGACCAGCGGCCACAGAGGCGAGCCTTTTCGGGAGCGCGCGACTGCCCCAATTTTCTTGAGGAAGGCGTGGCGATTACGCTCCACTACGGTGAACGAATCGTCTTTGGTAAAGCCAAGGTTGAGATCGCGTTTGCCATAAACGCGGGAAAATCCGCCGACGCGGGTCGAAAAACCGTGTAGCAGCCAAGGGAGTTGTTCGAGTTGACGCGCGCGAAGAGGCGCGATTTCGGCGGTCTTGGAAGAAAGAGTAGGCACATATCCATCATAAAGGACGCCCGATACCTACGTGCCTTTGGCCCAGGCGCGGCGCGGAATATTCTGACCAAGAGGCAACAAGATGTCCGATACGAAGTGCGTATTCCGCTGGACGGATATATACAAAGTTAACGTAGCCATTCTCGATCAGCAGCATCAGGCATTGTTCGATACTGTGAACGAACTTGAACGGGCGTTACGGGTGGGGGAAGGCAACGCTGTGATCGACGGGATTCTCGACCGTTTGATGACCTACGCCGGATTGCATTTCGCTGCCGAGGAATCGTTAATGGAGCGGCATAACTTTCCCGGACTGTCGACTCACCAGATTCAGCATGAGATGTTTCGCAAAAAGATGACGACTCTTCTCGAAAGACAACGGAGCGCAAAGGCGGGGGTAGCGGTTGAGCTTCTGCTTTTTCTCCAGAGTTGGTTGAAGAAGCATGTGCTCAGGACGGACAAGCAATACAGCGCGTTCCTGAATGCGCGCGGCGTCCAGTAGTCGTCGGGTCAGTACTTCCAGCTCTTCAAATCGGCGCCTGGAGGCGCGGTTTGCTCCATATGCTTGACCATCTCGGGCCAATAGTGCTGATTGATGCCAACGGCCGGGTCGAGATCGCCCGCGTAGCAGTGGGGCTTGCGCATACCGAATTCGAAGCTGCCCCGGTAATAGGGATCGGTTGTCGTATCGAGAAAATCCTTCAGTAAGTGGACAGCGCGGTCGAGATAGAATGTGTCAGCCTCGCCCACATAGAGATGTAGCTTCCCAGCGAGCTTGGGACCCAGCGTCTTCCAGTCGCGCTGCATGATGGCGCTCAAGTCGTAGTGCTCCTTCCAGTACTTGGCGACTTCATGGTCGATCTCGCCCGTACGCTTGTTGAACACAGGCTTGGGATACCCGTCATCTCCAACTGAACTGAAGACGGCCTGCCAGGTGTCGAGTTGCTCGCCCGAGCGGCTGTGCGTTCCCTGCACCAGTTCGTAGCGGTTCATCTGCTCCATAGTGGAGAGTATGAGTCCGTCCGGCTGACGCACCGATGGACGGGGCACACGCGCGAAAGGACTCTCAATCCAGAACGCACTCTTGTCTTCATAAAGGTTCATGGTCATGTAGGCACGAAAGTCGACGACATCGGGGCAGAACACCCACGCGCCGTTGTAAAAATCCGGGTAAAAGACCTGGGACGCCAGGCTCTCCCATCCGCCGGTGGAACCGCCATAAACGGTCCGCGCCCATCCTTGGCCAATCCCGCGATATTGCTTTTCGACGTAAGGGATCAACTCTTGGGTGATCGCGTCGCCGTAGGGTCCGACGTTTTCGGAGTTCACCGCGTAGGAGTCGTCGAAATACGGAGTAGCGTGCTGGATCGAGATCACGATCACGCGCGGCAAACGGCCGGCAGTCCAATCCTGATAGAGCCTGTAACCGGACTGCGCTACCCGGAGATCACCACCGCTAAGGTTTGCAGCGGGCGGCGTGGTGCGGAAGGCAATCAGGCCCGGCAGATCACGATGAAAGTGGTCCTGCAAAACGATCACCGGGTAGTGTGCGTCGGGGTGCTCCTCCCATCCGTCGGGCAGCAAAATCACAGCGCCCAAATATGTCGGCCGGCCCCAGAACTTTGTGAGCAAGTCGCTCTGGATGCGGATGTGTTTGACCCACCTGCTATCGGCGATGGTATGGTCGTCGTTGGCGCCGCTCCAACCCGCCATTTTGTCGGCCACAGTGGGATCCTGCTCCACGGTGGGATTCCTTAAATTGAGCCGGATCGAGACAGTCCGGGGAGATTTCGGATCGATGTGGATCTTTTCTGGCTTGCTATAGAGATTTCCCGGCTTGGTTTGCCAGTGCTGCCCTTCGCCTTTGTCGGGCGGAAGCTTCAGAGTGCGGCCATTCGCCAGATGAAATGTATCGTAGATGTTCACTACAGCCTGGACCCAGTAGTCCCCGGCAGGAATGTCGTTTAGACTCTCGGCGGGATAACCGAGAGTAGAGGTGTCAATGACCGCCGGCGTTCCGGGAGCCAGGGCGTCAACGTCTACGCCGAAAATCTGCTGCGATTGGGCGGTCATGAAGCTGATCTGGAAGCGCGGTTCAGGGTCGTTGGTTTGCGCAAGGACCAACAGAACGTGACCGTCAATCGGGTTGGCATTCACTTCTCTGGGAAAGGAGATTTCGAAGCGGGAACTGGTGGGTTTAAGGGGCTTCTTACTTGCGGCACTTGCTCCAACGCAACAGACCGATGTGATCACCAGTAGAAAGCAGAGATTTCGCACGATCGAGACTCCTTTGGGCGAAGGGGAGTATGTATAGCAGCGTCCGCTCCACTCGGTCAAGAATGCTGCCCCGTTTGCCCGGAGGCCTTACCTCCGCTATAGTTTTACCTATGTTCGAGAACTTCACCGCAACCGATCGCTGGACGAAGAAGCCGGTGCATTGCGTGTATCAGTGCCAGATCATAGCGATCGCTACGCGGCACGCCGATGCCGTGGATTACAAGTTCCTGGCGGGCGGGAAGAAAGTGTGGGTGGCTCTGCCGCACCCAGCGTGGGTGGAGTACAAGAAGCGGACGGGCAAGACCATCACGGATTCGCTGGCGGTGGAAATTGCGGGGCATTTTCTTAAGACGGCTCTTGAATCGGGCGAGGGCCTGGGGCG
>DATEHP010000215.1:0-13663 GCA_035279505.1 Candidatus Sulfotelmatobacter sp. | reverse complement strand
GCCAAACGTCTCCATGCTCTGTAGAAATCGTTTGCTGGAGGTCTCTTTTGAGGATGGTCCCGGCGGGGACAGGCCCGTCTTGGCGCCGCTCAGAATTTCTGCTTGTGGATAATTCCGGACGATTCGCGGATGACCACGAGTTGGTCAGCCGCGACATTTGGAATGGCTTCAATAGTGCCGTTTGGCCAGCGAATGCTTAGATGCACGACTGTTTCACTCCCCAGACCGAAATGCAATCGCCGGTCGTTCACGGAATAGAAACTGGATTGAGCGCACACTTCCTGCGCTTGTTGCTTGTTGCCATAGCGGGCGGTCACCCGGGCACCGATCGCGCTGCGATTGCTCCGGACCCCCATCAGCGAGACTTTCAGCCAGTGTACTCCCCCCGAGAGATCATTTCTCAGCAGAGAGGGTGCCTCGTTCATATTCCAGACAAGCACGTCGATGTCCCCATCATTGTCGAAGTCCCCGAAAGCGCATCCGCGGCTGGTATGTACGTCGGAGATACCCGGGCCAGCTTCCTCTATCAGTTCCTCGAATCTCCCATCCCCCAGGTTGCGAAAGACCAGGCGCGGAGTCCGGAACGGATAGGCCGGCGCTTTTTTTTCCACTTCCGGATATACACTCCCGGTCGCTACGAAGAGATCGGGGAGGCCGTCGTTGTCTAGATCGACTATTCCTGTACCCCATCCGACGAAACGTGTTTCAACGCCTAAGCCGGAATGGATCGTGACATCGTCGAAGTTGCCCTTGCCGTCGTTGCGGTAAAGAACATTCGTATCATCGGCAAAGTTCGTTTTAAAAATGTCGAGATTGCCGTCGAGATCGAAGTCCCCTACGGCTACTCCCATACCGGCTTGCTCCAGCCCATCTTCGCTGAGCGCGATCCCGCGCTCGAGGGCCTCTTCGCGAAAGGTGCCATCGTGCTGATTGCGGAAAAGCCAACTCGGCGTGGAATCGCAGGCGACGTAAATATCGGGCCAGCCGTCGTTGTCATAGTCGGCGGCCGCACATGTCATAGGATAGCAACCGGACGCGGCCGCCACGCCACTCTGTTTACTGACCTCAGTAAAAGTGCCATCGCCGTTATTATGAAAAAGCTGCACGGAACCCGTAGGCAGCCCTCGAGGACCGCAATTTACGGCCACTCCTTTCCAGGTGCAGTCGGGATTGGTGCCTGGCTTTGGCAACTTATCGATCGTAGTGCCGAGATAGTTGGCCACGAAGAGATCGAGGCGCCCGTCGCGGTCATAGTCCACCCAGGTGCACCCCGAACCGTAACGAAGATCGATTTGCCAAAGTCCGGCCTGCTTGGTCACGTCAAAGAAGGTGCCATTACCATTGTTGTGGTAGAGCACATTGTGCCCGTAGCACGCGATGAATATGTCATCGAAACCATCGTTGTCATAGTCGGCAACGGTAAGTCCCGAAGCCCACCCAGCCCGGGTCAGACCTGCTTTCGCAGTCACATCGGTAAATGTTCCATCTCGATTGTTTTTGTACAGGCGGTTGGTAACACCTGGCGGATCGCCTTCGAGTTTAGTCCCGTTGAGCACGAGCAGGTCCATCCACCCATCGTTGTCGTAGTCAATGAATGCGACGCCGGCTCCGACGACCTCGACGATGTAGTTCTTTGTATCGACGCCGCCGTAAACAATCGGTTCTTTCAGTCCGGCCTCTTTCGCAACGTCGATGAAGTGTGCATTAAATGGGCGACCGGAAGGCTTGCCGCGCGGTTGCGCTTTCACGCCGCGCGAGGAGATACCCTGCGAAACGGCAAACTGGGATGGAAGCAGCAGAGCAGAGCCCGCCGCGGTTGCAATTCTGAACATCAACTCCCGGCGAGTAATCATTGGGTCGGTTCGAGCGCCTTGAGATATTGACGGGCCTTCACGTCCTCAAACTTTTGCACGATTCCCGAGGGCCACCGAATTTCGATCAATTTAGCGCTGGAGTCTTTGCCCAGGCCGGCAAGAATGCGCTTGTCACTGGAGGAAAGATAGCCGACCGCTGTGTTCACCGTAAAGTACTGCGTCAGGCCGGAAGCCGATACCACCTTAACGCGCGCGCCGATGCCGTCGCGATTGGACTTGGTGCCTACGGTCTGAATGCCGATCCAGTTATTCCGATTTCCGCCATCATTCCTCAGCAAGTATGCTTTTTGGCCAAGATTGCTCACGACAACGTCGGTGTCACCATCATTGTCGATGTCGCCGAATGCACCGCCGCGGCCAGCCCAGTCTTGGCGAAAGACCTCTCCCGCGATTACTCGGGCAAAGTGGCCCGAGTTGTTGTGGAGTAACAGCGGCGGTTCGAGATATCGCAGGTTGGGCGAGGTCTTTTCGATTGTGTCCATCACATGCGACTGGGCGACGAAGAGATCTTTCCAGCCGTCATTGTCGTAATCGAAAAGGTGTGTGCTCCACCCGGAAAAAGCCAGCGTCGCGCCGCCAATGCCGGAAATGTTCGTCACATCGCGAAACGCGTCGGTACCCTCATTGCGAAACAGCATGTAGCGTTCGTTGGAGAGATCCGTGACCACGATGTCCGGCAGGCCATCGTTGTCGTAGTCGCTGAAATCGATTCCCATGCCTGCGAAAGTCTTGCCGTCCTCGTTGTACCCAACACCGGCGAGGAGGCCAATTTCGGTAAAGGTTCCGTTGCCGTTGTTGTGATAGAGAAAGCACTGCACCGAGTCGTTCGCGACAAAGACATCCGTGAAGCCATCCCCGTCATAGTCGGCGAACGAAACGCCTAATCCCTTGCCGTGCGGATTGGCGATTCCCGCCTTTTGAGAAACGTCAGTGAAGGTTCCGTCCCCGTTGTTGTGGTAGAGAACATTCGTCGCGCCGTCGTAGTTATCCGGATGGCAGTAGGACCGAACCCCATTGGGTGGCTTTTCTCCACAATAGCGATTCGTTTTAAACGTCCAGTCAATATAGCGTGTAACGAACAGGTCAAGCTTTCCGTCGTTGTCATAATCGAAGAACCCGGCGCTCGCACTCCAACCGCCCGCCTGGATCCCGGCTTTTGAGCTGACGTCGGTAAACGTCCCGTCGCGGTTGTTGTGATACAGAATGTTGCCGCCGTAGCCAGTCACATAGAGGTCTTCAAAGCCGTCATTGTCGTAATCTCCGACTGCTACGCCCATGCTGTAGTAGCCCTGAGGCATTCCGGTAAGGCCGGCACGCTCCGTCACGTCGGTGAACGTCCCGTCTGCATTCTGGTGGTAAAGCCGGTTCCAGAACTTCTTGTTGGATTTGTCGGGCATCCTGCCATCGGGCATGGGATCCGAGATCAGCGCCCCGCTGGTGAAGAAGATGTCCAAGCGGCCGTCGTTGTCATAGTCGAATAGCGCGACACCCCCACCCATGGTTTCGATCAGGTACTTATTCGATGTAGCGGAATTTTCCTGGGTGAAATTGATGTGGCTCTGAGCAGTGATATCCGTAAACTGCAGATCCGGTGCTTGACCGACTATCACCTGTGACGTCGAGATCAGCACACCCACCCAACCCATCATCTGCAAGGACGCGTGCAGCCCTTCGATCCGCGAGCGACTACTCACGTCCGCCTCCAGGGTGCGGTGCGTTTCTGCTCCTGGACATATTGTGTCGTATTTTTTCCAGTTCGCTGTTTTCTTGATCCAGGCGCGTGAAGGACTCGAGTGCTTTCTTGCTCTCCTCGAGATTTCCAAGTCTGCGGTAGATTCCAGAGAGCACGTAGTAATAGGAAGAGGAGCGTGGATTTAAGGCGACAGCGTGATTCAAGGAATCGGCTGCCTCCTGAAGATGTCCCTGACGTTCCTCAGCTCGTGCTTTTTGAAACCAGGCGGAATCGGACTTGGGATCGAGCTCCAGTGCTCTATTCGCGTAGTCGAGAGCCTTTGCCGGCCCCCCCGTGCGGTTGTAGTAAGCGCTCAAGTTCACGTGGGCAGCCACGAACGTTCCGTGGCGTTCCTCGTTGAGGGCGATTGCTCCCTGATAAGTCTGGACCGCGGCGGCATCATCCCCTAGCGCCTCTTGAGCAAAACCCAGTGAATCGATAGCTTCGAGGTAAGCCGGATCAAGCCGAACTGCCTCCTCAAACTGCTTGCGCGCCGCTAGCCAATTGTCCTGGATTGAAAAGAGCTTACCCAGATCGTAGTAGCTCTCACTGGAGTTCGGTGCGTAGTGAATGGCTTGCTCAAATTCCGTCTGTGCGGCATCAAAGCGGCCGACTGCCATCAGATCGCGCCCAAGGATTTTGTGGGAGTCGGGGTTTTTGACATTCAAGGTCAGCGACTGAGCTAGTGATTGGATGGAGTCGCCAATTTTCTTCTGGGCAAACTGGCTGTAGCCCAGAGCATACCAACCCCAAGGGGAACTGGGATGGTCTTTTACATAGGAAGCGAGCAAGGGTTCCACTTCTTTGAATTGGCTCTCACGAATGTATTTCTCGAACTCGGAGATTTTCGCAGGATCGTCCTCAGCGGCTTTGTTTTCGCTCGTCTTCCCCGGTTCCGAAGATGGGAGAGTTTGAGCGGCTGGTGTTTCCGATGGTTTCAGCCGGCTCACACTCTGCCTGGCACTCAAGTCGCCCGGATTCAATTCGACAGCTTTTTGATAGGCCGCAATGGCGTCTTCCGTGTTGCCTTCTCTCTCCAGCGTCGTGCCTAACAAATGCTCTGCCACTGGCGAGTTGGGCTGCAGTCTTATGGCATGACGGAACTTCGCTTCTGCTTCCTGTAGTTCGCCTTTTTGCAGTGCTGCGCGGCCTTCTGAGATGTCGAGTTCTGCATTCTGATTGCGCTCGTCGGCCGAGGAGAGCTCTCGTCCTCGCTTGACCTCCAGCGCCGCCTCCTGTTGCTCGCCGTTTCGTGCCAATGCCAATCCCAGTTGGTAATGCGCCTCGCCGCTGGTCGGATCCAGCCGCGTCGCATCTCGCAGCTCACTGACCGCATCGGTGACCTTGGCGTCGTGCAGCAAAGCCTTGCCCAAAGCAAGATGCGCTCGTGCAAACCCCGGCGCGATGGATATGATCTTCCGCAATTGCTCGATCTGTTTGGCCGCGCCGTGGCTCGGACTGTTGCCATACGCTTCGGCAAGGTTGAATTGAGCCTTTATTAGCGTTGGATCGAGAGATACAGCCTTCTGCAATTCACCAATTGCTTCTTCGACATCCGAAAGCATAAGCACGGCACCCAAGTTCGCATGGGCGTCAGCGAAATCCGAACGGATCCGGGTTGCCTCGCGAAATTCTCCTGTAGCTTTCTCGTCCTCGCCGTTTTGAGCCAGGACCAGGCCTACGTTGTTGTGCGCCTCGGCATAGTCGGGTCGTAGTTGCAAAGCTTGACGGAATTCGGCTAAAACCTCGGTGCTGTCGGAGCCTTTGCGACCGAGCAAAAGACCGAGCATGTTATGCAGTTCCGGAAAGTCAGAGCCTTTTGCAACGGTTTCACGAAGTGCAGTGATCGACCCATCCCAGTCAGGCATCGGAACTCCGGAGTTGGCACTGAGTCCGGCTTCAAATTGCGCCAGCGCCTTCTTAGGTTGGGTCTGCCGCAGGAAGACGATTCCAAGGTCGATGAAGGTTGCAGCGGTCGTGGGTGACAGAGCGATCGCCCGCTCAAGATTCACGGTGGCGTCGGTCAGATCACCCTCGTCACGTTCCGCTACTCCGAGTAGTGCATAACTGGCCGCAGCCGAAGGGTCGAGCCGAATACTTTTTCTCAGTTCAGAAATGGCTTTCTGCTTTGCGCCGCTATACCACAAGGCTGCGCCAAAGTTGTAGTGAACTTCGGCCGAGTCGGGTTGCAGGACAGCGGCGCGTTCCAGGTGCGGAAGTGAGGAGGCGGCGTCCCCTTGTTGACCCAGTACATAGCCCATAAGGTTGTGCGCAGCGCCATCGTTATCATTGGCCGCAAGTGCTTGCAGAAGTTGCTCCCTGGCCGAGTTCAAATCACCTTTGGCGAGGGCCTCCTGTGCTTGCTTGACGTATGTACTCGTCGCAAGAGCTGCGGATGAAGTCTTGCGTGACGTTGCCGCCTGCTGCTTTAGCGTGAAGCCTAGTCCGTAATAGGCTTCACGCATCTCCGGATCGATCTCCAGTGCACGTTCAAACGCGGCCCTGGCGGCCGACAGATCACCGTTCTGGCGGAGCGTCTGACCGAGTTCGCACTGCACCGTCGGATTATGCGGCTGCGCTTGCGCCACCCGCCAAAGGTGTACAAGCGCCTTGGCTGCGTCTCCGTTCTCACGCAGGGCCAGTCCCAGGTTCAGATGTGCGGCCCAACTGTTTGGCTCGAGGGCCAGAGCCGTTTGAAAGTTCGACACCGCCCCAGCAAGGTCGCCACTCTTGGCCAGGGCGGAGCCTAAATTCGTGTGCGCTCGTGCAAATTTCGGATCGAGAGAAACGGCCTTGCGTAACTCGGATATTGAGTCGGGCAGGTTACCCCGCCCCATCAGGAAGGCGCCCATCCAGTTGTGGGCTTCAGCCGAATTGGGAGCGAGTTTTATGGCCTGTTTAAAAGCATCGAAGGCTGCCTGGTTTTCGCCACCATTCCAGTACGCTTGCCCCAACTGGACGTAAAGCTTCGCGTTATTCGGCTCGCGCTCGATCGACGCTTCTATCTGCGCCAATGAAGGGCTTGCGTCGTTTCCCTTAACTTGTGCCGAATGCTCCGCCGAACGGGAGGCCTGTGCGTGGCTCCAGACAAGAAGTAAAGGCCAAATCACGCAAGCGAGTGCAAGCCGGGAGGTGAGTTTCATGGATCGGGGGCCTGAAAATCGAAAAATATATTCCTCGTATGCTCTCACCACGGCGCAAAGTACGCAATGCATCTCTCGGCGGGGCTTCCAGGCTGAACAGCTCAGTCTTCTATTCTCTTTCTCGCACCGCAGCCTGTCTCTGGTCCTGTACTGACCGTTTTCTCGTGTTATTCTCAACCGCCAGATCCTCGAAGGTCTGCGCAATCTCCGGGAAAAACGGGTTGGTGATTTCCGATACGATCAGTCCGAAGATTCGGCTCCGCCCCAGCACCAACGCACGAGCCTGAGTATTCGGGTAATAACCCAGTTCGTCTACCACTTTCCAAACTCGCTTGGCCAGTTGCCGATCGACCGTGGAAACACGGTTTATCGCCTTGGACACAGTGGCGGTGGAAGCCTTAGCCCTCCGTGCAATTTCTCGAATATCCATTGTGTCGAATAGGGACGGGCTTCAGATACTAACACCGATCAGGCGAACTTATCAGAGCCCGTCCGTAAACCCTTCCCGTCTCTATCTCGAACTTCTGGGCCAACCGCAGTAATCGGCCGTCGCGGTGAGCTGGTCGCCAATCTTGAAGGAAACAGCTTCACTGCGAAGCAGCTTGGAGACCTGATGGAGACGGTAGCGGAACTTCACGAGTAATCCGAGTTGGAAGGTAAAGATGCGCTAATTCACTGTTAGTGTGATGACAGACACGGAGTGCTCGGATAACTCCACCACAAGGTTCGTGCCGGCGGGAATGTCCCGGCTGTGAATAGCTACAGCATTCGGTGTGGAGAAACTGTTGGATGCATCGAGGGCCGTAGAGGTGAGAGTATCCAGATGTGCGAGCGGAGCGATATCCGCTCCATGAACGTCGATAACAGTGTGCATCGGGCTCGTGACGTTTGTATTCACGACCTTTATATAAATTTGCTTGCCGGCGACGCTTCGACTTACTACGACATCCAGGTACGGAATTCCATTGCCTTCACAACTGCTGTCGAATGTGGGGCTCTCGACTCGTACGCTTAGGCGCTGCCGACCCAAGTGCGAGGCATACAGTTGGTTTGCAAGATAGGTTGGAGTCACAAAGACGGCGTGACGACTGGCCTGAATGACCCCGCCCGACCAGCCGTTGACCATATCAGAGGGTGCGCTCATTCCGACGATGTCACTGCGCTCGAACACGTTCATCAGGCGAGCAGCGTAAAGAGCCGAGAGAATTGAATGTTGAGCGGGCAACGGAAGTGACGTGTTCCACTCATTGATAGCGAGGCGAATCTTGTGGCCTGGAACCAATTCCGAGATCACCTGTTTCATTTCCCGATAGAAGCGTTCGTAATGAAGAGGACGGGCCATCAAATTGCGGACATCCCCTTGCATTTCCTTCAGCCCGTAGTAGTGATGCACCGCCAGGTAATCGATCACGGAACCGGAATGCTTGAGTACAGTTCGATTCCAGTCCATATCGTTGTCACCCACGCCGATGAGTTGGATGGAGGGGTCCGATCCGCGCAAGGCCCGGGCATAGCGCTCCAGATTGCGAGCATAGGTCGCAGCGTCGGAATGTCCGCGGACCCAATCTCCCCAGATTTCGTTGCCAACCTCCCAATACTCCACGTGATAAGGCTCGGGATGACCGTTGGCGGCACGCATCGCACCATACTGTGAGGAGGCGGCTCCATTGGTATATTGCAGCCATTCTGCCGCTTCTTCTGGGGTTGCGCCGGCGCCCTCGACGTTAACGGTCAGCGACGGCTCGGCTCCAAGATCGCGACAAAGTTGCACGAACTCGTCGGTTCCGAAATCTCCTGACTCCAGTTCATTCGCCCAGGAGAGATTCATCCAAGCAGGACGTTCGTCCCTCGGCCCGATGCCCCACATCCAGTGGTAGTCCTGAGCGACGTTACCCCCAGGCCAGCGGATGAACGCGGGTTGAAGCTGCTTTAGCCTTTCGAAGACGTCTGCCCGAACCGCGTGGACAGCATCGCTCGGAATGAGCGAGATCTGATCAATCCAAACGCGTCCCTTACCGTGAAACAGGATCGCCAGCTTGGCTAACGGATCGTCTGCCGTCGAGGTCAAGTGGAAATCGTATCTGCGCCAATCGCCGTGGACATCCGGAATCTCGGCCGAAGCGTATCGTTCGCCGCCGGTTCGGTCTGCTTCCAGAGCGACCGTTATGGAGCCAAAGAAATCAGAGGTCTTGGCCCAAAGAGAGCCGGCATACGTATGGGCCTTATGGATAGGAATGTCACTTTGATGGATACCGCGACGCTGTCCATCGTCATCGCCGAGATCGATGCGCAGCGAATGGTCGGGGACATCCGTCTTCACCAGGCGAGTCGGAGGGTAGAAGTGGTCCGCATCCCAATGAAAGTGGAGAGCGGGATCGTCGTTGCGGTCGTCTGGATCACGCTCCCAGTAGCGCGGCAAGCCGATCGCGTTGGGTGCCTCATCGAAGCTACGGTCGCGGAGCAACTCGACAGTCAGGCCGCGCTTGACACCCTCAAACATGAACTCATCGAATTGGCCGTACAAAATGGGGCTGATCTCGCCTTCCACCTTGGCGGCGTCAATGGAAATGTGTGCGCTAGGGATCGCTTGGAGAGCGTTTCCTGAGCAAGTCGTCAACGAAACCGCGAGAATCACTAACACCGGCAAGAAAATTTCTTTGCAGATTTTTGGCAAACGTCTACAGAGGGTCCTGAGCCGCGCGGCATTCGCAGGTTGCATTTGTCGAGTCCTTGGTATTGTGGAAAAGGTCTAGAGTTTCCCTTCGCTCATAACCTCACTCTGACACTATAGAGAATCCGGCAGTGCGGGTAAGGGGTTTGCCCACTAAGTCTCTGTACGTCCTAAGTTTGCGAAAAGCAGCCCGGAAGAATTCGGCTTCTGTGTTTCCTGCGAAATCAGCGTACAAAGACGCCATTGCCAGATCGAAAACCCGTTTCGTCGCCAACGGATAAGCGGTGGCCATGACCGTGTGTCGTCTCTGTTGATTGAAGGAGCTGATCAGGTGGACCCTAACCCCTCATCCGGCATCATCGAAAGAATACCTTCCCGGCGCGTGACAAACGTAAACGCCTCGTTCACCCTGGCGAGCAAGTCCTTGCCGTACCCGGCCTTCAAATAACGCATCGTTGATGCCAGATCCTTGTGCCCCATCCACACCTGCAATGTCCGTATGTCGCTACCCGGACGCAGTTGATTAGTGGCGTACGTCGCGCGGAGCTTATGGAGGAACCAATTGGCGCATTGTGGACCACGATGGCAATCTGAGCCATGTTCCACAGCGAACAGCGGAAACACTCATTCCTTCTTTTAGGGTGGGCAACTCGCTCCGCTTTGATCCGAAGGCGGTGGCATGCTGGCTGGATCGGCAGCCCTTCCTGAGATGTCTGCGCCTCAATGCCTGTGACAATAGCGAAAGCTTGATTCACCCTTGCAAGCATATCCTTGCCGTATCCGGCCTTTAAGTAGCGCATCGTGGATGCCAGATCCTTATGCCCCATCCACACCTGCAATGTCCGTATGTCGGTTCCCACACGCAATTGATTGGTGGCGTACGTCGCCCGAAACTTATGGAGAAACCAGTTGGCGCAGTGGGGTCCGCGATGACAGTGGCCCTGCTTCGTGTGGCAAGTCCCACAGTTGAGCTTGGCGCGCCAGGCTATTCGTTTGCAGTCAGACAAAAAGTGGTAGGATACACATCCATTGGCACTCGGAAAGATCCACGGGCAGTCTGGGTTCGCCGCGGCCTTGTGGCAACGTAGGCTCTCGACCAAGTGGTCGGGAATGAGCACCTCGCGTTCTTCCGACGTCTTCGGTACGAAACCAGAGCGCGTTTTGGCCGTCATTCTCGCAGTGTTCTCCTCGAAATCGACATCCTTCCACGTCGCATACTGCACCTCTTTCTCCCGAAACCCGGTGCCGAGGAAGAATTCGAAGAGCACGCGCTCGCGTCGATCGCAGGCTGCAAAAAATCGCCTCAACTCCTCCGCGGTGTACGCCTGTGGCACCTTCTCCACGAACCGTGGCCAATCGCGGTGCTTGAGCAGCTTTGTGATCCCGTTTGCCTTGAGCATCTGCACGACGATGGCAACCTTGGTCCAGATAGTTCGGGGGGCTCGGTGCTTCTGTTCTGCCAGGAACACCATGAAGCGCATCAGGTGCTGGCGATCAATGGCGTGCAAACTCATCGAGGGGCATGATGCCTGAAAGTAGTCGAGCGCGGTCGTATATTGAGCCACGGTCTTTATCGTTCGCTGCTGGCGCGTTTCCTCGAGAAACTCGGCGCACGCATCCGGCAGTGAAACATCCGGCGCCGTCTCTTTGACGGCAATGCCATGCACTTTGGCCTTCAGTAGCAGGTTCTTTTGTTCCTGCGCTTGTTGGGCCTACGCGGCGTTCTTTCCCACGGAAACCCGGTGGCGCTTCCTGCCGTCATACCAATCGATCGAGTAATATCCTTCCCGGTGTAGTTCAATCTTTCCGCCCACCAGAATATGGTCGGGCTTGACGCGGCCTGTTTTGCCCTTCACCACCGGGCAATGCCGCCATGTACCCACCTCGACTTTCACGCACTTGGTGAGGTTGCAGTTCCTTGCTTTGACTTCGGACATGCGCTTCATCCCTTCCGATGGGCCGCCCCGCCCGAGCGGAATCAGAACCCGGTCTCAAGGGAAAAGACGACACGGAGGTAAAGTGTTCATTCCGTGGAACCCGCAGAATGGTATTGATGGTGGTATTGATGAGGGTTAAGTCCTAGAACGCAAAAGAACTGGCGGAGAGAGTGGGATTCGAATCCACCTGAAAACGTCAATGGAAGGACTTACAAAGCACGGACGGCACTCCAAAGACGTGGAAAGAACGGGTAGTTCGCCTTAAGTGATTGCAAACTGATTGCAGATCTTTCCTCCTACAAAGGCACAACCGTCAGGCCGGGTATCTTCTGGAAGTGTCGGAGATTCGCAGTTGCCACTCCATAATCCAGTTCCAGTGCGGTTCCCCCAATCAGCAGGTCAGCTAATGGAAGGCGCACACCCTTGGCCTGACTCTCGCCATCGATGTGGCCCACGCGAAGAGCGATTGGCACAGTGACCGGATAAATGGGAAGCGCCATGACGAGTTCCTGAATAAACTGCTGCCGTTTTTCTCTTCGATCTGTTGTATCGGCGCGGGCAGCACCGTGGGCCAGTTCAATGAGAGTGACCACCGATAGGGCGATCTCCATTTCGCCCGCTGTATGGGAAATGGCCATGAGCACATGCCGCGCATTTTGCCCCTGGCGCTCGGCCTTGATCAGAACACTGGAATCGAGAATCAGTCCCATGCGGGCGGCTCTAGCGGTTCGCGATGACTCTCGATAGCCGCCGCGACATCTTTTGCGAAGTCAGAATCCATAACCGCCGCCGAGTCTTCGGGTAAGAGTGCAATGCACTCGGAGATGGTGCGGCGCGGCGGCGCGGGCGCATGGACCACAGCAACCGGTAGCTTGCCACTCTCGATCACAACCTCCGCACCGGCACGCACGCGCGCCAAGACATCAGCAAAGTTGCTTGACGCTTCCGCTTCCGAGATGCGTATCACGTGGTCAGCCATAACGTGATTATACGGCCTCCGTCGATACCCCTGGGGCTCCGGCACAGAAGGTTCGGTGCCTGTTGCGCATCGTCCAGATGTCCGGGCCGTCAGCATTACCCCCTCCCCGTTTGTGGAGTGGCGATCATAACAGCGCCACGCGCGAGGTTACAGCACCCCAGCACTCCCCTGTGCAGCACGCGATCGCAGACGCAGGACATTGCCTGCTCCTCGTTTTCCGGAGCCGCGAGAGCTTGACTTTCCGTTGCTAGGCAGTAAGGGAAAAAGTTTGTTCTGTTTTCGTAAATCAGACAGGACCGATGGGATCAGTGAAACCTGTCCTTAGCCTACAGAAACGGCAGATCCAATTAGAATTCGAGTTGGCCAAAGGTCTTTGTGAGATAGGCTTTTAGGAGCGATGGCATCCATGTTCTCCAATGATTGCAAAATCAGGCTGTTACAAAATCCGAACAACTGGTGCGCGGTACGTTTTTCAACAAGACTAACGTTGACAAAACTTCTGATCTCATATACACCTTTCGGTCCTTCTACTTAAGGATTCGGTTCGCTTACAAACGCTGCAGCCCGTTCCCAGCAGCTTGTTCCCCCAAGCTGTTAAGGCTGCAAAAAGAAACTCTAATAATTCCTCGTTCGATCTCGCCTCGGCGAGCTCCTGCGACAGTTGTGCCCATCAGAGGACTCATGACCAGACTGCTCTCTACCTATCTCCCGAGTCTTGCAGTTTCCCTTCGTGTAGACGAGTCCAAACGCCACGGCGCGACGGAACTGTTCCGGCATGCGCCTCCGGATGATGCGACGAGCAGCACGATCGACCACCGCCTACGATGCGCTAGGACGAATGATCTCGAAAACCGACCAAGCCGGCAAGGTCACCTCCTACGGCTATGACTCGCTCGGACGTCTGACTTCGGTCACGCAAGACGCAGTCACAGGCGGGCTCAACTTGGTTACAACATACGGCTATGACGAAGTAGGCAACCGCATCTCGCAAACAGACGCCAACAACCACACAACAACCTACAGCTACGATCAGCTCGGACGCCGCGTTGGCCGAACGCTCCCCGCAGGACAGTCGGAAAGCTATGTCTACGACAACGCCGGGAATCTGAAGCAGAAGACGGACTTCAACGGCAAGACCACCACCTACGGTTACGATACCTCGAACCGGTTGCTGTCCAAGACTCCTGACGCGAGTTTCAGCGCTCCGCCAGTCACGTTCACGTACTACAACAACGGCGTGCGCCACACCATGGCGGATGTTTCCGGCACGACCACGTACGTCTATGACAACCGCAACCGGCTGACCTCGAAGCAGACTCCGTTCGGG
>DATEHP010000214.1:0-12221 GCA_035279505.1 Candidatus Sulfotelmatobacter sp. | reverse complement strand
GTAGCGAACAATGTCTGCCCGGTAATCGGCGCGACCACTCTGTGCCCGCTTCGGCCGATCGGGTACAACGGAGGTGCCGGGAGAAATCTGGACACCTCGGCGTTCTTGCCCCCTACTTCCGGCGATTTTCCGGCCCTGGCTGGAGTCGGCGTCAACGGCGCCAATCCCTATTTCACGCTGCAGACGGCGGGCACAACTCCAGATTTTCCTGGAATCGGGCGCAATGGTTTCCGCGGTCCGCGGTATCAGGACGTTGATCTCACCATCGCCAAGGAATTCGGGCTGCCGACGATGAAGTTCCTCGGAGAAGGAGCGAAGATTCAGCTTCGAATGACTGCCTACAATGTGATCAATAAGCTGAACCTGGCGCCATTCACGTTCGGCAGCACCTCGACCGTGGTCAGTTACTTTAATTGCACTCCGCCTACCTGCGCTACTGTCACGCCGGTGGCGAATCCGCTGTTCGGCACGGCGATCAATGGCTTGCAAGGGCGCGTGCTGGAACTGCAAGGCCGCATCAGCTTCTAAGGTGCTATCTTTACATGGGCGGCGATGTTGCCAACCTCGCCGCCCGAATCTTTCCAGGCGCGATCGGCCGTCGAGTACAACCGGCATTCTTTTGCCTTATCCCCTCACCGCTTGATTCCGCGCTAGACAAGGCTCTCATGACCGGACGATCTATTTCATCTGTGCTGTTATCTTTAAGTCTTTTTCTATGCGTTATTCCAGCGGCCGCGCAGGCGACGAAGGAAACGGTGACCATCGATGGCGCAGCCGAGGCTCATCCTCTTCCCCATTTCTGGGAGCACATGTTCGGCTCGGGGCGCGCGATTCTTTCTCTGCGCGAGAGCTACCGGCAGGATCTGCGTGACGTCAAGAAGGTCACGGCCATGGAATACATCCGCTTCCATGCCATTTTCCAGGATGAGGTGGGCGTGTACGACGAAGACGCACAGGGCAATCCCGTTCTCAATTTTTCTTATGTGGATCAGATTTACGATGGCCTGCTGGCTAACGGAGTGCGTCCCTTCCTTGAGCTGAGTTTTATGCCCAAGAAGTTGGCCTCGAACAAGGATGCGCTGCACGCGTTTTGGTACAAGCAGAACGTTTCTCCTCCCAAGGATTATGGCAAGTGGGACGAGATGATCACGCAGTTCGCCAAGCACCTGGTCGAGCGCTACGGAATCGACGAAGTGTCGCAATGGTATTTCGAGGTGTGGAACGAGCCAAACATCGATTTCTGGGTGGGCGATCCTCATCAGGCGACCTACTTCGAGCTGTACGATCACACGGCACGCGATCTAAAAAGCGTGAATCTCAGATTGCGAGTGGGTGGTCCCTCGACCGCGCAGGCGGCATGGGCGGACGCATTCATAAAACACTGCGCCGACGACAAGGTCGCCGTGGATTTCGTTTCTTCGCATGTTTACGGCAACGACAAGGCCGAGGACGTGTTCGGTACGCACGAGCAGATTCCGCGCAACCGCATGGTCTGCCGCGCGATCGGCAAGGTGCACGATCAGATCAAGTCGTCCGCCATGCCGACATTGCCGCTTATCTGGTCTGAATTCAATGCCAGCTACGCGAATGAGCCGGACGTCACAGACGCGCCTTACATGGGACCATGGCTCGCGGATACGATCCGGCAATGCGACGGCCTGGTGAACGAAATGTCTTACTGGACGTTCTCCGATGTATTCGAGGAGCAGGGTGTCGTCAAGCAGCCATTCTATGGCGGGTTTGGCTTGCTCGCCGAAGATGGCATTCCCAAACCATCGTTCAACGCGTTTCTGCTACTGCATCGGCTTGGTGACCAGAGGCTTGCTGCATCCGCGGACGACGTCCTGATTACCCGGCATAAGGATGGGATTTTGGCGATTGCAGTGTGGAACATGGCTGATCCGGGGGCGCGGGGACCGGAGAAAGAGGTAGAGTTGCGGTTTGCGCATGCCCGCGTTAGGAGCGTGCAGGTGACCCATCTTGATCCAGATCATGGCGATGTCCACAAAACCTATGAAGCCATGGGATCTCCGCGATATCCGACGAAGCAGCAGATCGAAAAACTCCGAGCTGCGGCAAAGCTTTCTGCCCCAGAGATGCAAGAAGTGAAGAATGCGTCGGTGACGCTTCATATCCCGTTGCAGGGGCTGGTGTTAGTCGAAACCAAACCCTGATGACTGCGTAAGTAGTCAGGGGAAGTTACTGCATCACCGTACGCCATCACAGCGAAGTTTCTCGGCCGCGCCGGATTCTTTCTAAACCGTGCGCTCAGGAACTTCGGTGGGCCTCGATAAGGGCCAAGGGTTCACGTTCCACACGATCGTCTGGCCATTGGTGTGAGGCGAAAGACTACCGTGCTCGGTTGCGCCAAGTGACTCCCAGCGAGTGCAGGATGAGCGAATCCCTGTAAGTTAGAGCGCAAGGGTCATTGACGATTGCGTAGGCATACTGGACCTTGGGATCGCGGATCACGCACCAGGGCTCGTGCTCAACGGTTCCCAGACAGTGCTCACATGTAGCGTTGGGCCGGCTCTGGCTACGGATAATGTCAATGTTGTTCATAGGCCCTCCTTAACGCCCTACCAGGAGAGCGCAAGTGTTGGATGGTCGACCAAGAAGCGTTGTAAACACATCCGGTGCAATATTTATCGGCATACTTCAAAAAAGGATTAGAGGTGGGTGATTCGACGAGTTCCGCATCGGGTGAAACTCTTAGCCCATCTGTCGGACGGGCGACATAAGAATTACTACCCAACGAAATACCGGGAAGCGATGCTAATCGTTCTTTTATCGCAGGTTTGAGTGGAGTCTCGATCTTCTTGTAGCAGAGACTGACCAACCGAAATCTAGCCACTACATCGACGCGACGCCGGGCATCAGGATTTCAATTGGAATGCATCTGGGCTTTGAGTCGCTTTAAGTGCATTCTTAAAGTATGATTGGTCCGGGCCACAGGGCTTTCTACCGCTTCCAAGGTAAGATAAGACGTCCAAACGGGAAGCATTGGCCGTGGACTACACCTGTTTGGCCCCGCCGCCTTGTCAAATGTGACAGGTTGCAACGGAATTATTGGTATTACCATTACCGAGGCAACCGATACGCTGTCTATGTGAAATTTGTTTATTGTTTCAAGCAACTTTCTTACTGCAACCGCGTTCTAACGGAAATCCAAGCAAGGGCGCCTAGGGGGAGCGACCGTGCTACCGCAATCCGCAGAGGTTCACTATGAGTTCGTCGGCACTGGTGGACGTTTTCGTCCTGGCAGAGAACCGTCTTTTGCGCGAAGCGCTTCTCCGCGTTTTCGCTAAGAAAAATGAAATCCGAGTAGTAGGATCCAACTCCTATTCTTCAGACATCCACAAGCAAATCATGGCCAGCGCGCCTGCCATTATTGTGCTTGATTCAAGTGGGCTGTCTCGCTCCGGTGCCCAACTCATTGCCACTCTCAGGTCGGCCATTCCAGATGGCAAACTCGTTATGGTAGACATGGATGCTGATGAGTTGACTTTCTTGCGAGCCATTCGCGAAGGAGTCGTCGGGTACGTTCTGAAAGACGCGTCCGCTATCGAACTGGTGTCCACGATTCGCTCGGTGGCCGCGGGAGAAGCAGTCTGCCCATCAACCCTAACTGCGGCCTTGTTCCGCTATGCCTCGCGCCCGCCTGGCACTGCGTCTTCCTCCGCGTGGGGCGCAGAACTCGGGCTCAGCCGCAGGGAGCAGCAATTGATGATGCTGCTGCGCGACGATCTCACCAACAAAGAGATTGCCCGCCAGTTGAACATCTCGGAGCAGACAGTCAAAAATCACGTTCACAACATCATGCACAAACTCGGCGCACGCGATCGGCAGGCTGCCGTACGCCGCTGTGAAGTCCTGCACTTCGGGGCCACTAGTAACTAGCATGGAACTTTCCATTGTCCGGTATGGCAGGGTGGTACGGTTACACGCCGTAGTGTGCGCGTCGTCTCGCTGATGTGTGATTGAAATCACAACGCTCCTCCTTCCTCATCGATACAAAGAACTTACCTTCATCGAAGGATCGACTAATCTGCCGAAAACCCGCTGTTTTCGCATGTTCTAGCGGTTTCTTACTAGTGATCGTGCGTTTGCGGCTTACTAGAATAGCCGCGCCCATGAATCCGAAATGGAATGGACAATTCTCCTGCTTTGATCTCGTCGCCAAGACCGATGAATGTCACGCGAGTGTAGTTCAGGTCCGCGACTTCGAGATCGGGGGTGGCAGCGACTTCGTGGTCATGGCTGGGCCCTGCGCTGTGGAGTCCGAGACTCAATTACTCCAGACTGCCGAGGCTGTGGCTGAAGCTGGCGCGCGCATCCTGCGTGGGGGCGCGTATAAGCCGCGATCGTCCCCTTACGCTTTCCAGGGATTGGGTGTGGAAGGACTCAAAATCCTCCGCAAGGCGCGAGAGGAAACCGGCCTGGCGATCATCACCGAGGTGATGAGCGAAGAAGACGTCGACCTTATCGCCGAATACGCCGACATCATGCAGGTGGGAACCCGCAGCATGGAGAATTACGCGCTGCTGGAAGCTTTGGGCGAATGTCAAAGACCGGTCCTACTCAAGCGAGGCATGACTGCGACGCTGGAAGAACTTCTGCGGTCGGCGCAGATCATCGCGATGGCGGGCAATTCACAAATCATTCTGTGCGAGAGGGGTATCCGCACTTTCGAAACCGCGACGCGGAATACGCTCGATATCGCTGCCGTGCCGATTTTAAAGGCCGTTTCGCGTCTTCCCGTCATTGTCGATCCCAGTCACGCCGCCGGCGTTCGAAGCCTGGTGCCCGTACTTTCTCGCGCGGCGGCGGTTGTAGGTGCTGACGGACTGCTGGTTGAGGTGCATCCCGTGCCGGAGAAAGCCAAGAGCGACGGCAATCAGTCCTTGAATTTCGGTGAATTCCGCCGGATGATGACGGATCTGCAGCCGTACCTGGAGTTGCAGCAGGAATACGGTCAACTCCGCCCGCAACTCCTCGTTGCAGGAGGAGCCGATTAGTGCTTCGCTCCCTCCTAGCTTCTGCCCTTCTGCTAGTCGCCTCTGGACCGGCAACGCCAGCGACTGAAAACACAGCGAACGTGGGTCCTTTTCTATACGCCGTGGCAAGAGTCTTCGAGCCGATGGCTTGGCTCCATGGTGCAGACCGATTCCCGTCCGGCGCGGAGATTGTTTTGAGCGCAGAGAGCGGCCGGCGTCCACTGGTTCCGGATTTCGCCGCATCGGCCGATCCGTCTGTTTCCTTCGACGGAGGCAAAGTGCTCTTCGCGGGGAAGGCGCGTGCGAGTAGTCCCTGGCAGATCTGGGAAGTCGATCTTGCCGGAGGAATCCCGCGCCCGATTACATCGTATCCCGAGGATTGTATACGGCCCTTCTATCTCCCCGATGATCGCGTGGTGTATGCGCGCAAGATTGCCGGAAAATTCGTCATCGAGACTAAGGAAGTAGCGAGCAATAAAACTCTCGATCTGACTTACATCCCTTCGAACGCGTTGCCCACGGACGTGCTTCGTGACGGCCGCATCCTGTTTGAATCCTCGTACCCGCTAGGCGGCGATGGCAACCCTGAAATCTACACGGTTTACTCCGATGGCAGTGGTATTGAGTCCTATCGCTGCGACCACGGAGCAGTTCGTTACGCCGCTAAGCAGCAAAGTTCCGGCGACACGGTATTCGCGACATCACGCGGATTGGCGAGATTCACGTCAGCGCGCGCCCAGCAAGTCAGCATTTCGGGCCCCGGAGGCGAATACGCCGGCGACATCGCTGAAACCGCCACAGGCGAATGGCTCATGGCTTGGCGGCCCGACGCGAAGGTGCCGTACCAGATCATGCGATGGACCCCGGGCGCGGGCGACTTGAAACCTGTGCTCGTCGAGCAAGGCGCCAATATTGTTGAGCCGGTTCTGCTTGCTTCACGCCCGACTCCTAACCGGCACCCTTCCGGCTTGCACGACTGGCAGAATGCGAACCTGCTCTGCCTGAATGCCTACACCTCGAAGCTCCAAATACCTGCGGGTTCGGTTCACTCCGTTCGCCTGTACACGCGCGACGATTCAGGACATCCCCGGTTGCTCGGATCTGCCCCAGTAGAGCACGACGGATCCTTCTTCGTTCAGGTTCCAAGCGATCAGCCTCTGCAATTCGAATTGCTTGATGCTTCCGGCGAGAGCTTGAAACGGGAGGCTGGATATTTCTGGATGCGCCGCGGCGAACAGCGCGTCTGCGTGGGATGCCATGCTGGCCCGGAGACCGCTCCGGAGAATGCGGTTCCGCAAATTCTACTGAAGACTACAACGCCCGCGGACTTGACCGGATCTGGGGCGGCGAGCGCGGGAGGACACTAGATTGAAATTGCTCGCAATACTTCTGCTCTCCTCCACGCTGTTCGCGCAAGCGCAGCAGGCCAGCGCGCCGGCGCCTATTCGATTCGAAGACGCTACCGCCAAATCGGGCATTCAGTTCACGCACAACTTCGGCTCGCAGAAGCTGGGATCACTGCTCGAAAGCACCGGCGCCGGCTGCGTCTGGTTCGATTACAACAACGACGGATTTCCCGATCTCTATGTAGCCAGCGGCAGGCCGCTCGAAGACGGCATTCACCCTTATCCCCTGAAGCAGCCACCCGCAGTTCCGCCCCACAATCACTTGTACCGGAACAACGGTGACGGCACATTCACTGATGTCACCGACAAGGCGGGAGTAGCTGCGAACATCTATGGCATGGCTGCGATCGCCGCTGACTATGACAACGACGGTTTTATCGATCTCTTCGTCACCGGCTATGGCAAAGCGATTCTCTATCACAACAACGGGGACGGAACCTTTACGGACGTGACTTCGAAAGCCGGTATCCAGGTCGAAGGCTGGTCGATCAGTTCCGCCTGGCTCGATTACGACCGCGACGGTTGTGTGGATCTGTTCGTCGGCCGCTACGTAAAGTTCGATCCCAAGTATCGCAACTTCTACTCCGCCGACAACTACCCCGGACCGCTCGACTACGCGGGCAATACCAATCGTCTCTACCACAACAACTGCAACGGAACGTTCACTGACGTGACGGACAAGTCGGGAATCGGTGCGTACAAAGGCCGCACGATGGGTGTTACGGCTGCAGACTACGATGGCGACGGCTATCCGGACATTTACGTTGCCAACGACAAAACCGAGAATTTCCTCTTCCACAACAAGCGCGACGGAACGTTCGAGGAAGTCGCGGGGGATGTCGGCGTCGCCTACGGCCAGAATGGCGAGAGCACCTCAGCGATGGGCCCGGTATTCGCCGACGTAGATGGAGACGGCCGAATCGATCTCCTGGTCACCGATTCCAAGTACAACCGTTTGATGCGCAACACCGGCGCAAACGGGTTCGAAGATATCGGACCAAGCTCTGGAATCTCGCAGGCCACAGCGCAGTACACCAGTTGGGGAATCGGTATCTACGACTTCGACAACGACGGCTGGCTCGACATCTTGATTTTCCACGGTGGCATCATCCACCTGGTTCCCCAAGAGCAGTCGTTGTTTCGTGGGCTGGGCAATGGCAAGTTCGCTGATGTCTCGCGCGACGCCGGACCCGTTCTCGACGTCAAGACCGTTTCCCGTGGCGCGTGCTTTGCCGACTACGACAATGACGGCAAGGTGGACGCCTTCGTCGTGAATCTCGGGGCGTCCGCAACGCTGCTGCGCAACGTGAGCCAGGACGCCAACCACTGGCTCACCGTGAAGTTGAAAGGAAAGAAGAGTAACCGCGACGGGATCGGTGCGCACCTGGAACTGCTATCCGGAGGCCGCAAACAGGTCGCCGAGCGCTTCGCCGGTTCTGGATATCTTTCGCAAGACGACGGCCGCATTCATTTCGGACTCGCTACTGCCACGAAGGCAGACAAACTCACGATTCACTGGCCCAGCGGACAGGAGCAGGTTCTGGAGAATCTTGCCGTGGACCGCGTGCTCACGGTAGAGGAGCCGTAATGGCGACGGGTACGCCCAACTTCGGGATCTCCCATGCCGCCTTCCGGCAGCTACCAAAGCTTGCGGGCATCCTGGCCGTTACTTTGCTCGCCATCGCGGCGAAGCCCGCTTCCAATCAGTCGGGCGCACTCGTGAAGGAGCACTATCTGTCGCCCATCGAGATGACGTTTTCTCCAGACGGGCATTCGCTCTACGTGTTGTGTCAGGACAGCGATGAAGTTCGCGTCCTCGATGCAGGCTCCGCCAAGGTCGTCGGTATCATCCACGTGGGGCATATTCCTCGCGGCATCGCTCTCTCGCCCGATACCCGCCGACTTTATGTGACCAACGCCTGGTCCGATACGGTGTCAGTCATTGACACGTCCACTCGCGAAGTGGTGCAGACGCTGCTTACAGGATTTGAGCCAACGGGAGTGGTCGTGGACAAATCCGGAAAGACTCTATACGTTGCGAACCGCCTCAGCAACGACGTCTCCCTGATCGATCTCGCGAATGGCCACGAAATCAAGCGTCTGCTGGCTGGACGCGGCGCCAGCTATCTTGCTCTTTCGCCAGATGGCAAATGGATCTATTGCACACACATCTATCCCAACCCCGGGGGATTTCGCAGCGAGCCGGACTCAGAGATCACGGTCATCGATACTTCCACGCGCAGAGTGTTCGATCGCAAGCGTCTTCATAATGTGGCAGGTTTGTTTCATGTAGCGTCCTCGGCCGACGGAAAGCTTGTTGCCGTTGCGCACCTCAGACCGAAGAACCTCATTCCTCTTGCTCACGTGGAACATGGAGCAGTCTTCGGCGACTCGCTGACGTTATTCGGAGAGGACGTCGGCGGCACTGTCCAGATTCCGATCGACGAACTCGACCGTTACTACGCCTTACCCTGGGGCGCTGCGATAACACCGGATAAGTCGAGGATCTTTCTCACCACGGCTGGCTCACAAAGCGTGACCGCAATTGACGTTCCTCGATTGCTCAAAACCGTCCGCGCTCGGCGCGAGCCTTTCGCGAACGATCTGTCCGCCTCAGCCGAGTACGTGACTGCAAGAATCCCTGTCGGCCACAATCCTCGCGGTGTTGCTCTCTCGCCCGATGGCGAGCGTCTATATGTTGCCAATCGACTCGACGACACCCTGAGCGTGATCGATACCCAAGCCGAGAAAGTGACATCTACCATTGACCTCGGCGGACCCAAGAATGTCGACGCCCTCCGCCGTGGCGAGCGCCTCTTCTACACCGCAGATTTCGCCTTCCAGGGCCAATTCGGCTGCGCCAACTGCCACCTCGATGCGACGATCGACGGTCTGCAGTGGGACCTCGAACCTGACGGATTCGGCAAAGACATCGTCGACAACCGTTCGCTCGAGAACCTTGCCGGGACCGAGCCCTTTAAATGGAATGGTGGCAACCCTGACATGCCGACTGAGTGCGGCCCGCGCACGGAAAAGTTCTTCTTCCGCTCGCAAAGCTTTACGCAGCAGCAACTCACCGATCTTGTGACCTTCGTCTATTCACTCCCCTATCGCCCGAACCGTTATCGACTAGCGAATGGGGAACTGTCGCCCGCCCAGGAGCGTGGCAAGGCGATCTTCGAGAGAACAACGACGAAAAGGGGTACTGCAATTTCGGAAGCCAACCAGTGCACGTACTGCCACAGCGGACCGAAATACACGAACCAAAAGCAAATCGATGCCGGCACGGGCAAACTAACGGATCGTTCTCCGGTGATCGACGTCCCACAGTTACCCAATGTCGCGTACTCGGCACCCTATCTCCACGACGGCTCTGCGAAATCGCTGGAAGAAATCTGGACGATCTACAACCCCAAAGACACTCACGGCGTCACCAACGATCTGACCAAAGATGAATTGAACGATCTCATCGAGTATCTGAAAACGTTATGAAGAACGCAGAAATGCATTCCGAACCGAAAGTTCACCAAAAGCGGCGCCATCCTGAGCGGAGCCGTCTTTCAGGCGGAGCGAAGGATCTCGCGTGGGTCATAACGAAGCTCTCAACTATCGTCCTGCTCGCCTCATTCGCGGTCGCCCAGGACATACCCATGTTCCGCTGGGAGAACTTCACCACCGCCAAAGGCCTTCCTGACAATCACGTCTTCTGCGTCCTCGTGGATGGCGACCGCATCTGGGCGGGCACCGACAACGGCTTGGGCCTCTACGAGAACGGCACGTGGAAGATCTTTCGTCCGAACCCGGATGCAAAGGAACATAGCCTGGCGCATCAGGCCGTGCTCTCGCTCGCGCTCGACAAAAATACGGGCGATATCTGGGCGGGAACCATGGGCGGCCTGAGCCGAATCTCGGCAGGCCGCATAGACACCTACACCCAGCTGAACTCCGGATTGAGCAACGACATCGTCTACGGAGTCGGAGTGCAGGGCGACTTCTTATGGACTGCGACCGCAGCTGGGGCGAGCCGTCTGAATACGCACACCGGTCAGTGGTCTTTATATAACGCCACCAACACTCCCATGTACGAGATCTGGACGTACGCCGTCAGTCCTATGGAGGATAAGGTCTACTACGCGGTCTGGGGCGGCGGCGTCCTCGAGTATGACCAGAAAACCGAACGCTGGAAGGACTACAACGATCCGGATGGCGAAACCGAAATGGTCGTGATGAAAGATCAGGGATTGATTCACGAAATCACCACTTCAGTTAGCTACGTAGACAAAATCCTGTGGGTCGCGACATACTTCGGCGCTAGCCGCTACGATGGCCGGTACTGGCACAATTTCCTGACGAAAGATAGCGGGTTGCCCAGCAATTTCCTCAACCAGATTAAAGGGATTGATGCCGACCGGGCCTGGTTTTCTACCGACAAAGGCCTTGCGTATTACGACGGTACGAATTGGGCGGTCTATCGCCCCGCTCTCGACACGCACAAGCCAGAGATGTTGGTGCGAGACGCTGCGGGAAATGAAAAGAAGATCGCAGTCCAGTCAGCCCCGTCGCACAACTACGTCCTCGGCGTTGATTTCCAGGGAGACGATCTCTGGGTCGCGACTGCCCACGGTTTGAGTCACGGCAAGCGCCAGAAGAGCTCAGTGTCCGTAGCAAACGTTGTTAGCAGTGGACAGTCAAAAAGCAAGAAGTGATTCAGGAGCTATCTCATGAATGTACAGGAACTACTCGCAGAAGTAGCCACGGGCCCGGTCGTGAAGCGGGCGATCACCAATCACGCAGCGCTCAATGAAGCATACGACTACGGAAGCGCCTTCTCTCGCGGCATGCGCATCGACCTGAATGGACTTACCATTCTCCTGATCTCGGGTACGGCGAGCATTGACGACCAAGGCTGCACCGTGCACGTGGGCGATCTGCGCGCGCAACTCCGCCGCACCTTCGACAACATCACCCAATTGCTCGCCTCCGAAGGCGCAACCTGGCACGATATCGTGCGCACCACCTGCTACCTGCGCGACATTGAGCGCGATTATGAGGTGTTTAACGACGAGCGAACGGCCTTCTACAAGGAGCAGGACTTGGATCCGTTGCCGGCATCTACAGGCATTCAGGCGATTCTCTGCCGCCCCGATCTGCTGGTCGAGATCGAAGCCATCGCCATGTTCCGTCGCGAAACGCACTCGGAGTAACGACTCAGGAGAAGCGCCATGCGCGTCCCATCCGTCGCCGTGATCGTTGCCGTGTTTTTGTGTGCGAGTTGGTCGCAGACCACCGCGCCCTGTGCGTGCGGCAAGAATCCTTCAGGTCCGCCGCCTACTCGGTCAGTAAAGCCGTACGCTGGCGCCCCTGAGGATCTGCGCCCTTTCTCCAAATTCACGACGCCTTACTTCGAGTATTACCAGGACCTGATCGAATACAACGGAGCGGCTCGTGAAATTCGCGATCCCGATCTGAAGGAGTTGACTGAGGTTCGTATCGGTTTCTTAGCGCCTCTTTACGACCATCCCGACCAGGTACTCGGCAATCGCATGCTCAACGGCGCCAAGATGGCAATCGATGAAGCCAATGCTGCTGGCGGCTATGGCGGCAAACCCTTTCGCCTAGTCACTCACAACGACTACGACAACTGGCAGATTAGCAGCGCTGCCACCGGCCTGTCGAAGGATTCCGCCATTTGGGGCGCTGCGTCGAATGATGCCGTCCGCATGATCTATGAAGACAAAGTGTGGGCGATGTTCGGCTCGATCAGCTCCGAATCAACCCACATTGCCCTGCGGCTCACCTTGAAGGCCGAGACGCCGCT
>DATEHP010000213.1:0-43757 GCA_035279505.1 Candidatus Sulfotelmatobacter sp. | reverse complement strand
CGTCATCCTTTCGAAAAGGGCGCGACGATCTTCATCCCGAAAAACACCTGGCATGGATTTGAGAATCCTGATCACGAACTGCTCGTGCTCTGGGTGGTGACACCCGCCGGCCTGGACGGCTTCTTTCGTGAAATCTGCAGTCCGCCCGGCGCACCGCCAAAGGGACTCACGCGAGAGCAACTCAAGGAAATTGCCCTGAAATATGGGACGGAATTCAGATAACCCAACTCAGCCGCACGAACTAGTCAAATGCAGGGACGACAGAAGATCCCGCGCCACCTGCGGCACGCAGCTTCTGCTATAGTTTCGTTCCTCGACCGTTGAGTTGGAGGACCCATGCCTCGGATTGTCCGCTGCGCTCTCATTCAAGCCAGCAACGTACTCAGCACCAATCGCCCGCTCGACCAGATCAGGAAGGCGATGATCGACAAGCACCTGAAACTGATCGAGCAGGCGGCGCGCAAGAAAGCGAAAATCCTGTGCCTGCAAGAACTTTTCTATGGTCCATATTTTTGTGCCGAGCAGAACGCACGCTGGTACGAACTGACAGAGCGCGTGCCCGACGGGCCGACGGTTCAACTTATGCAGAAGGTCGCGGCGAAGCACGAAATGGTCATGGTTGTTCCTGTGTACGAAGAACACATGCCGGGCGTGTATTTCAATACGGCCGCGGTCATCGATGCCGATGGCCGCTATCTCGGGAAGTACCGCAAACATCACATTCCGCACTGTCATCCGGGATTCTGGGAGAAGTTCTACTTCACTCCCGGCGACCTTGGTTATCCGGTGTTCCAGACAAAGCACGCGCGGGTCGGCGTATACATCTGCTATGACCGCCATTTTCCGGAAGGGGCGCGAATCCTGGGGCTGAATGGAGCTGAGATCGTGTTCAATCCGTCAGCGACGGTGGCGGGATTATCGGAATACTTGTGGGAACTGGAACAACCGGCTCACGCCGTCGCCAACGGATATTTTGTCGGCGCCATCAATCGTGTTGGGACGGAAAAGCCATGGAGCATCGGTCAATTCTACGGCAAGAGTTATTTCTGCAATCCGCGGGGCAAGATCATCGCGCAAGCCAGCCGCAATAAAGATGAAATCGTCGTTGCTGATTTGGATCTCGACATGATCTCCGAAGTGCGAAAGGTATGGCAGTTCTTCCGCGATCGCCGTCCTGAGACTTACGGAGCGCTCACTGCGCAAAGCGTCACCGCGTCGGCCGCTGATTGATGCATTCGCTCTGGGAACGACGCGTGGTGGAGAGTGGCACTGCGAAAAGAATGACGACCCCGGAACTCCGATCTCGAATCGAATCCAGTCCGCTCTACAACCGCGACCTCGCGCCCACGAGCGCCGAACAGCACCATTGGGGAACGTACAACTTCGCTGCGCTCTGGATCTCGATGTCGGTGAACATTCTCACCTACATGCTGGCCGCAAGTCTGGTGCAGGGCGGCATGAACTGGAAGCAGGCAATCGCGACGATCTTCCTTGGTAACACAATCGTGCTGGCGCCCATGCTGTTGAATTCGCATCCCGGCGCGAAGTACGGAGTTCCGTTTCCGGTTCTGGCACGCGCATCGTTCGGTGTGCTCGGCGCAAACGTCGCCGCGGTTTTGCGGGCGCTGGTGGCGTGCGGATGGTTCGGCATTCAGGCATGGATCGGTGGCGAGGCGATCAGCACTTTGCTGGCGACGCTGGTTCCAGGATGGAAGAACTTTCCGTACGGTGCTGCCGTTTGTTTCTTCATTTTCTGGCTGATCAATCTCGCCGTTGTTCTGAAGGGGATCGAGTACATTCGTATACTGCAGGGCATCAGCGCTCCCATCCTGCTCGGAGTGGGATTGCTCCTGCTAGGTTGGGCCTATCACGCCGCCGGCGGTTTCGGCCCAATGCTCTCGGCGCCTTCGCGGTTTACATCCTTTCCCGAGTTCCTGAAGTTTCTGATTCCTGCCTTGAACGGTACCGTGGGTTTTTGGGCGACAGTTTCCTTGAACATTCCCGACTTTACCCGCTTTGCCAGAAACCAGCGTGAGCAGATCATTGGTCAGGCGCTGGCTCTTCCGACGACCATGACGCTCTACGCCTTTATAGGAATTGTGGTAACCTCGGCGACCGTGATCGTCTATGGCACTGCGATCTGGGATCCGGTTCAACTGCTGAGCCGTTTTCATTCGCCGATCGCGGTGGTGATATCCCTCGTCGCGATTCTTTTAGCTACGCTCAACGTGAACATCGGGGCAAATGTGGTCTCTCCGGCCAACGACTTTTCCAACCTATGGCCGAGGCGAATCAGCTTTCGCACGGGAGGCATCCTCACCTGTTTCATGGGAATTGCGATGATGCCGTGGAAACTGCTGGCCAACTACAAAACGTTCATCCTCGGTTGGCTCGGCGGCTATGCGGCTTTTCTTGGGCCTGTGGCGGGAATCATGATTTGCGATTACTTCCTGATCCGCGGACGACTGCTCCAGGTCGACGACTTGTATCTCAGAGGCGGGCTGTACGAATATTCACACGGATTCAACTGGCGCGCGATTGTTGCTGTTTGTTTAGGGGCAGGGACCGCGTTGGCGGGCCTGGAACTGCCATCGATCCGCGCTCTATACGACTATTCCTGGTTTGTTGGTTTTGCCGTTTCATTCATAGCGTACTACGCAATGATGCGTTTTCAGAGGCAGGGCATGCTGGCTTCGCAGGAAGCTGCGTAGCGCTCGTCTACGATTTCTTTGCCTGCAGAAACTCCGGGAGCACGTACTTCTGATAGATGTCCAGCGTTTCTTCCTCATCGCCACACATCAGATAAATATTGAATTGCGTGACGCCGACTTCAGCCAGGGCCCGCAATTTGTTTTGGTGCGCTTTGGCGGGTCCAAGCAAACAGAAGCGGTCGACGACTTCATCAGAAACGAAGTTGGCATTGTCGCTTTCCACTTCACAATGGTGCTGATAGTCGTAGTGGCCGCGATCCTGCACATACGAAGTCAATGCCGGAGGAAGATCTTCAGGCTTGTACTGCCGAATCAAATCCATCACATGATTGGAAACCAGCGCCGGAAACCAGCGCACGCGTTCGCGTCCCACATTCAGGTCGTCTGATACCCACACGGGAGCCGCGGCCATCACCTGGATTTGACGTATATCCCGTCCTGCAGCGCGAGCGCCTTCTCTCACAAAGCCCATGCACCAGTCGATCAATGCCGGGTCGGCAAATTGGAGAATGATGCCATCGGCAACCCGGCCTGCCATGTGCAAAACCTTCGGCCCGTAACCCGCGATCCAGACTGGTGGAGGGACTTTAGCCCAAGTCAGACAGGTTGGCTGTCCATCGTGCAGGACTTCTTTTCCCGATGTCAGATCACGAAACTCCCGGACTGCAGCTTCTAATTGCGACCAGCTCACCGGTTTCTTGCCCATGACACGGCGCGAGCTATCGCCGCGGCCGATGCCGAGTTCCATGCGTCCCCCTGAAATCAGGTTCAGCGTGGCGAACAGACTTGCAGTTACGGTAAGGTCGCGGGTCGCGGGATTGGTGACGCAGGTGCCAAGGCGCATGCGCTGCGTGTTGGTTGCCATGAGGGTAAGCAGCGGATAGGGCTCCATCCACAGGACATGAGAATCGAAGATCCAGCCGTACTCAAATCCGGCCTTCTCCGCTCGCCGTGTCAGTCCCACAATGCGTTCGATCGAGATATCAGGCTTGAGCGTGATGCCGAATTGCATGGCGGGTCCCTTTCAACGCACAGTCTGGAAGAGGATTGTGAAGAACTAAAGTGCCGCAGTGTAGCATAATTTCCTTCTCATTCCGCCAGTGGAGGCCTTGATGAGCTTCGACACGATCATTCGAAATGGTTCCGTGGTGACCGCAACCGATACGTATGTGGCAGACCTTGCCATCGCCAATGGAAGGATCGCTGCCATCGGTAAAGATCTGCCAACGCAAAATTCCTCTCAGTTGTTAGATGCGGCAGGCAAACTCGTGCTGCCCGGAGGCATTGACGTACACACACACCTCGACATGCCATTTGGAGGCACGACCAGCGCAGACGATTTCGAAACCGGGACGCGGGCCGCTGCGTTCGGTGGCACAACCACGCTGATCGATTTCGCCATTCAATACAAAGGTCAGCCCTTGCGCCAGGCTTTCGACACATGGATGAGTAAGGCCTCGAACAAGGCAGTCTGCGATTATGCATTTCACTGCATTGTGACGGACGTTTCCGGCGGACAACTCTCGGAGATGAACGATCTGGTTCACGAAGGAGTAACCAGCTTCAAGCTGTTCATGGCCTATCCGGGCGTATTCATGCTGGACGATGGCAGCATCTTCAAGGCGCTGCAGACCACGTCGAAGAATGGGGGTATGGTCTGCATGCACGCGGAGAATGGAAGCGCGATCGACGTCATCGTGCAGCAGGCGCTGGCAGAAGGGAAGAGGGCGCCGAAATATCACGCGCTCACTCGCCCGACGACTGCAGAGGCCGAGGCGACAGCGCGAGCTATTGCACTGGCGGAGATGGCTGGGGCTCCAATCTATATCGTGCACCTGAGTTGCAATGATGCTCTCGAGAAAGTTCGCGAGGCCCGCGATCGCGGGCTTCCGGTTTACGCCGAGACTTGTCCTCAGTATCTATATCTGTCGATTGAGAACTTTGATGCACCTGGATTCGAAGGAGCGAAATATGTCTTCACGCCTCCGCTGCGCGAAAAATGGCATCAGGAGAAACTCTGGAATGGCTTGAAGTGTGATCACCTGCAGGTGGTTTCCACCGATCATTGCCCATTCTGTTTTAAGGAGCAGAAGGAAATGGGGCGCGACGACTTCACCAAGATTCCCAATGGCGGTCCTGGTGTCGAGCATCGCATGAGCTTGATCTATTCCGGCGGCGTTACCAGTGGACGATTCAGCGCAAATCGCTTTGTGGAGCTGGTTTCAACCGCGCCGGCGAAACTGTTTGGACTCTATCCCCGCAAAGGGACCATCGCGGTCGGAAGCGATGCGGACCTTGTGATCTTCGATCCCAAGCGGAAGTATACGATCAGCGCCAAAACGCACCACATGCGCGTCGACTACTCGATGTTCGAGGGGATTCAGGTTACGGGAATGCCGGACATCGTATTATCGCGAGGCAAGGTCGTGGTCGATGGGGACAAATTCCTCGGGCGCGCGGGGCAGGGACAATTCTTGAGGCGCGCGATCTACGGTCAGGTAAACGCGTGAGGTTAGAGCACTGGGCGCGACAAAAAATCTGGGAGATGCTTGCAGCATAAAAATTCCCGAAAGGGAAGTCGCCCTTGGAAGGGCTGCCCCCCCTTTTTTAGCCTATTGCAATCATCAAGTTAACGGAAAGTATCAAATAAAACCTTGAGGCACAATCACTTGCGCACAAAATCTTGATGTCAAAGAACTTACGGCCGGCGCTTCGCTGATGCGGTCCCAAATCGGGACAGAGTGCCGCGTCCGGCCACTGTCGCTGCCTAGGCGATGATGACGGACTCAGGTTGTGGAGCGCAAGGGCGCGGATGTCACATGCGGGTGTGGAAAAGGGGCGGTGCCGGCACGCGACCGGGAAGGAATTTACTTTTCACTGTATGTGGTTGTCAGTCTAGTCATCGCGCACTGCGCGGCCGGACGCGCTAGAATGCTAACAATTTCGCCGGCCACCTTCGTCGCTCCAGAAAGGGAGGTATCGCATGACACCGGAAATGCAACAGTCGGAATCCCCGTACTGCGTGAAGATCGAGACCGGGACCGGCCAGTCCTCTACGGTTCCCATAGCCGTCTTGACACCGAAGCAATTGGAATTCTTTCTACAGGGTGAGTTCCAGCGTTTGGCGCAAGAAGCAGGGGTAAAGGGCGCTCGTATTCATGTGGAGCGGGCGATAGCCGCCGACTACGAACAGGTCCTTCGTGAGGTGTCAGAGTGCCTGCTCTCCGCGACGAAACGCGCCGCTTGACTGGGTAGCGAGCCGCGCTCCAGGAATTTTGGATCCGGGAATTTCTCAAACCTGTGTCATGACGTTCGTACCAGGCAAGCACATGCAAGCGATCGAATGAATTGTCCGCGTAGGGTCGGTGCGCGGTTGGGAACCACGACCCCGTCTTGGGGCGATGCCTTGGGCGTTACCCCATAGGCGCTAACTAAAGCTGCGGGGAAAATAGCGCAGCCGCCGACATCTGGTTAATAAACCACCTTAGGCATCTAAGCCGAGTGCGGCTTACGAGCGAATGCACCGATCATCGCCAGAGCAATCACAACCCCCGCTTCGCTACCGCCTCCTCGCGCAAACGCTGAGCCAAGGCGCCGCAGTCAGCGGCTCCGGCATTGGTGATTCCAAGGGCTTCCATTTCGGGGAAGCAAGCTACGGACAGTTTCTGCCGGCCACTCGTACACAGGACTATGGGGTCCGCCATCCATAACACATTCCAGCCGACACTCCGGCCGTCGGGATGAAATCCCGGCGTACAGGATTTACCTGAGCCGGCCGAACCCCTGACCCAAACTGATGCGTGAATAAAGTGCACGCAACGATGCCCTTAATCCATTCTAAGCATCTAAGCTGCGCTTAGACATGTGCGCGGAGAGACGCTTGCACTCACATCGGAACGATATTTGTGCCATCCTGTTGCTGTTATTTGCGGGCACGCTGTTTCCCGACAAAGCCCGTTGCCAAACCGAGTCACTCGAAGACCTGCCATCTTTGCCCTCTCCGGTAAAAGACAGACTTCAGATCACGGCGGGTGGACGTTTCGACATCTCTACTCTGCCTCCGGGGACCTTTGAACGCGACACCCGTGGGGAAGACTTGGCTGAGCAAGACGCCCCGGGAAGCTCACCGCAGCCGCAGATCCAGACGCAGGAGCCGGATCATCAAGGACTAGTAGAGCGCTCCATGAAGAGAACCTTGGAGGATCAGAGAGAGCTTTATCGAGCTCCCTTGAAGCCTTCCAACTTTAAGTGGGACGCGCTGGTGCTGGGAGGAACGGGGGCGCTTTTGGCCACGGACCGGCACATTGAGAAACACATCGGCACTGCACATTACACGTTTTATCAAGCGACTTCCGACGTTGCGATCGCTGGGCTGGGAGCAACCCTGGGTGGAGTGTGGATATGGGGCATCAAGGGCGATCATCCGCACGCCAAGGAAACGGGAGCGCTGGAATTGGAAACGTTGGTTAACACATTCCGGATCTACACACCGATGCAGTTACTGGCGGCACGGCAACGCCCGGGCGAAGGAAACGGGAATGGTGATTTTTGGAAGCACCACAACATCAACACATCATTTCCCGGTGGGCACGCTATGTTCACCTTCGCGATGGCCACGGTGGTGTCACACGAATATCCGCAAAAGTGGGTGCAGGCGCTGGCGTACTCGGCGGCAACCATCGTGACGGTCACCCGGTTCATGGCCCGGGATCACTGGTCGTCGGACATGCTTATAGGATCAGCACTGGGAATCGGGATTGGGGCTCATGTCTTTCATGCGCACTGCAATCCGGATTTAAGTGATTCGTGCAAACACCACGTGCGATGGATCTTCTAATCAATAAAACAGTTCCCCAGATCTTGGGTCCGGACAGTTAGGTTCTTAGCGGTTTGACTATCCTTTGGCATACTTCGGTAAGGTAAGGCTTGCCGACGACTGACCAATTGAATGGCCGATTCTGGGTTTGGGAGTGCAATAGAGACTGCTCGCCAGTGGGCATTCATGCCCTCCTGGAATCATGACCTTGGTGACCTTTGGAATACGAAATTCACCTTATATACGGTGAGCCGGCGAGAGGCGTAGCGTATTTAGAATTCCGCTCGGATTGTTAAAGTGGTGTAAAGTCCCTTCCCGGAGATGCTATGGCTGGAAGCACACTTCGTGTGCTCGTGGTAGATGACAACGCGAGCGTCCGGCGCAGTATCTGTCAAATTCTCCGTTCACAAGCTGACATCGAAGTCGTTTGCGAGGCGATGGATGGGGCTGATGCCCTCCGCAAAATAAGAGAGCATAAGCCTGAAATCGTGCTCCTAGACATCACGATGCCGACCATGAATGGCTTGGAAGTAGCTGAGATTATCAAGACGGAATTTCCCTCCGTTCAGGTTCTGATCGTCAGCCAGCACGATTCTCGAGGATTTCAATGGGCTGCATTGGCGGCTGGCGTGAGTGGCTACATAAATAAGACCAATGTTGGCAGAGACCTGATCCCGGAGTTGCGAAGGATTCAGGGTTTACGTCGGTCTGCATAAAGGAAACGGGCTACAGCCAAAGTCGAAAGAAAAAACGCCGCAGGATACAGGTGCGGGCGGCCCGTAGAGATTGATGGAACTGATGCCCGAAAAGATCAGTTAAGAATCTTTCCCTAACCCACACAACGAACTGCGCGTTGTGTGGGCCTACCGGACTCCTAGGGGGAGATTCGGCTCGTGGCCTTCAATTCAGTGCTCATTCGGAACGCAATGCCTGCATGATATCAACGCGTGCAGCGCGGGCCGCGGGCATCATCGATGCGATCACTGCGACCGCCATCAGCACAATCGCTGACAGCGTCACCGGCAACGCTCCTGGCATTTTCATGTCAAGGAGGTATCTGCTCCCCAGCCGGGCCGCCAGGAATCCGAATGCCGCGCCGGCTACCACCCCCGCCGCAGCCATCAGGGCGCCTTCTACGATCACGGCTCGGAGCAGATCTTTCGGCTGCGATCCCAGTGCGAGACGGATGCCGAATTCCCGCATCCGTGCGGTCACTGAAAAAGTCAGCACGGCCGCGACGCCAACCACCGCAATCGCCAATGCGACAGCCGCGAACACGCCGAACACCAGCGAATTCAGACGATCCGGTGTCAGCACCTCGGCACGTACATCTTCGAGCGTCGCGGCATGTTCAACCGGTTGATCGGCCGACATCGAGCGAATCGTTCGCGTCACCGGTGTGACCAGTGCATAAGGATTAGCACCGGTGTGGATGAATAGACGTCCCGCAAAAACTGGTCCCTCTTCAAACGTGCTGTAAACGGTGAGAGTAGGTTCGGGAACAATGTGGAGATCGTCAATATCGGCGGTGACGCCGATGATGCGATGGGGCGTGGCACTGATACCGGGGACAAATTGCAGGACCGGGTCTGTCCAATAGACATGCCGATTGATGGGATCCTGATTGGGGAACATGCGTTGGGCGAGAGTTTCACTGATAATCGCGACGGGATCTTTCGCATTCGTGTCGAGTTCATTGAAGTCGCGCCCGGCGATGATAGGAACTCCCAGCGCCGCGAAGAATCCCGGAGAGATCACGCGGAGTTGGGCGCGCGGATCTTCGCCCGGAATATGGTTATGGCCGTCTGCCGAAAACTGCAAACCTAAGCCGTTGACCTCGCGCCATGGGACTGCCATCCCGAAAGCTGTCTTGTTCACACCGGGCAAGGCATCAATGCGGCGCATCGATTCCTTATAGAACTCGACCACTTGCTGCGGCGTTTTTCCGTAGCTCATCGGAGGGACGTCGATGGCCAGAACGTGGCGGGTATCCAGGCCCGTTTGTATGCGCTGAAGTTCAATCAGCGTAGTGATCACCGTACTTGCCCCCGCGAGCAGTACGAACGAGGCCGCAATTTGCGTTACCGCGAAAATGCGTTGCCTGCGGCTGGTGCTGCCGATGATCCGGACGCTACCGCTTGAAAGGTTCAAGCCTTTTGCCGCGTCGGCTGAGGGGAGCCGCGGAACGAATGACAAAATCACCGCCGCGACAATGGCCAGGCTGGCTCCGACCCAAAGCAAGCTCGAATCCACTTTCAGATCGAGCGCACGGACAGAGAAGCGCGACGCGTAGCGGGCCAGAACGGCCACCATCGGCTGCGCGCTCGCTACACCAATTGCGGCACCGATGCCGCAGAGCAAGAGGCTTTCGGCAAGCAGCATGCGCCGAAGGACTGCCTTGCTCGCACCAAGCGCTGCGCGAACCGCCAACTCTCCTTCACGGCGAACCGTCCTCGCCAGAATCAGGTTGGCGACATTGGAACAGGCGATGATGAAAACCAGCCCTGCCGCCGCGAGCAGCACCAGCAGAATCGTCCGCGCACCGAATGTAATCTGATCACGGAACATTTTCGCGTTGATCTGGTAGTCGCCGGTTGCAGGATACGCCTCGGGATGATCCTTCTTCATCGAGGCATAGACAGAATGCAGTTCGGCGCGAGCTTGATCGAGCGTCGCTCCGGGAGCCAGGCGCGCAAACACCTCGGTCATGCGATGGATGCGGCCCGTAACCATGGTCGCCGATAAGTGATGCGGGCTGGTCACCACGTTCGCGATAATTTCAGTATCGTCCGGATAGGGAACGCAAGGCTCGAGTACACCGATCACCGTCGCAGACCGATCGCCGAAGCTCCCAAGTCGTACCGTTTTCCCCAGGACTGAAGGATCTTTCTTGAACGTCGTGGACCAGAAGCGATAGGTGAGGACGACTGCGCCGGGGGCGTTGGGGCCATCGTCTTGCGGTCCGATCAGACGACCAAGAACGGGATGAAGTCCCATGACATCGAAGTACGAACCGCCGACCACACCGGCCTTAACCTCACGAGGCTCTCCCAAGCCGATCATGGTGAAGCCGATTACAGAGAAGTCCCCAATAGCGCTCAGGCTTTTTACGCTGGCGCGCAGATCCTGAATCTCAGGCACGCTAAAGGCCGCATTCTCGTCGCGGATGCCGGGGGCACTCTGCCGGATGTAGATCAGACTGTCTTCGTCGCGGTTGACCAGCGGCTTGAGCAAAACGCCCCGCACCAATGTGAAGATGGCGGCATTGGCGCCGATCCCGAGAGCGAGCGTCAGAATGACGGCGATCGCCATCCCAGGCGTCCGCCAGAAAGAATGAAACGCAACTCGTAGGTCGCGAATGAATGACATGTTGAAGTCCATCCCCGCCAGATGTAGCACTATCTCTGCCAATGGTAAGTCCCAGATTGGAAGCCACTTGGCGTGGGGTCGACAGGGCACGGATGTCCGTTTAAGGACACCGCTGCACAAATCCGGACATTTTGAGGGGCGACGGTTAGATAACCTCAGGGCGGACACCGCGGCGCTTACCGTTCAACCTCTGACGGGCGATGATGCCCCACCTTCACAGCCCGCTGGCGGACGAGCTCTACCAAACGGACCAAGATCAATCGACTCATCGGATGTTTGAGCGGAACGGCGTTGTCTTGATTTCCCCCTCATACGTCAGGTACTTCGGTTCGTACGCGGCCAAAAAACGGCTGCCGCCGGGAATCCGGGGGCTGGCCGCATTGAGGCTAAAAAAGGATGGTCGGATTGTGGTGGAAATCGAAGCAGAGGGAAGAAGGCTTTGAGTTTCCGGGTGGCAGCGCGTGAGAGTGGAGGCACCCATTAATACCGACAAGCTTTCCACCCGGAAGAAGCTCCAGAGAGGGAGTGAGAATGGCCAAGCGAGTGGGAACACTGCTGATGCGCAACTTGGCGGAAGCGATACGCCAACGTCGGATTGACCTGGGGGATAGTGAGCCGCGCTGGCTTGAGTCTGAGAAGTGCAGGGAGTTAGAAGACGGACGGATCGAATTCTCCCCGTCTAAGGCGCCTGAACTGATGGCCTATGCGGAAGCGCAGGGTTTCCGCCCGGTTGGTCTGGTTGTTATGGACGACCAGGGAGGCTGTCGCCCGCTTATTGACGAAGAAGCCATTCTAGGTTGTGACCGCGATTTTGCATTGCGCGTGTTTCACCTCCATGCGCAGTTTTGGTTCTTGATCTGTCCAGGGTTGTGAGTGCTTTGGCGATTTATCGCCAACAATCCGGGTCAGGGTCGATTCCGAATATGAAATAATCCGCCTTTAAGGCAGTCGGGGCCTTTCGGCGTGCCAATCATGAAATCTTCTGCGTTCATTGCAGCCAGTGCCTCGGTCATCTTATTCCTTGGACTCGTACACTTGCTCTATACGTTTCGCGGGCCTAATCTGCATCCTCGTGACCCAGACCTTATTGCCAGGATGATGACCGTTTCAGCTGTCATCAGCCGAGAAACCACAATGTGGCGGCTATGGGTTGGCTTCAACGCTACCCACAGTTTCGGCCTTATTCTCTTTGGCGCGCTGTACGGTTACCTCGCGATAAGCCACCGCGAATTCCTATTTAACTCCTGGTTCTTGCTTGCGATTGGGTTCGCACTTCTGCTTGGCTATGCGGTCATCGCCGGCCTCTATTTTTTCAATTCGCCGTTTCGCGGAATCGTGTTAGCGGCGGTTCTCTACCTTCTTGGAATCGTCGTCAACCTGGCACAATCGAAGCTCAAATGAATGCTGCAACCCGCAAACCGTAGTCCTGCTTCCCGATGAGTGTTTTGAGCTGCGAACAGCTAGCGATTCAGTTTCGAGTAGCCGACGACTCGCCCAGAACGAAAGCTGTTGGGCCTCCTTTGGTTCGCACGCCTAGATTCGGAATAACTGCGCGGCGTTACCATGCCCAATCTTTACGCGATCGGCTTCGCTTATTGCAGCGTGATCGAACCACTCTGCTGCGAGACCCATGTCTTCGAAGGGAAAGTCAACCGAGTACAGTATGCGGTCAGAGCCGATCTCAAGCATCACTTCCGTGAGCGTCTGGGTGCGGAAGTTGCCACTTGTGGTTATGTAGAAGTTTTCCCGAAGATAGTGGCCGATTGGATGCTTCGCTTTCGGCCGATCTTGTAGTGTCCTGGCAATGCGGTTATCGATGCGCCAAATGTTGCATGGAAGGCCTTCCCCAAGGTGTCCGAGAATGATTTTCAGCTTGGGATAGTCATCAAAGAGGCCGCTGCCCATGAGGCGCAAGGCATGAATTGATGTCTCAGCAGTGAAACCCCAGATTGATCCGGTCAGCCATAGATGTCCCTGGTAAGCTGGTTGGTGTGCTGGTATAGCTGATCGCGGGTGAAGGTAGAAAGGGACATCAAGCTGTTGGACGGTTGCCCAGAAGTCGCGATATTGCGGCATATCGTAAAACATGATCGAATCCAGATCGCCGTTCTGCGTAAATCCATTCACCAGCGCACCACAAAAGCTTAATTCCTTAATGCAGCGGGTCAGTTCCTGAGCAGCAGCTTGAGCGTCCTGGAGGGCCAATGCGGCGAAGCCTTTCAGACGTTTGGGATTTTTGGCGATGCTTTCTGCCAAATGGTCATTCGCGCGGCGTGCAACGTCGACAGCTTGATTGGGATTCGGAATCGCCTGGATTCCAGGGCCGACGAGCGAGACGATGCTGACTTCCACGCCTCCCCGATCCATCTCGTCGATGCGTCCACTGCCCAGGTCTTGTATCTGGCGCTGAAATTCCGATCCTCCGAATGAGGCGTAACTGGACTTTACCGTTGCGGCAAAATCGAAATGTTCTTCCAGTGCGATCTTGCGCCGCATGGACACGGGATAGGAGCTCGCACTCTCCTGCACTCCAGCGCTTGCTGCAGTGATGGAATTCACGGCTGCTAATGCCCCGGCGCCCGCTAGTGCTTTGGCCGTGCCTTGGAAAAAGCTACGTCGGGTAGTCTTACCCTTCCGCTCGATTGGCGTCATCGTAATTTCCCTTTTTTCGGCTCTAAAAAACACTCAGGAGTTTATAACAAGGAAGGTTGAGACGGGACGACCGCACAAGGCTTTGCCGACCGTGAAGGTCTACCCGAGTCAGGGCAAATCTTCCGCTACGCCTGTTAGCTAAGAGTTGAAGACCATTCACTCGGAACCAGTTACAATCGGCACCAAGGAGCCTGGTTGCATGTTGCTGGAAGCAATTGGGGGTGAAGAGGGTTGCAGGAAGTTGTCAGCAGCGTTTTACGCGCGCGTTGGCAAGGACCCAGTTCTTCGCCCGTTGTTCCCAGGCAAAAGCCTGAGGTGTGCCATCGAAGCATTCGCCGCCTTCCTGGTTCAGTTTCTCGACGGAGATGAAAAGCAGGCTCAACACCGACAGTATCTAAGCTTGCGCGAGTCACATGCGCGATTCCAGATTGGCCCAGAGGAGCGACGAGCCTGGTTGAAGAATATGGAGGCAGCGCTCGATTCAGCCCCTATGAATGAAGCGACGAGACGCGCCCTTTGTCAATTTTTCTCGCATAGTTCCTCTTATGTGATTGGCGAAGATGCTGACGAGCCAGAGCATGAAGAATTGGCGGAGCGTTGGAGGCAGCAGCAACTTTTGGACAGCGTTATCGCAGCTATTGCGGAAGGCCGAGACGATGAAACACTCGGTCTCGCAGCTCGCTTTGCCTCGCGCCGATCGGTGTTCGTGGGATTATTGAGGGGGATGGTTCAATCCGGCCGGGCGAGGTTGATTCACTTCGTCATTCATGTCGTGGAGAACGATCCGTCACTCGCTACGCGACGTTTTGCCGGGACCACGCTCTTGCATTCTGCGGCCGGCACAGGGTGCGTGGAGGTGGTCGCGCTACTACTGCAGCTTGGTGCGGACCCGAACATGGAGGGCCGCGGTCGTACCCCGCTCTATTGCGCCGCGAACGAATGCACGTCGAAGACAGGGCCTGAAGTAGTTCATGCACTGGTCAGAGCCGGTGCGGACGTCAACCTGTGTTGCGGCGTAACGCGGGCGACAGCGCTCCATGCGGCCGCACGAAGGGGACATGTGGAGATCGCGCTAGCGTTGCTCGACTCCGGGGCCGCTGTCAATGCCCGGGACCGCAAGGGAGACACACCTTTACAGCGCGCAATCAACTGCCGCAAGGATGGAGTGGCGCAACTGCTATTGGGGCATGCGGGCTCCACCCAAGGTGCACCTGAGTGACCCGCTGTTGATTCATCTGGCTTTCACGGTATTGGCCGGTCGGGCAAACAGGAAGGAACCGAATTACTTACTGTTTGCCGACGACCCGTCCATAATGAGCCGCAGAGCATGCCTTAAGCTAAGCAGAGGCTGAAACGAAGCAAATTCGTGACACGTAGCGCCTGCAAGAAAACCTAGATATCATTCACCACCCGCAGATAGGAAATAACGATGAGGGCTGAGCGAAACGAGATTCGTGTGGTTCTATTTGATGTTGGCGGTGTGCTGGTCGAGCTCTCTGGGCTACCAATGCTGCTCTCATGGCTTGGGCATCGCGTCACCGCTGAGCAGGCCCGCACACTCTGGCTGACCTCACCCGTAGTGAGGTTGTTCGAGACTGGAAAGATGCAACCCGCAGTTTTTGCTGCGCAGATGATCACAGAGCTGAGCCTGCGGGTTGGCAGCGAACAGTTTTTGAGTGAGCTTTACATCCGGAGTCAACGGATATTGCCCGGTGCGGTCGAGCTGGTGAGGCGTCTTCCTCGTAGTTACATCCGCGCTACTCTATGCAACACCAACGCGCTGCACTGGCCGACCCTGATGGAGCAAGACGATCTAATCGGAGCATTTGATCATCATTTCGCCTCACACCTGATCGGCAAGATCAAACCCGATGAGGAAGCATTCCAGCACGTACTGGCTACGCTGGACTGCGAGGGTCCAGAGACGCTGTTTTTGGACGATGGCCAGCTTAATGTTGCAGCGGCAAAGAGAGTCGGGATGATCGCCTACCAAGTGCAAGGACCGGAAGAGGCCGAACGCGCCCTCCGTGCAGCGGAAGTGCTACCCGCGTAGCGGGCATGTTAATCGCGAGCAGCACATTATTGGTGTCCATCATTCAACAGTTAGCGAGTTACGGGCACTTCAGTTACCACTCCGTTACTGCAGGTTGGCCGACCAACTGGGAGTTGAGCGGCACCAGGACCGCATCGCCGGGGACGTCCCTAGATGGAGGGCAATGCCCCCGAGGATCACGGCAGCGGTTTGCTGAACGGCTTCCAAACTTTCGCGTAGGAGATTGGCGTCTCCATGCCAAAGCTGAATGTAGTCCTGGGACGCGGTTCCGTTCTGTAGTCCGACTGACTGGCAGACCACAAAGGCCACGGCCTCGGTCTCGCGGACTTGTTTGGTGGTTACGGTGCGGCGTTCGCCACGATGCAACATTTCGTGAGCAATCTCATGCACGAGCGCGGAAAACCCATCGGCTGGCTGCATCCCTGAAAGCAGAGTGATCTTCCCGCCATACGAAAGACCCTTCGCGGGTGCAATTCGTACGGAGAAGCTAAGCTCGACGCTTTGTGATTCCACGAACTTGAACAGGCGTTCGCGGTATCCGCTCACGTCGCCGTTCACTTCGGTCAAGGTGGGGAGTTCTTTGCCTTCTGTTTGGCTGACACCAAAAACGTAAACGGCCCGGAATCCGTACAGCGTCCGGTGACCTTCGGTTGTTGTGCCATCACTCGGTTCGTCGGTTGCTGTATCCTTCGCGCTTCGCCTTCCAACCATCGGGGCGAGAATAAAGATTTGTTTTCTCCCAGTTTAACGAAGCGGCCAAGCGAGTTCCATGTCCGAAGTCCGGCAACGTTGCTAGCGTCGGGCTTCTGGCGTGCGATGAGCATGATGTTGCCGAAGCTGTAGGTGTGAAATTTCGCCATTGCTCCGAGGTATGCGGTGAGGACTTCACTGTGACCGGACTCCAGTGCTGCAACGAGGAAATCGACGGGCTCTTTGGTTCGTGTGTTGACTTCTTCTAATTTCATATTTTTTCCGTTCCATGAGAAGGCACTGTGATGTCAACCGAAGTTTTGGTTTTGGGCTTCGATTGTGTGCCTTCGTTTTCTAGCGGAGAGGTCTTCAGCAGACGGGCGAGGGTTCAGTCACAGGTCGAGCGAAGCGAGCCGGAGGGCAACCTTGACGGGTTCCTCGCCCGTCTGCAAGATTCGCGTCAAAACGAAGGCAAAAGCTAGCGCGAAAGCGCCCCCCCAGTGATTTTGCAAGTGGGAGGGCGTGAGCACGAAGCGGAGCTAAAGAAGAGATAGAAAGGTGTGGGATAAGGAAGATCGGTAGCACCTGTGGAGTTATTCCAGAGTCTTGAGAGTCAAGCTTGAGGCTGGCCCCAGACGGAACACTGGAGTTGACCGCGTCGACCGTCGACACGTTGGTTTTGCGTAATGGAACGGTGATGCAGGGCGACCTCATCTCGGTGACCGACGTGAGCGTGAGCCTCGACGTAAAAGGCAAGCTCACAAAAATGGACAGCAGCCAAGTGGAGCGAATTGTCTTGGGCCAACGCAGAGCATCCGCTAAGAGTTCGGGTGCCAGCAAGAAGTGATTCACGGCTGCTCTCATGCGCCACAGCGGCGACAGACGCCGGGGGATTGCTTCCCTAGGAAAACCAAATCCCCTCGATAAACTATTTCGATTGGACTCAGCGTGGGGCACCCCATAGAGTCCTAGGGTGCAGCCTAGCCGTACCCGAACCCGCGGACTCTTGCGCCGGATGAACCCACCCGATGCGCCGCTCACTCTGTTTCGTCCTCCATTTCGCAATTACCAGTTCGACGCAGCTTACGATGAGATGTTTGCCTCGCCGGGCATGCCGCGCGACCACTATAAGGCTCTGTTCCATAACCTGTTGGAGCTTCCTCCCGAGGAACTGCGCAAGAGCCAGCAGGCCGCCGACCTCTCGTTTTTACATCAGGGAATAACCTTCACGGTCTATGGCAACGACGAGGGCACCGAACGGGTCTTTCCCAACGACCTTCTGCCTCGCATCATCCCGTACCAGGAATGGCGCAAGATCGAGAACGGCCTCACCCAGCGCATCGCCGCGCTGAATCTATTTCTGGAAGATATTTATCACCAGGGACGGATTTTGGCGGATGGCGTCGTCCCCCGTGAACTGGTCTACAGTTGCCGGCACTTCCGCCGCGAGATGCGCGGACTCACGGTTCCGCGCGGGATTTATGTGAGCATCTGCGGCACCGATCTGGTGCGCCTGCCCGATGGCAGTTTTGCCGTGCTGGAAGACAATCTTCGCGTGCCCAGCGGTGTCTCATACATGCTGGCCAATCGCAAGGTGCTGAAGAAAGTCTTCCCCACGCTTTTCCGCGACTATGGCGTCAGCCCGGTCGACCACTATGCGCAGGCTCTGCTGTCCACTCTGCGGGCGCTGGCACCGGCAAATTCGACGGCGCGGCACGAACCGAAAGTTGTCCTGCTGACCCCGGGCGTGTTCAATTCCGCCTACTTCGAGCACACATTCCTCGCTCAGCAGATGGGCATTGAACTGGTCGAGGGACGCGACCTGCTCGTCCACGACAACATCGTCTACATGCGCACTACCGCCGGTCTGCGCCGGGTCGACGTGATTTATCGCCGTGTCGACGACGATTTTCTCGATCCACTCTGCTTTCGTCAGGATTCCAGCCTGGGTGTGCCTGGACTGTTCAACGCCTACCGCGCGGGCAACGTGGTGCTGGCCAACGCCATCGGCACCGGAGTCGCCGATGATAAGGCGGTCTACGCGTACGTTCCGGCGATCATTCGCTATTATCTGGGCGAGGACCCCATCCTCGCCAATGTTCAAACCTATCTGCTCAACGACCGTTCGCAAAGAAGCTATGTCCTCGAACATCTGGACGAGTTAGTGGTGAAGGCGGTGGGCGAATCGGGCGGCTACGGCATGTTGATCGGCCCGCACAGCACCGAAGAGGAAAGGGAAGAGTTCCGCCGGAGGATCCAAGCCGAACCGCGCAACTATATCGCGCAGCCGACGCTCAGTCTGTCGCGCGCGCCTTGTTTCCTCGAAGGCGAAGTGCAGGCGCGGCATGTCGATCTCCGTCCTTACATTCTGTATGGCGAGAACGTGACGCTCGTGCCTGGCGGCTTGACGCGCGTTGCCTTGCGCCGCGGGTCGCTGGTAGTCAACTCGTCGCAGGGCGGGGGCAGCAAGGATACCTGGGTTCTGCGCGCATGAACTCAGCCACCGGTCGAGTAAGCTTGAGCGAATGACGATGAAGAGTTGGAGGCAAACCGCCATGCTCTCGCGGGTCGCGGACAGTCTTTACTGGATGAGCCGCTACCTGGAGCGCGCCGAGCACACCGCGCGTTTGATCGACGTCGACCTGCAGCTTCGTCTCGATCAATCGCCAGAGGCGGGGGCGGGCCGCTGGCTGCGCCTGCTGGAAGCCTCCCAGGTTCCTCCTCCGGAAGATGGCAAGATCGACGCGGCGGCGCTGCCTCAAGTTCTTACCATCGACCGGACGAACGATTCATCTATTCTGTCGTGCGTCGCCGCCGCTCGCGAAAATCTACGTCAGGTCCGCGAGCAGTGCAGTACCGAAATGTGGGAACAGCTGAACCGCCTCTACCTGCAAGTGAACAGCACCACCGCGAGCGAAACCTGGCTGCTGAATTCGCACATGTTCTTTCGCGCTGTCCAGGAGGGCGCACATCTGTTCCAGGGCATCACCGATTCGACCATGTCGCACGGAGAAGGCTGGCAGTATATCCAACTTGGCCGCTTCGTCGAGCGCACCGACGAACTGGCGCGCCTCATTGGGACGCACTTTGGAGGCTTGCCACACCCGCTGGATCAGGCCGTCGAGAGTGAGGAATATCTCGAGTGGGTCGGCCTGCTGAAATCGTGCGCTGCTTTCGAAGCGTATTGCAAAACCTACACCGCGGAAATTCGCCCGCTCCGCGTGGCTGAGTTTTTGCTGCTGAATCCGGAGTTCCCGCATTCCGTGCGCTTTTCGGTCGACCGCGTGCAAGCCGCGCTGGTGGCCATCGGAGAACTCACGGAACGCAAAGCCGAGCAACCGGTTCGCCTGGCGGGCCGGCTGTGCGCCACGCTGAGCTTCAGCCAAATCGAAGAAATCATGGCGGCGGGCGCGCACGCTTATGTCGACAGCGTCCGCTGGCAGTGCGCCCAGGCGCACACCGCGATCCAGCAAGTCTATTTCGATTACTCAGTCGAGTCGGCGCTGGTGTCGTAGCCTGAAGCGGCACGGGAAAGAGTTGAAAGGGCGCAGCTTCAGCCGCGCCGCTAGTGGCAATGAAGGGAGCCGGGGCTTTAGCCCCCATTCAGAATGATCTACTCGGTCCGCCACACCACGACGTTCCGCTACGAGCCTGCCGTCCGCGAAAGCGTGATGGAAGTCCGCCTGCAGCCCCGCAGCGACGGCGAACAGCGCTGCCTTAGCTTCAGCCTCGACATCGATCCCGCAGCCAACATCATGCAGTACCGCGATTTCACCGGAAACACGGTGCATCATTTCGACATCGCCGGACGGCACGCCCAAGTGAAAGTCACCGCGCTGTCCTCGGTGGAAGTGCAATCCGTGCCCGCACCGTGCAGCGCCGACAGCGGTGACTGGGCTGACCTCGACGCTCTCATCGCCAGCAACGATCACTGGGAAATGCTGCTCCCTAGCCACTTCGCCCAAACCACCGAGATACTGGAGCAGCTCGCCACGGTTTTGCAATGCGAGCGAAGAGGGAATCCGTTGGCGTTGTTAACCCAATTGAACGAGCAGATTTACCGGCTGTTCGCTTACGTCCCGAACAGCACCAAGGTCGATTCCCCAATCGAAGAGGCTCTGCATACTCGCCAAGGAGTGTGCCAGGACTTCGCCCACATCATGATCGCATTGGTGCGCCGTCTGAGAGTTCCGTGCCGCTATGTCAGCGGCTACATGTTCCATCGCGACGGGGACGAAAAAGACCGCTCACTCGAAGGCGCGTCGCACGCGTGGGTGGAAGCACTGGTGCCGGGCCTCGGCTGGGTCGCCTTCGACCCGACCAACAATTTAGTAGGAGGCGACCGCCATATTCGCGTTGCCATCGGCCGCGACTACGCCGACGTCCCGCCCACCCGCGGAGTCTACAAAGGCGAAGCGCAGAGCGAATTGTGCGTGGCAGTGAGGGTAAGTCCAGCGGACGCGGTCACTCCGGAGCCAGTCATGCCGAACTTCGTGCTGCGGTCGAGGCCAGCGCTGGTGCCCCTGAGGACGCGCTCGGAGCAGGAACAACAACAGCAGCAGTGAAATTAGATGGCGGAGAGGGTGGGAATCTCTTAAGTCACTTTTCGGGAGATAGCGAGAATCGCCAGAGGGAGGTTTAGTGCGGAGTTCTAGGGAATCGCTTGCTCGGTCACGCGCAAAGAGTAGCAGTGTTCCGAGAAGCGCCTCGGAGAGGGAAAAGACGCGGTTGAGCGAATCGTCGCCCCCGGCAAACTGAGGACTCGGCACGTCGTTTACATGTAAACAACGTGCCGAGCCGCAGATCAACGGGGAAAACTCTTGCCAACTATAGATAATTCGACGACTTGGGCTTCGATGGCTTCGGCGTCCCTCAGTTTGACAACGCGGACCGGGATGGAATCGAGTTCCGCAATTCTCGCGGCCCGGACACGGCGTGCTCCCGCGACGACCTCGAACTTGCTTGGCTCCAATTCCCGCACCCGAGGGGCAAGAACTCCCTACGTTTTGAAACTGGCTGCCTTTTGTGTCGCTGATGATTTTGTGGCCGAGTACGCCGACTGCACGTGGCACCTGGCGGTGGCCGCTCCGAGCAGCACATAACGATCACAGCAAGTTGAGCCATTTCAGCAGTTCCTCATCTTTGCGCCATCCATCACTTCGGAGTGATGATATCGAAGTAGCGCCCGGAGGAAGGCAGGCCGCGACAGCGGCCATTTTGCCTCTGAGAGTGATTTCCGCATAGCGACTAGTAGTCTCCAAACTGACGTGTCCCAGCCATGCGCGAATGACGTTGATATCGACGCCCTGCTCCAGAAGGCCGACCGCTGTGGAATGGCGGAACACATGAGGAGAAATGCCGCGATATCTCTTCTCAGGAGTGGAGCGACGCAAGCCAGTTGTGTGTCGTTTGACGATCTTGTAAATGCCGAATCTCGTCAGCGGTTTTCGCTGACGAGACAGGAATAAAGGAGTGGAGCCTTCCTGAACATCAGAGGTTAACCTCTTCAAGACTTCGGTAGTTTCCGGCCAAAGTGGGCAACTTCGCCACTTGTCGCCCTTTCCATGGAGTCGGATGCGCAACGGGCCGTTGAGATCGACGTCGGCAATGCGCAAATCAGCGACCTCATTTGGTTGTTGACCAGCTAATTGTTTGGTGCTAAGTTTTTAGCACTACATGGGTAAAAACTTAGCACCTACGGATTTAAGCCGAAGAGAAAGGCAGGTTCTGGATGTGCTTTACCGGCTTGGACGGGCGACCTGTTCTGAGCTTCAGAGAGCCATGACAGACCCGCCCAGCTATTCTGCAGTCCGGACCTTTCTGCGCATCCTCGAAGAAAAAAAGATCGTTCGTCACGAACAAGATGGGGCACGGTACGTCTATATCCCAGTACTGGAGAAGAAACGCGCCAGCCGGTCGGCCATGCGTCATTTGTTGAACACGTTCTTCGAAGGTTCAGTGACCCAGGCGATTTCCGCACTGCTTGACGAAGACTCGAAGAATTTATCCGAAGCGGATTGGCAACGACTGACGGTGATGATCGAGGATGCGCGCAAGGAGGGTAGGTGATGCCCGGACTGTACTGGATTCCAGTTCTGATTGAGTGTGGCTTGCGTGCCACCCTTCCAGTTGGCATTGCCTGGGCCGCAACAAGCTTAGCATCTCGGTCCTCAGCGGCAACGCGTCATTTCATTTGGGCATCCGCAATCGTCATTGCAGTGCTTTTGCCCCTCACGACGATCGTGATGCCTCGCTGGACCGTTGCTACCCCAGCACCGCTCGCGCGGCTCGCGTCGGCCACCCGCCTTGAGACGATTCCATCTCCTGTCCCCAGCATTGCGGCGGCGGAACGAACCGGTGTGGGTACAGCGGCGAAACCAGAAAACCCCAGGCAGAGTGGATTAAGACCTTGGACAATTGTGACCTGGATTTGGATTATGGGCGCGGCGGCAGTCTTCTGCTATGCGCTGATGGGGCACTTCGCCGCCCGACGGCTTTATAGAAAAACAGGAAAGGTAGAGCATTGGTGGGTTCAACATGCGGAACAGTTGGCGAGGGAGGCAGGACTTAGCAGCCGCTTACGCGTCGTTGAATCTGCAGCAGTATCAGCACCGCTTGTACTTCACCTGTGGCGGCCGATCATCGTTATCCCCGAGTCCGCGGTTCATTGGTCCCGGAGCCGCATTCGCGCTGTTCTGTTGCATGAGTTTGCGCACATAAAGCGCAACGACTTCCATATACAAAGCCTGGCTCAGTTTGCGTGCGCGGTCTATTGGTTCAATCCGCTGGTCTGGTTTGCCGCTCAACAACTCCGGCTTGAGCGTGAGCGAGCGTGCGACGACTTTGTGTTGCTGAGCGGTACAAGCGGAGCCGATTATGCAACAGATCTCCTGGAAATCGCGTGCGGGATCTCAGCTCCAACGATAGCGCATTTTGCAATCGGACTCGCCGGGCATCGCTCTCAACTTGAACAAAGGATCGTCGCCATCGTGAATCCGCGAACGCCAAGGCAGATGACGAACGTTCTTGGCAGGTTCATGGTTGCGCTCCCGATGCTATTGGTAGCAATAGCAGCCGGTGCGGTACAGATTCAAGCCAGAGCAATACGGGTTCCTATCGGACAAATCAAGATTCCCGCTCCTGCTATACAGGTTCGTTCGCCGGAGTTTTTGACCGGCGGAAAAGAGGCGAAGATGCGTTCCGGCGCAATGGAGTCGAGCGCGGCGAGGAATTCGCAGCCGGAAGAGTTCCAGTGGGCTGAGCGGATGCATGAACATCAGACAATTGAAGTGCACCTCGGTCGGGGGTCGATCAAGGTTCTACCGAGCACGGATGATACCGTGCGTGTTGAAGCACGCACAGAAAATCCCCAGCGCAATCAAATTAAGATCGTCTCTGCCTCAAGCGGAGTGAAGTTCTGCAATGTCGTTACAACTGCTCGCGAATCGCGCAATTATTGCGAACCCGATCCTCGGACATCACCAATTGAGGAAGGCCAGCCGGCGACTGAGTTCGTCATTTATGTACCCGCGAGTTTGCATTTTTCAGGGAGCACCGTTCTCGGAGACATCACGGCTGAGCGCCCTAGTGCAGACACCGATATGGCAACGATTAAGGGAAGTATCACAGTAGAGCTGCACGCCGAACAAGGCGCGAACTTTGATGGAAACCTGATTGACGGAGAGGTCGACTCGGATTTTCCTCTCAGCGAGAACACGCCAAGCTTACCGACCGGCGACAGACCGGCCACGAACGCTCCCAGAATCGTTCATGCGACTGTTGGATCAGGCGGCCCGCGCTTATCAGCGATGGTCGTGAACGGCAACATTCGACTCCTTCGACGCCCCGCGGAATAAGCCGGTAGTTGCACAAGCAATTCGCACCCAAGACAGGAGCTTTAAGAAATGACAACAAAAAGCAAGAATTCGCATCAAAGTGCTAAAAAGTTAGCACTCACGTTGATTCTGTTCTCCCTTGCGACAGGAATCGCGATGTCGCAAACGAAACATGAAGGATCGCAGGAGACTCGGATCGAACGCGTCCTCAGCGGATTGCGTCCGGCCATCGCGATCAGGGGGCGGCCTCCGGTGAGATGGAAGCTGACCGAGCAAATGGCTCAGAGCCATGTTCCTGGAATGAGTATTGCCGTTATTGATAATGACAAGATCGCCTGGGCACGAGGATTTGGGGTCAAACAGGCAGACAAGACCGATCCGGTGACCACTTCCACGCTGTTTCAGGCACAGTCTATTAGCAAGGCGGTGACAGCGACGGCCGCTCTCGCCTTAGTAAACTCGAGAAATCTCTCACTGGATGAAAGTCCGAACCTTTACCTGAAGTCATGGAAGCTTCCTTACAACGAGTACCAGGCGCAGCAAAAGGTGACGCTCCGCGGAATTCTCAGCCACAGCTCAGGGTTGAATGTAAGCAGCTTTGCTGGGTATCAATCCAGCGAGCCGATACCCACTCTGCTACAGATTCTCAACGGTGAAAAGCCAGCCAACAATCCCCCGATTCGGGTCGATTTCACTCCTGGCTCGAAGTCCCGCTATTCAGGCGGCGGCGCCGAAGTGATGCAGCAACTCTTGATGGACGTTACTGGGGAACAGTTCCCGGAATTGATGAAACAGCTGGTACTGGCGCCTGCAGGAATGACGTTAAGTACATACGAGCAACCTCTTCCGGAAGCGCGGTGGGCCGAGGCCGCCAGCGGTCATGATGGCGATGGTTCCGTCATCAAAGGCAGATGGCTCATTCAACCGCAGTTGGCGGCTGGAGGGCTATGGACGACGCCAACCGACCTTGCTAAGTGGGCACTTGAAATCACCGAAGCCTGGAAAGGAGAGCGAAACGAACTCTTCTCAAAACGCATTGCGACGGAAATGCTCACCGTCCAAAAGGCACCTTACGGCCTGGGAGTGGAAGTTCAGGGCACCGGTCCAGCCTTGGAGTTTTCTCATGGAGGTTCGAACTTAGGATTCCGCGCCCTGCTGGTGATGTTCCCAGCAGTTGGGAAGGGGGCCGTAATCATGGCGAACGGAGATCGCGCCGATTGGGTCATCGGTAACTTGATCAAAAGCATCGCCGGTGAGTACGACTGGCCTGCGCTTACCCAGACAGAGCGAGAAGTTGTGCCTCTAAGCACCGCACAACTGGATGCATTGGTCGGAGTTTACTCTATGCCGCCCGGACCCTCTGGTGAGCAAGTTACATACAACATCACACGCGCCGGGAATCAGTTGTTTGCGGAATTCAAAGGATTGGGGTCTTATCCCAAGTACGAGATCTTCCCATCGAGTGCGACATCTTTCTTTAGCACCATCGGGCTGGATGTTAATTTCACTCTCGACACTTCCGGACGAGCAACCAGCCTCAAGATGGGGGAGTTCCCAGGCACTCGCAAACAGTGAAGCCGTTTCCACGGACACGATGTGTTCGCCTGAATCGGTGCTTGCTGCGGCGTGTGCTGCTTTGCGAACACCGATACCCTCCGCCTTCCGATTACGGGCAAGCAGGAGATTGAGGGTCAGGTGTCCGACAGCTTCAACGGGCTCTCAGAGCGGCGTGCGAAGGGCAAGTTCCGCCTTTACACGTTATGTGCCCTTCAAAGAGGGCACCACCAAGTTTGATATGGAGTTTGCCGTCTTCGGGCACAAAACGGCGAGCGACACAAAAGCCGGAAACCATATCGAAGGAACGCTAACGCTCGCAGACAAGAGCATCTTTCGTAAGATGACCCTGGACAAGGATAAATAAGCCAAAAGGTCTCAGCCGCGCAAGCTGCTTCGTTCTTGCCCCGTTAGTTGGGAACGGCTGCGATGTCGGCGCTCTCGTTATGCTCGGAATCGCCGGAAATAGCGGGACTGCCAGTGCGGCGGAAAGCATCATGCATCCGGGACCTCCCAAGGAATTGGGTTGGCAACATCTTCCGTCACCGTGCGCAGCCATGGGTTTCTTGCCTGGTCATAAACCTCGCGGACGGCGTTGATGAGCGTCTGCGGCTCGTCAAACTGGATGTACTCCGAGCTATTGTGGGTGAAGATCTGTTTAGCATTGGAAGATAGTTCGAGCCAGCGCGCTTGAGCCAGCGTGGTCTCCTGCTCATATTTCAGGTGCTTCGGGGTGTCCGGAGGCTTGCTCTTCAGGTCACTGACACCGTGGTTTCCCGAGGTGAGGACGCGGATGGGGCGCGAGCCGAATGAGCGGCGGTGCTGTTGCAGATAGGCTTCGTCCGATGCTGTTTGTTCCATTTCTGAAGAATAAGCGTCATACATGGCGACTTTGGTTTGGGCGATCTCTAGCACTTTGGCGTTCAATTCCGGAGACCACTCAGCTTCCGGCAAACCCCTGAAAAAGAATTGTTGAGCACAGGTTAGCGGCTTGTGCTCGACAATCGCATCACGACAATTGCGCAAGTCAGAAGGAAGCCCCGCTACTGCTCGATGTTGCTCTTCTCGCATTGCCTCCGGTCCAGCGTCATCGGAATCGGCGTCAACCAATACCAGACCCGCAACCTCATCCATGTACAGGTCGGCAAACGTGCGCACGTTGTCGCCGCCGAAGGCGGAGCCCACCAGAATGTAGGGTCCGCCGATGCCGGCATGGTGAAGCGCAGTGCGTAGCTCCTCGGCGATGTGCACGCTGGTACGCGGCATGGGACCGGGATCGCTGAATCCAGTGCCGGCACGGTCATGGCTGCAGGCACGCGTCCATTTGGCGATCTCTGGTTGCACCTTCGACCACGCTGGGGCCCAGTCTCCCCATCCGGAATCAAAGACCACCGTGGGCGTGCCGCTACCCATGCAGTAGAGATTCAGCCGAAATCCTCCCGCATCAACGAGCTGGCCAGGCCGCGCGTAAACGATGTCCGCGGGAGAGCTTTGTCCGCTCGTCCCCTGGCGGCCAGACACGACGACGCCTGTGGAAATGAGCACTGCCAACAGCACGATTTTTGCTTGTTTCATCTCTTCTGCACCTCGAATCGATTTGTTGGGACCGCCGATTGATTCACTTTTCAGTGAGAGACAAGGTCATTTCGAACCACTTGGCCGTCTTTCATCACGAACCGAACGCGTTCCAGCTCGCCAACATCAGCGACGGGATCACCAGAAACCGCGACCAGATCGGCGAATTTTCCGGGCTCGATCGCACCAATGCGGTCCTGCCAGCCAAGCACCTCTGCGGCATTGATGGTGATGGCACGAATGACGTCCAAGGCCGGCATTCCCGCTTGGCGCAGGTTAACGAAGCTCGCGGTGCTGGCTTGGCCACGCGTCTTTCCTGGGTAAAACCAGCACATGTCCGATCCCATGGCGAATTTCACGCCCGACTTCCTTACCCGTTGAACCAGGGCTTCATACCTTGTTCGGCCACGTGCGGCAGCAGCTAGCTCGGCAGCATGCTTTGCCGATGACATCACGATGCTGGGCTCGGTGATTTTCAAAAAAAAGCCGCCATAGAAAGTCGGAGTCAGGACGAGGAAGATGCCCTTTTCTCGCATCTTCTTGAGTTGCTCGTCGGTCGCAGAGTTACCGTGCTCGATGGAGTCTGCGCCGGCATCGATTGCGGTCTGTATGCTGGTGGCATCGCTGGCGTGCACAGCAACCTTGAGATTCTCCCGGTGTGCCTCTTCGACTACCGATGTAAGTTCAGGAACTGTGAGACTCTCATCCGCCGAAACCTTGATCACGTCTACATTCTGAAATGCATTCTGCCGCACTGCTTCGCGCGCCCGGTCTGCCCCGTCAATCAGCAAGAACTCCTGATGGAGAATCCCCTCGGCCAAGGCGGGATTGAGGTTTTGAACGTATTCGCCGCGCGTGATCAGTTTGCGTCCAGAAGCGAGGATTCTCGGGCCGGGTACGCGGCCGGCGTTGATTGCGTCACGCAGTTCAGTATCGCCATCGATACCTGAATGACCAAGATTGCGAACAGTGGTAATGCCGCTCTGCAAATCTTCTCTCGCCAACTGTGCGCCCATCAGGGCACGTTTGCTCGGTGATTCAACAATCGCCAGCAGCAAGCCCGGCGCAAACTCCCCATTCTGATGGCGCCGAATCTCCGCTTCCGGAGGCACAATGACATCCAGAAACAGGTGCGTATGGCTGTCGATCAATCCCGGCAACAGCGTGGCATTGCCTAAGTCGATGGTTGTTGTTCCGACCGGAGTATGAATCTGCGAAGGAGGGCCGACCTCGCTGATCCTGTTCCCTTCCACCAGAACGGCGGCGGGCGCGAGGACATTTCCGGTGCGTGGATCCAGCAATCGGCCGGCTTTGATCAAAATGAAGGGACCGGCAGATTGGGCTCGCGGTTGCACAGTCAAAACCACTGCTACAAGCGCCACAGCCGAAATCCGCGCCAGCTTTCGAATCCAACGCAACCGCTTCTCTACAATGAACTCGACGAGCCGCATTATGGAACTTTGCATTGCAGGATAGCCCCTACCTACTACACAGTCCAGCCACGCTACTACAATGTACGTTACGTGTCAACCGGCCCTCCACGCGAGCGGACAAATATGGGGTGGTTATCGCTTCAGGAGGAAACAGCAGGCGGTATGTGCGATTGTTTGAAAGATGCAGGCCGTGATCACGGCGACAAATAGCGATGCCTGTATCAGGCCTGCTATGCGGCGTGGCACCTGGGGCGGCTCGGCCAGCCGCGCTAAGCGATCGCCCAGATGTGATGAAGCTGTCGCTCGCAGCAGCACGGCTGATTCCGGTACGGCAAGTTTGGCGAGTGCGGAAACCAGTGCCCGTCCTTGCGCGCGTCGGATGACAGATTCATCGCAGGAGAGCTCGCGATAGAGCGCCATCCGCGCACCGGCAATCCAGACTAGAGGATGGAACCACAGAGCGCACAGCGAAACTTCGAAGAGCAGACGGATCAGATTATCTCGCCGTCTCGCATGGGCCAGTTCGTGAAGTAGGACAGCATCGAACTCTGGCTGATCCAGCACGCGATCGATGCCCAAAGGGAGGAAGATATGTGGAGAGAAAATGCCGCTCACCGCGGGCCCGGAATGTCGGCTGTCGAAGCTCACCGGGATGCCATCGGCCATGAAACTGGACGCCACGTGCCGGTCACTCAGTTTGGCCGTAGCTCGCTGTTCGCGCCGCTCAGTGCGTATGCGCGAGATCAATCGCATGAGCATCGCGAAAGCGCCCGCGATCCAAATCAGGGCGAGCACCACCGCCGTCCAGCCTTCTGTCATGTCCCACACCGGCCCGCCAATAGCACCGAGCGGGTGAGCCCAGGTCAGGTGCGGCGCCCAAACCTTATCGATTAGTGCGCCTGCCGGCACAACAAAGTTAAATGCCGTTACAACCCAAATCCAATATTTAGTAGTGGCGCTTGCGCCCCGGATCGACGTCAGTACCCAGGCTGCACCGCCCCCGATCGATGCGAATAGTATGTGAATGCTGAAGTAATACATCGCGCGTGCAATATGTTCATGCACGTTTCTCTCCACGGCCGCGGCCGTTCTTGTCACCACGAGCCGCACCCTGTAGCGTCTTAAGATCCCGCAAGGTCAGGGCACCATTTTCGAGCAGATTAGAAACGAGCAGTCGCGGCGAGCCGCCGAACAGATCGAGCAAATCCCGCACGAGTCGTGTGCGGTATTGCCTTTGATCGAGCGTGGGCTGAAAAAGCTGTGCATTGCCGATCTTCTTTACTTTTCGCAACGCACCCTTCTCCTCAAGTCGATAGACGAGCGTTTGCACCGTGGTGTAAGCAACGCGTTCATCCTCAGGGAGACTCTCCAAGATCTCGCGCACCGACGCGGTCCCCAATTTCCAGTATTGTTCCAGGATGCGAGTTTCGGCTCTTGAAAGACGAGGCTCTTTCATACGATCTCCTACCGATCCCGGCAATCCTACTACAAGTAACGGCATATTGGCGATCCACTGCTATGGGAGATGGCATTTCAGGTCGGTATCGTTCGAGAAGTCGGTATGTTGAGCACTCGGCCAAGCGAACTACGGCCCAAGGGAACTTTGGATCCGACTCTCGAAGACTTCATACAAGACCGATACCACCGAACCGACAGGTAACCGCGGATTGCCCTTTGTCCGAGCGAATCAGAGACAAGCGCGAGTCGATGGTTTCTGTGCGTCCGAAGGCGCGTTTGGAGCAGACAGAAATACTTACTGGACCACAATCTGGCCACGACGTTGGGCATAACTAGTTCTCGCCTGTTTCCAGTTTGCCGACCAACACGCACTGACCAAAGCGTCGCCGGTTCATGGAGAGTAACTCAGTTACCGACCACAATGTTTATTGTGTGTGCATCACGCGGGATAGTTTCACAACCTCAGCATTTGGCACTGCCTGATACAGGACATACTTGGCGCCATTGCTTTGGATGGCATCAACCTGCTTCCTTCTCACACCTTGCTGAATTTTCACTGTTTTCCACTCATCGGGGACATGCGTCTTCAGAGTCAGAGGCAGATCGTACCCTACGGTGGTAACGTCGCTGCGAAGCACGGCCGAAATGATTTCGCCATCTCTGTAAGATGCAACCGTGGCGTGTTGCCGCTCACGAAGGTATTTCGCGACATCCTGAAACGTCGCAACCCACAGGCTCTGCTCTCTTGATTTGATGTACGAAAAGTAGTTCTTCAGGTCAGCACCGGTTTTCGGTTTCCACCCAACTCCATCCACGCCATGAAACACCAGCACCAGCCAGATGTTGCCCTGTCCTGCAGTCTTGTCGATCCAGGACTTCATTAGCTCCATCGGCGTTTCTGTCAGTGGTCCGCGCTGCCATCGGACATATTCTTTATGGGAAGTTGCAGGGTCCATGTCATTCGCGCGGTCCAGATCATCGACGTTTGGGTCGGGCATGTAATTGCGAGCGAGTTGGTACCGCATCAGGGCGGCCTGCACAGCACGATCGTTTTCTGTGCCGTAAGGACATTCAACGGAGAACGTGTGCTTGAAGCCGAGTTGGTCAAGAATCTCTTGGCGGCTCATGTCGAGTTCATATCCGAGGTTGGCATCATCAAGGACAGCCATGCGCGGATGTGTGACCGTATGGCTGGCAAATTCGTAACCACGGTTTGCAAGGGCACGCAGTTCACTCCAGGTGATGTTCTTGCCTTTCTCAGAGGAGTTATCATCAGCCTCAGCGGGTAGAAAAACGCCTTTTCGCACTTTCTCATAACCTTCGTCCAACACACGATAGGCCTGTTCTTCATTCTTGCCCTCGTCGTAGAGTTCTCCCGCACGGGTGTGGTACTCAATGGTTCCTTTGTGACCCAAAAAACCGACCGCCGACGCACGTTCGAAAAAGTTATCCTTATTTGTAGGAATATTGGCTGTTTCTGCGATGATCGCATCTGTCGGGCGGCCGACGAATGTGCCGTGGTAGTGCGAGCCTGGGATGTTTCCTGTGATGATGAAAAAAGTGGCAGGAAAGCCGAAATTGTCCATGATCGGCACTGCTACGCGGAACTGATTGATCGAACCGTCGTCATACGTGAGCGACACTGCTCCATTTTTGCCGTCTTGCCACTTCGTAATCTCCGTCTTACCGACTTGGCCGACGGCGTAGGAGCAAGCAACTATTACCGCGGTCAAGGTCACCACATCGAGCGCCTTCATTGTGCCTCCCTGACATTGAACTGGCTCCCAAGAGGCTGAGCATAGCCGATGCATCTGCGAAAACCAATCGGACTTCGTTCCTCCCCTCTGTCGGAGGAGCTCGGCCCGCACACATGTTAGCTTCTCGATTGCCGACAACTCGTCCGGCGTCGGCCAAAGCGGATTCTAACTACTTTCCTTGAGAAGTCTGAATCAATACCAGATCGGAAGGAGAATCTCCCCGCACTAAGGCCAGGCTCTTGCCATCGGGAGACCATTGATAGGAGTAAATTTTCAGTGAAGTGAAAGCCGTCAGCTGACGGCCCGGACCGCCGTCTAGCGGCTGCCGCCACAAATTGTCGACGCCCTTTTCGCGAATCGGATACACAACAGCTTTGCCGTCAGGACTGAACCGGAGTTGGCCACGGTGTCTCGTGTCATATTCCATGGCCTGGAGAAGCTGGCCGGAATCCAGCGAAACTATTGCAATATTCGGCTTCTGAGCCTTGAAATCGTACGTACCCAACACCGCAGTCTTTCCGTCGCGCGCGATGTCAAACGTGCCAGCGGTTTCCGCAATTTCGTTTCCCACTCGTTCGGGTTGGCCTCCGTCGAGAGGCACCTTCATGAACAAATTTTGTGCAAGGTCGAGATAATAGACGGTTTTGCCGTCCGGGGAGCACGCCGGATTGAAGTCCCTCCTTCCTTTGCTGAGGGACCGCAAACCGCTGCCGTCGGCCTCGGTACGCCAGATACTGACCGAAAGGGTGCTTAATGCTCCACGAGCGAAAACAATGTGACCGTCGCTGCAACCATGAGGTTGCAAGGCATCGGTGTCTTTTTCGGCGGCTATCTCACTCTTGAGGCTACCCCCAGGAGACAACACGCGAAGGGCCGAGCCTGCTTCAGTAATGAGATTTCCGTCTCTCGTCCAGGAGACGGTTGGAACCGGATCGCCGGATGTAACTTCGCGTGCGTCGGAGTAATCGGGCTTCTCTCCTAAACTCAGGTAAACGTCTCGCACGGACTGGCGCATGACTGTAGCAATGGTCAAGCCGTCGGTGGAGATACTCAAGTTTGCGTAATCGTTCGTGTCTGCGGTGACGGAACGAAACTTACCATCTGGATAGCCGACCAGCCCGATCTGTTGCCGGCTGAAATTGGTTTCCATCGTGGAGAAAGTCACCGCCAGCTCTTTTCCGTTCGGCAGCCAGGACACATTGTTGAGGACGGTGGCTTGCGGGGCGGATATCGTTTTGCGGGTACTCGTGTCCGGATCAATCGAAATCACTGCGCTGATGGAGCTCTTATCCTCCTCGAAGATTACGGCGGCGATCACTTTTCCATCCGGCGCCCAGGATGAATCTGCGATCACGTTGGCCATGGGACCGGTGAAAACACTTTTCTCACCGCTGCCGTCTGCATTGGCAATTATGAGATGAAACTTGCCGGGATCGGGATCATTCGCCCGCACAAAAACAAAGCGCCGCCCATCGGGAGAAAAACTGGGATTCGTATCAACATCCTTGACTACCAGCTGAGGAGTCCCACCCAACACGGGGATGCGATACAGATCGTACTCCTGCGATGCGGGGCCACTAGCCAGTTGTGTGTGCGAATAGTAAATGTGGCTGCCATCGGGAGAGAAGCGCAGCGCGGAGTATTGCACGTGTTCGGGCAGAACGATCTGCACATTACTTTCGCTGGCCAGATGGCGCAACCAGAGGGATTCATTGCCCTCATTATTTAAAACGTAGGCCAGGTACTTTCCGTCGGGAGACATGGCGCCGATGCGCGCATTGTGTGTACCACTGACTTTGCTAATTTTGAGACTTTCGAACGACTGGCGGCGGGCGGAGAAGAACAGGCTATAAACGCCGAAAGCGGCAGCGGCAAGCAATACCAATACAACTGCGATGATCACGCCGAGGCCGGTTTTGTGCTGGCTCGCTACCGCGGCCAGAGCCGAACCACTCGAGCCCTGGCTGGCTGCCACTGGCGTGCTTGCACTCGAAGCGCGGACCGCTCCGGAATCCTGCGACGGCACCCTTCCCGACTCGGTATCGCGCTTAAGCCGTTTGAGATCACTTCGAAGTTCAGCCGCGGATTGATACCGCAGATCTCGATCCTTTTCCAGCAGTTTGCCGATGGTGTCTTCCAGTTTGGACGGAACCGCGGGATTCAAGCGTACGGCTGGAACTGGAGTTCGATTGAGGATACCGTCGAAGATGATTGCCGAAGTCTCTCCCGGGAACGGCAAGGCTCCCGTCGCCATCTCGTAGAGAACGGTCCCGAAGGAAAACAGATCGGAGCGGGCATCAATATCTTTTCCCTTGGCTTGCTCAGGCGACATGTAAGCGACCGTGCCCACAGCCGAGCCGGGACTGGTGAGGTATTCGCGGCTGTCGGCAATGGTAGCGGCAGTGAGGGCAGATGGCTCGGCAGTCGGAGAGAACGCCAGCTTGGCCAGCCCAAAGTCCAGAATCTTGGCGTGGCCACGCTTCGTGAGAAAGAGATTCGCGGGTTTGATGTCGCGATGAACAATGCCGCAGGTGTGCGCGGCATCCAGTGCGTCCGCTACTTCGATCGCAAACGATAGCAGTGTCTCGGTCTCTACCGGACGTCCGGAGATTAGGTGTTTCAAGGTGACGCCATCCAGGAACTCCATCACGATGAAGGTTTGACCATCCTGCTCGTCGATCTCGTGAATGGTGCAGATATTGGGATGGTTCAGGGCAGAGGCCGCCTTGGCTTCGCGGCGAAAGCGAGTCAAGGCTTGAGGATCCTTGCCCACTTCGTCCGGCAGGAACTTCAAGGCGACAAAGCGATCGAGTTTCGTATCCTCGGCTTTGAAAACAACACCCATCCCCCCGCCGCCAAGCTTCTCAACGATACGATAGTGCGAGATGGTTTGGCCGATCATGGGAGACGCTCGTTGCTGGAGCATTCATCTTAAGGACGGGGTGGAGGCTAGTCAACGCGTTCGCAGTTCTGGTCGAAGCGCGCCGAACAGTACGCTCGGCCGAAGAGATCAGTTGCTGACAAGTCGGACTATGGCACGTGACGCACGCTCCACTACAGAAAAGTAAGTTCCTGATCTGATGACGGGCAAACCGGAAGTTGAAGCGCGCGCAGCGACTACTCAAAGAAGCTGACGTTCAGGGCGTGATCGCAGATAGCAGAGTCGCCGATCGCCCAATGGAAATTATGCACTTCTTGCCGGTGGACGCAAATGCTGAATGCTCCAGTGCTGGCATCGTGCGAACGATGTAGCTGCCGTGTCCATGCAAGGCTACCCGCGTCGGAATCATGCCATGTTATCCGGCATGCAGCTCCGTGTTTCTCGGCGGCTTTTTCGTCCGACAGACTCGAAGAGAACCAATGCTGTGGTTTCCACGTCTTGGCCTCAGTCGTTAATTGCCGCGAGTCCCACCGATACTCGTTCACGGTCTTCGACTCAGGCCAAATGCCAATCAGCCGGAATGGTAGAACGCCGTCCAACTTCAACGTGCCGATGAGGCGTTGCACCTCCACTGAAGAATGGCAGCGCAAGAGTGCTGGGATCACGAACCCCCGGCTTTGCCGCTTGTGTGTCAGCGGCGCGACGTCATTCCAGTTCAGAAGCGCGAATGCAACACCGAGCTGATTGGCAGCGATCCATGTGCCGCCATCGACATCGCGTGGGTAGATTGCAGTTATTTTCCCGCACTGGAACCTTGCCGGTGGGAGCGCGGCTCCGCGGTCAATACGCTCATCTCGGTTCATTGCCAGCAAGTATCCGTCGTGACTCGGAATGAAAGTGACAGTGCACATTGGCTAGTCTGCCGCAGGATAAGAGCGCGACATCTCAGCGTAGAGTCTAAGATCTCTGAGCAAGGTTTTTGCCTTTGCCGATCTGGCGATAGAGTTTGACTGCCATATTGCCTCCGGTGTCTAATACCGCGCCGGAAGCAAATGCCTTGAATTTGGTAGTCAGTTGGTAGTCAGGTACTGTAAATAGCAGAAACTAAAGGTCTGGCGGAGAGGGTGGGATTTGAATCCGTCGTGAAACGTAGTCGCAACGAGATACAGAGCAGAGCACGGCTGGCAACGTAGTGTAAGGCAGTGGAAGGCAGCGTTAACTGATCGCAAACTGATTGCAAACTGATCACGGTTTACCGGAGTAATTCTAGACTGACCCGTCCGACTCACCCACCCTGACCACCGTCGATTTTGCCTCCTTCGCCAGTCGCTCTTTTAGTTCACGTCTGGCTTTTCGTAGCCGTTTGCGAGAGGAAAGCCAACGCTTGTACCACGGTGCAACGTTCAATCTATATTCCCTACCTGTAGCGGACCCGACTGCCCAGTACTCGACAACCGAAACGTCAAGATCACTCTGATCGATCATCGCCATCATCTGCTTGCCTTCGGTTAACTCGTGTGGGACTCTAGGCCGCGTGTCCGGACAAACGAAAGCCCTCCGAGGATAAAGGCGATACGCTCCGACGCTAGTAATCGTCACGGGCCGTCGTCCCGCGTTTGACACGAACACGATCGTGAACGTCATGCCGTCAGTCCGAGGATCGCCCATAGTTTCCATGTTAGGCTGCACTCGAATCTTGATGTTAGCCCTGTCTCGATAGTGAACGAAGAATTGAGCAGTGGCAGTGATGGTGGATAACACCGCGCCATAGAGAGCCAGCACGCTGCCCGAGATGGAGAAGTGGAATGTCGGGATTGGCATGCGTCTAGTGTGAACCTGCTTCAGGTGCAAAGCTAGCGGATCGCACAGCCCGCGCTATCGTAGAGCCACAGGAACGCGAGAAACGTCGCGGATGACTTTGTACCCGCTGATTTGTTCCCCGCGCCTTTAAATCCGTACAGCTTGATCAGGGGATTGCAACGGGCTCAACGGCACCGCTCTGCAGTTCATCGATTACTACTTTCAATTCCACCCCGCTGTCGGCGGGGATTGCAACTCGTGCGCGTCCGGCTTCTCTGATAGGCCAAGGGACGCTTTCAATTCCACCCCGCCCTGAGCGGGGATTGCAACGCAGCCCGTACGCATCGTTGATGACTCCCTACACGCCCTTTCAATTCCACCCCGCCCTGAGCGGGGATTGCAACCTGGGGCCCGTGGCACCTTCGTTGGCACGGATACATTTCAATTCCACCCCGCTGTGGGCGGGGATTGCAACGGGGAACGTTGTCGCGGACCCGTACAAGTGTTGGGACTTTCAATTCCACCCCGCCCTGAGCGGGGATTGCAACGGAATTCAATCAGCCAGCAACATTAACTTTTGCGGCTTTCAATCCCACCCCGCCTTGAGCGGGGATTGCAACGCCCAGGTGCTTTCCCCCGGAACATCGACTTGCATCTTTCAATCCCACCCCGCCCTGAGCGGGGATTGCAACCGCGCAAACTGGCGATCCGTCGTTGACCAAGTTTACTCTTTCAATTCCACCCCGCCCTGAGCGGGGATTGCAACCTCTGGGTTCTGGTAGGAATCATTTCCTACTGCGACCTTTCAATTCCACCCCGCCCTGAGCGGGGATTGCAACGGCTCCACAAACCCCATAAACGACAGTTGCTTCGCTCTTTTCGATCTTCATCAAATTACGCAAACTCTCAAACTGTCCTAAATCAGGCGAGGTTTGCGAAAACACCCATGCCCGCATTCCTCCCGGCACCGACTACGACCATGCCTGCGATCTCGTTCTCGAATTCAACTGCGAGCATGGTCTTGATGTAGTTCTTACCGTGCTTGTTACTAACCTTGAACTTTGCTCCCTCGCTAGCAAATGTCTCAATGGATCTCGGCGCAGGCAGTCCAGCATGCATGAACATTGTTCTCAGCATTTTCTGACGCTTCCGCTCATTCTTCTTTCCGTGCTTCGTGTCGAAGCCCGCCAAGAGAACGGGCGTGACGCTAATCCATTTCTTACTCGGCTTCGTATACAGTTCGAAGGTACTGTCAGCGTCAGTTTGCCTGACTGCGCGAGCGATTTCCTGGCCTGTCTGCTGGTCGATGAGAACAAGTTCACTCACGCTGTGAATCGGCAGCATCTTCTGACCAATGGCTTCGACGATGACGGCCCGTCGAATGCGGCCGTCTGCATAAGTATGACCCACTGTCGGCAGCGGCACGTACTGCAGCTGACGATCTCCGTGATTCGAGGCGTACTCTTTCAACTCAGCCGTTCTCATCTTGTTCATCACGGCGTGACGCATCATCCCTGCTACAGCAGGTAGTTGGTACGCAGGAAAGGCGTGGAACTTACCGTCACGATAGAAGTGATACATAATGCGACGCTCCCGCTCGTCAGTCGTCGAGAACGTCACGACCTTCTGCTCGACTTCAGTGCTCGACTTTCTCGCATCGTGATAGAGAATGAGGTCATTGAGCAATCCGGTGCGGACCGTACGCATTTGCCGACCACGACCCTGCGTCGGTTCCCACGCCTGCATCCCCGTGGTCTTCCCGGGGAGTGAGCCAATGACCTTCGCCTTCGCCACACAAAGGCTTTCACCATGCCCCAACCTGAAGGGCTCATAGAAAGGTAGCCATTCTTCCTTTGCGTCTGCGTCGAAAAAGTAACTCAAATGAATTGCGTCCTTCTCTGAGAACCGAAAGACGGGCTGACGGGTCATCAACTTGTTGCCGGGGTCCGAGAAAATGAACTGCCGCATCTCCGTCAGTTTTGGCATGCGTGGGACTGCGATTGAAACGTCCGTCTTCGTCATTTGAGTACATTCGATGCGGAGACAGTTTGACCGTTCGAGTGCTTCAAGCGCAGGGCGAACCTCGTCAAGGCGGTATGCATTACGCTGCACCATCGCTTGAAACAGTGTGCTGGCATCGAGTGGGAACTGACTGGCGTGAACGCTTCCGGTCAGGTACTTGACATCAACTCTTAACATAGTCCCTCATTTCGACCCTGAACGCAGTAGGGCATGCAACAACGGAGCGCATCTGTTACACCGCTGCCTTCTTGATCGCCTTTTTCGCCTTGACTCCCTTCTTCGTCTCACTGCCAGACTTCGCCTCAGCGATGATGCGGTCGATGTCTACAGTCAATGTCTCAGGCTGGCCGATACCGAACTTCTTTGCGGCCCGACGAGCATATTCGAGAACCTGTTCGAACAGGCCGGTTTCATCGACCACTTCGGCGGGTTTCAAATCAGCGAATACTTCAACCTTGCGGGATTGGCGAACGAGCGTCGTTCCCGACCGTAGCACGCTGGAGGTCGGTGCGAGTAATGCCACCAGAGCAAGAGACACGAGATAGTCATGGAGATCAGGGCTCGACTTGTACTCATCAAAGACTTCGAGTGAGAGGACTACTGTTCGCTCGATAGTCGCATGAGAAACATCGACTGTGCCACGCTCCGAATACGCGGGTATCTGTTCCACGCCAATCTCAGCGCCCGTCAACCCGTGCTCTGCCAACTTCTCAGCGAAGTCAGCGCGAGTCTCGTTCGAAAATCGGGTCGACAGAGAGGAGGCCGTAGGACGCGGTGCACCGTTACGAACAACGACGTCGCTCGCAATTGCACGAGTCAATTTAATGTTACGACCGCCACGAATGTCACAGAGCCCGAAAAGAAACGAAGTTGGCGCACGTTTCGCTAGCAGTGCGGGGTTAGATTTCAATGCAGCCAATTCGTCTCTGAACAAGTAGCTGATTGCGGGGTCAGCCGCACGATGCGGAACCTCAACCAGTGGAACGGTCGTGTCAGGATATTTGACCTGTGTCGCGGGCACGAGTTCGGGATACTGCGTGAATACTGCTTCAATCCTATTTGCTTGCGATTGCACGCTGTCGACAACCGCATTATTTCCCCACTCGACGAATCGCGGTAGATCTGCCCTTTTGTCAGCAGCGTATGACGGTAGCTTGATTGACGAAGACATTGATACGAGAGTCTCGGTGACCCTCACTGCCTTCGCTGCTTTCACATTGTCGATGAACTTACTCATTTATCTCCTCCTTTTCTCAATCCAACCCCGTCCGAGACGGGGAATGCAACTTGTGTGATGGTCCGTTCAGGCGGCGGTAATCTTTGATTTTCAATCCAACCCCGTCCGAGACGGGGAATGCAACCGCTCCACAATTCCTTGACGGTCAGAGACATTCTGTCGCCTCGTTGTCTCCTTTCTCGCAAACTTGCTGACTGTCATGATCAGCCGGGCATTTGCGTAACCTCTTTCGCCGTTTTCAGGACCAGACCATAATTACCAAACTCCGATGTCCTCGCCTCCATCCTTATCGACTTGTTCATCGGCACGTCAGCCGTCAGCGCGCCGAACATACCTGCGGGGTTGGTCCACGTCGTAACGAGTGTGTAGTCGAGGCTTTTGTCCAGCACGAGGCGAGTCATGACCGAGCGAAGATTTTGAAGAGCCACGAGCAGTAGAAGCTCACGAGCGAAGAATTCGTTGTCCGCAGAGTCGTAAACCCCGCCCGCATCGATGTAGTTCTTCTTCATACTGGACATGTTCGATAGAAAATTCGTCTCGTTACGCTCGACAGAGAATGAGAACAGGTCTTCGGACGTTGAGGTGAGTTCTTTAAAGACCTCGTGATGCAGTTTGACGAATGCAAGCTTGTCAGCCTTTGAGAAATTTCCTGCATCCCCGATGAATGAGCCCATATCGACCCAATCGATACCCATTACTGCAGTCCCTTGTTCAATGAGTGCGACCTTCCCATTCAGCCGGAGCACGTCGAGCGCAGCTATCCGCTGTAGTAGCGTTTCGTAATCAGGGTGCTCGAACTCGAAGGCCATGGCGCGGAAGACATCATCATCACCGAGGACGGCTCTCGTGCTGGCGAACCTGCATCTCGCGACAGCAGTGTCCAGGCACTCAGCGAGAATCAACAGACCGTAAACGCTGAGCACTTCAGATAGGTTCTTATGGTTGATGAGTATTCTGTTCATTGACTCACTCGGCATTGATGTCCACGGCACGAACAACAGCTTCGAGGTAGGCCAGACCCCAAACCCCGTGCTCGAAGTTCAGATCCGCCAGCAGCACAGGCAAATGCTCATTCAGTTCTGCGCTTTCCGTGGTCATGTCACGGTCGTATGCTGTCTCTGGGAAGTGCGAACGGCAGCGACCGTGATGGCTCACGACCAACCATTTCTCCAGCGGCGAAAGATTACGGTTGTACAGCGCAGATACCAGTTCGTGCCGCAGTCCGTTCAGCAGTGCTGGATTTCGGAAGACATAGTTCTTCGCTAGAGCCTCGCCGGTTGTTGTCCCACGAAAAGCTAACTGCCAAAGGTCGTGGGTCTTACCGTCGTCATGGTGTGTCGCGGCATTGACGATTGCCGCTGCTAATTCGTCGGAAAGGGCAAGGGAGTGTGTCAATTTCTGAGCGTGGCCAGTCGCGCATTCTGTGTGCTCTCGACAAGTCATCTTTCCGCCAACGGGCCGTTTCATTGCCTTGACGTATACCAATCCACCGGCGTTGAACACGACCTTAGACTTCATTCCGGCAGGGGCGGGGATCGCCTTGGCCAGTTTTTCAACGTTCACGGCGCTGACCGTTTCTCCTGTTTCGAGCGACGTAAACGTTTGGTCGTCGAACTGAATGAAACGAATTACCGTATTCTGCACCTTTGAGAAGACATCACCCTCACCGTCGCCATGCGGTTCAAATAGGCCTTGAGCATTGATGGGCTTTGAAGACTCAGGCAGAAAAAGAGTTCCCCCGACGAGTGCCCGAGGATTGATAGCAGCCTGTTCGAGAATCATGACATCCCCCGTTTTCGAGATGAACAGGAAGTTAGGCAGTTCGAGCAGGAGTAGCTTCTTGATGAACTGCTGGCTGCTTGGTTCTTTGAAAAGTTCGTTGTTTGCAATGACCAACTGGTCGAACGCTTCGTTCGTCGGGTCACGTGCTGCGAGAGAGAGCATCCGAGCAATTTCTTCGTCTTTGCGAACGATGAGGTTGACGTGGTACTCCGCGCTGGCGCCACGAATGAAGTCACTCATGTCGAGTGAGGGGTAGGTCGTGTTCGCGATCTGAATCAGCGAAGCTTTGTTGAGACTAAGACTAGCTGGCACGGGGCTGAACGTCTCGGCAGGTAGCGGGTTGTCGTAGAGGTTCCCGGTTGAGACATCGGCCCAACCATGGTCAGCCAAAGACTTGAGGTACTCGACCGTCGCCTTGATGGCCGACTGTTTTGGTGAGAGTTCTGTCTCCTCCTCACCTTGCTTGGTGGGATTAATAACATAGATGTGTGCCTGCTGAGACTCGTTCCAGCGATTACACCGGCCGAAACGTTGAGCCAATCGCTCGCCACTTGCAGATTCTGTAATCATGAACTCACAGGAGACTTCGAGACCGACCTCGCCTGCGGATGTGCAAATCAGGATGTGCTTCTCAGAGGCTCCATTCTGTTTAAAAGGAGAGAAGTCAAGTTTGCTCTTTTCATAACCACGCATTGTGCCAGTCAGCAGGGTGCATGAATGATCGTGCCTGAGTTTCTCGTATAGTCTGTTCGCATCGGCAGGTTTTTCGACATATACAATGAGTCGCTTCCACGGCTCGGCGTGCTGTGCAATCGTGTCGAGCACCGACGTCACGAGTTGCTTGCTCTCGACCTCACTGACCTTCGCAATCTTATGAGCGTTCAACTTGCCAGACATTGCTGTCAGGTCTTCCTGCGATAGCGTGAAGTCGGCACTCTGCCGCAGTGTTGCGCTCATCGTCGTCCACCAGAATGGCTTCAGGGACCTGTTGTGCTGCGATACGAACTCAAGAACGTTGACGTTTGCTTCGCTGATATGAGCCTCATCGAGAACGATAAACGTGTCCTGACCGACCAGGCCCATTTCACGGCTGGCGAGGCGATGGCTGCATCCGTAAGCCCCACCCAGCAGGCGCGAGAAGATCATGTCGGGTGTGCAGAGAATTACGGCGAATGCAGAAGGATCTGACACGATGTCGTCATATTCCAGCACTCGCTGACCACGGAGTACGCTGACTATGAGCGGGTCATCTGACAATGTCTTCTGAGCAAGAAGATCCCAGAGCGGCGTACGCTCTGCGTTCTTCTTGACCTGCTGTGCTGTGACTTCAGACTGGTCGACTACGATCCGCCGATCGACTGCGAAAAACAGACGCCGGGGAACTTTGAGCGGCAGACCGCTCTCAAGCTCATGCCAGATACCGCAAAGCCACACGGGAATGACGCTAGTCTTGCCTGCGCCGGTCGGCAACCCCAGGCGGTGCGGCACGTCTCCCTCGATCAGCGAACGATAAAGAGCAGACTGCCACGGATACGGGGCATTGCCGGTAAGCTCCTGAAATCCCCGTTCAAAATTCATGCAACCTCACTGCGGAAAGCAGAATGCAAAATGTACAGTTAACGATCTCACTAGGCAGTGACCCCAGGCACGCACAGTGTACATGAAGTTCTTCAGGCGAACAAAACACGAAGCTGATATCATCGCCGGATGGACGAGGGACGCAAACGAGTAATCGGCATCATGGCCGCGATTCTGGCCAACCTGCATATGCGAACGGCGAACGACTTGTTTGGCGGCCCACAAGGAAGCCCACGGACGGACAAGCTGATTAGCGCGAGCGTTCAGTGGGCAGAAAAAATCATGCAGAAAGTCGATGAGGTGTTCGGGCCAAACCGGAGCTAAGCGCAGATCAGAGCGACGGACGGGGTTGGGTTGTTGTTAGCGTAAATTGATTCCATGAAAATCGGCTCCATGCCCTAGCGGGGTTTTGAGTGAAATCGCCTTCCATGAGAAGGCCGGTCGGAGTCAAGAGAATTCTGAGTTCATAGTGAGTTCTTGGTTCTTTTTCCGTGACAAAGTTCTTCTCCCACCGAGTTAGCCACTGTCGCCATGCTTCCATCCGCACTCTCGAG
>DATEHP010000212.1:0-19801 GCA_035279505.1 Candidatus Sulfotelmatobacter sp. | reverse complement strand
AGTTCGCCCTCGTGATCAACGCGCTGCGAGAGCTTTGGACGGCGAACCACTCCTCCGGGAGAGAGCAGCGCTGACGTGGCCTTCAAGAAAATCAGAGGCTCTGTCGGCACATCATGCCCCAATTCAGCCGCGTGCTCACGGTAGTTTCGTCCTACGCACACGATCTTCGAAGGCCGAACGGGTGGCAACAAGGCCGCTTCGGCTAAGGGAAGGGCTTCGATCCGCCGGGTACGCAAGCTTTCCATGTCGCCATCCGCTTCTTCCGGCGGGGTGAGCAGGAGTCGGACAATCGAATCGCGCCCCGCCACCGATTCGACCAGTCCGTAGTGAGCTTCGCCATTCCAGTGAAATCTGCAATATTTCATGATCCCTTTCTCGCAAGTGAGCTGTGAGCAATGAGCAATGAGCAATGAGCAATGAGCAATGAGCAATGAGCGATGAGTAAGCTGAGTTCGCTCATAGCTCATAGCTCACAGCTCATTGCTCGTTACGGCACCGCTTCGCTTGCCTCTTCCGACCTTTCGCTCTCATTTCCGCGAGCGTCAACGGCCGAAACAGAATAAAAGTACTTCTTCTGCGGCGCTACATTTTCATCACGATAAGCCGGAGCCTTGATCAATTCCGCATTCAACTTTACAGGATTCGCCATCCCCTCTTCGCGGCGGTAAACGTTATATCCGGCAAGATCGGCATCGGTGACTGGGGCCCACACCAGATCGATGAAGGGCTTCTGACCGGGACCCGAGTACACAGCCTGTAGTGCCGCCGGCACCGTAGGTGGAAACACATCGTCGGCAAAGACCTTGATTTCTGGTGTGTCATCACCCTCGATGTCCAGTGGAGAACTGTTTCGGTGAATCACCGTCACCGCTTCTGCGTGGTAGAAGTACGTCTTTTGCCATTCGATGTTGGCATCGATAATGGTAAAGCTGGTTTCAACGCCGGCGGGAGCGTCTCCCGCCAGTACTCGTTCGCTACTTCCTTCCGCGCGGCGGTAGACCCGGTAAACGTATTGCATCTCCGCTGGCGGCACAGCAATAATCTCACCCACCCAGCTCAGCACCACTCCCTCTTTGGCGACGCGCGCCCGGAAATCACGGGGCGGAGGAAGCGTGCGAGCCAGCGGGACATGCACCTGATTGGAGAGCCCGGCGGCGCGGCCATCCCGATTCAGCACGCCGACGGCGTAAGTAATGAATGCAGAAGGGTCGTCGCTCTCGAGTTGGGAAGGAACCGTGTCTGTGTACAACCCTTGTGCCTTCGGAGCAGAAGCCCCAGCCTTTGTCGGCGGGATCGGAGTTGTGATTTTACCGGCCGGAGTGCCGCAGGAGTTTAATTCTCCACGTCCCCGGCAAATAGATGTTGGGCCAAGGCTGCGAATAGTCTCTCGATCGGTCGTCATGGTCGGAATCGTCCAGGTCAGGTTGACGCGGTCTCCCTTACGCGAGGCCCGTAAGTCCGTGGGCGGCTTCGGCAGTTCCAATGAGGGAGGTTGTGGCGGACCAATGGTCGCGCAAGCCGCGAGCATGAAGGTCGCACTCACTGCCAGGGCAACCCTCTGCGCCATGCGTCTCATGGGAAGGAAAAGAGTATCAAGATACGGGCCTCGGCTGCTAAGTAGTAAGTTCTTTCAGGGCCTCACGGAAGAGCTTCGTGTGCCGGTCCACATGATCCGCCTCTGTCTGCGGGGACATCAACGCCATATTGTGAAACGGAGTAAGCAGGATTCCGCGATTCATCGCATATAGATGCATGAATCGCTCAAGCTCGAAATCCATGGCATCATGCGCCTGCTGGCCATTTTTCGGTTCGGGCCCAAAGATGTATTCGGCGCGGCAACCGAGCCGCGTGACGTGCCAGGGCAGTTGCGCGTCGGCAATCGCCTTGGCAACTCCGGCGGTCCAGCGCTCAGCCATCGGGATCATGCGGTCGAAGGCTTCTTTGGTTAGAACCTTGGTGAGGGTGGCGCGCATCGCCGCAAGAGAGAGGGCATTGCCCGCCAGCGTGCCGCCAATGCCACCGACGTCGCAATTCTCCAATTCCTGCTTGGCGACGATGCGGTCGGCGACTTCGTGGGAGAACCCGTAAGCCGCGCCCGGAATACCGGCACCTATGGCCTTACCGAAGACGATTCCGTCGGGATCAAGATTCTCAGCGCGCGTGTATCCGCCCGGGCCGGCACAGATCGTGTGTGTTTCGTCGATGATCAGCAGTGTCCCGTGCTCGCGTGTGATTTCGCGCAGCGCCCTATGGTATTCGGGCTCGGGATGCACGATGCCGACGTTCGTCATCGCCGGCTCGGCCAGGACGCAAGCTACATCGCCTGATACGAGTGCTGCCTCCAGCGCGTCAACGTCATTGAACTCGACAACTTTCGTTGTCACTGCAGGATTGACCGGTGGCCCAATGTTCCCAGGCCGTGGCCCCGCCTGCCTCTCGGCACCGATCGTGATGAAAGTTTCGTCGACCGTGCCGTGGTAGCACCAGTTGAAGACCAGAATCTTCGGGCGTCCGGTGATCTGCCGGGCCAGCCGGATCGAGAAGCGGTTCGCATCCGTAGCGGTGAGCGCAAATTGCCAGTAAGGAAGGCCGAATCGCTTCTGCAGCTCTTCGGCGACGAAAATCGCATCCTCGCCGGGAAGCATCAGCGTGATGCCGCGCCGTATCTGCTCTTCCGCCGCCTTCACGGTCGCAGATGGAGAGTGTCCCGTCATCGCGCCGGTGTCGCCCAGACAGAAGTCGATATATCGCAGACCGTCAACATCGAAAAATTCCGCACCCTGCGCTTCCCGCACAAATGGCGGGAAGGCTCCCGCCCACTTCACCATCCAGTTCATGGGCACGCCCGCGAGCAGCGACTTGCGCGCGCGGTCAAACAGCGCCTTCGATTTCGGGCGCTCGTCCACAAACCTCTTCTGTTCGAGTTGCATCAGGGATTGCAGGCGGGAACGGTCGATCGATTTCATGTCTGGAAAAAGATAAACCACAGAGGACACAGAGAACCACAGAGGAACTCCTCCGTGAACCCCAGTGTCCTCTGTGGTGAAGATTCTTACTACAGAATGTAGCGGCTCAAATCCTGGTCTTTCACAATGTCAGTCAGCATCTTGCGGACGTACTCGGCGTCCACGGTAACCGACTCACCCTTCTTCTCCGGAGCATCGAAGCTCAACTCATCCAGCACGCGCTCCATGATCGTGTGTAACCGCCGCGCTCCGATGTTCTCGGTACTCTCATTCACGCGGAACGCGAAGTGCGCAATCTCATCGAGCGATTCCGGCGTGAACTCCAGTTTCACTCCCTCCGTCTCAAGCAGAGCCGTGTACTGCTTCACCAGAGAGGACTTCGGCTCGGTGAGAATGCGCACGAAGTCTTCCATCGTCAAGGAGTGCAGTTCGACGCGAATCGGAAAGCGCCCCTGCAACTCAGGAATCAAGTCGCTCGGCTTCGAAACATGGAATGCTCCAGCAGCGATGAACAGGATGTGATCGGTGCGCACCATCCCGTATCGCGTATTGACGGTCGTGCCTTCGACGATCGGAAGAATGTCGCGCTGCACGCCTTCGCGCGAAACGTCGGGACCATGGCCCCCCTCGCGGCCGGCGATCTTGTCGATCTCGTCAAGGAATACGATACCCGCATTCTCGACACGATCAATCGCCGTGCGCGTCACCTGATCCATATCAATCAAGCGCTGTTCTTCTTCCTGGATCAGATACTCGAAGGCTTCGTTCACTTTCATCTTCCGCTTCTTGGTGCGCTGCCCGAAGATGTTCGGCAACATATCTTTGATGTTGACGTCCATCTCCTCGACACCCTGATTGGTCAGGATTTCGAACGAAGGGAAGTTGCGTTCGCGCACGTCTATCTCGACTGTACGCTCGTCGAGTTTGCCTTCGCGCAGTTGCTGCTTCAGTTTTTCGCGCGAGCGGGTGGGAGAATCCGTTAATCCCGTGCTGCCATCGATCACCACACCGCCGGCCGTGGCTGAAGGCTCCGGCCGCGGTGGCGAAGGCGGCTGAAGAATATCAAGCAGCCGTTCCTCGGCATTCTGTTCGGCCTTGTCGGCGACGTCTTCCAGTTTCTCTTCCCGCACGTTGTCGATGGCGATCTCCACCAGATCACGCACCATCGATTCCACATCGCGCCCTACGTAGCCGACCTCCGTGAACTTCGAAGCCTCCACCTTCAGGAACGGAGAGTTCGCCAGCTTCGCCAGACGGCGGGCTATCTCGGTCTTTCCCACGCCCGTCGGCCCGATCATAATGATGTTCTTCGGAATGATTTCTTCGGCGAGATCCGGCGGAAGTTTCTGCCGCCGTGTGCGATTCCGCAGCGCAATCGCTACGGCGCGCTTGGCTTCTTTCTGGCCAATCACGTGTTTGTCGAGCTCGACAACAATCTCGCGTGGAGTCAGCTCATCCAGCGCTAGCTGTTCTTCTTCGGCGGTGGAAGGAAGGTAAATGGCCATAAATTCAGGGATCAGGGGCCAGGGTTCAGGCCTGAGGTTTCGCTCGCCCTAACCCCTAGTCCCTAACCCCTAGCTCCTAAAGTTCTTCAATCGTTACTCTATCGTTCGTATAGATACACATCTTGCCCGCAATCTTCATAGCTTCTTCGGCGATCTGCCTGGCCGAGAGCTCGGTATGTTCCGCGAGTGCTTGCGCAGCGGCCTGCGCGTAGGGCCCGCCGCTGCCGATCGCCGCTATCCCGCTGTCTGGTTCAATCACATCGCCCTGGCCGCTGAGCAGAAACGTCTGCTCCTTGTCGCTGACCAGCAAAAGCGCTTCCAAATGCCGAAGAAACTTGTCCGTGCGCCAGTCGCGCGCCAGCTCCACCGCGGCCCGCCCAAGGTTCCCGTGATACTGCTCCAGCTTAGCTTCAAACCTGCTGAAGAGTGTGAACGCATCAGCAGTCGATCCCGCAAAGCCAGCCACAATCTTGTCGTTGTAGAGCCGGCGGATCTTCTTGGCGGAGTGCTTGATCACGGACTCGCCCAAAGTGACCTGACCGTCGCCCGCGAGAACCACCTTCCCTCCGCCGCGGACCGACAAGACCGTCGTGGACCGAATCAGTCGTTTCGTAGACATGAGCGTAATTTTCGATTATAGCAGTCGCCCGCGACCCAGCCCGCCAGCTGCTCACTCCGCGGCTGCGCTATAAGTCCCTGCGATCGCAGTGGTTAGCTTATTTCGACCCCAGATTTTGCAGGTGCCGGTAGCTTCGCCCCGAAATTACAGATCGCCTCGGTAACCACTCCGCGGATTACCGGTGTGACATTTCCTCGCCGCGCCAAGCCCCGTATTTTGATGCTCATGGGCAAGTCCGCTGCGGTTCTTTGTCACGACAAACGATCTCTGCAAACCCTTACTGCCACTCTCGAACAGCTTGGAATCGAGACGAGGAACTGCCGATCCAATCAGGAGGCTCTCGAGTTGGTAATGGCCGAGGAGTGCTCCACGTTGATTGTCGATTTCGATCTTCCCGGAGCAGAAGAGGCGATCCGCATGGCGGCCCTGCTGCCGGCCGAGCAGAAGCCAGTGTTGCTGGCCGTCGCGAGCCGTGCTTGGCCGGGAACCGGTCAGGCCTTCCAGTCGGGTGCGAGCCGCATCCTTTACCGGCCGCTCCAGCCGGAACTGGTCAAGGACGCCCTCAAGGCGGGGAAGAAAACCGCCAGCTCGAACCGCCGCAAGTCTGCGCGGTATGAGGTCAAGACGCTGGTCTATCTGGAGCTGGAGCATGGCACGCTCGCTGGCGTAAGCATCGACATCGGGGAGCACGGCCTGGCTTTACAGGCCAGCGAACCCGTGCCCGTGATTTCCGACATCGCCTTCCGATGTGTGCTTCCCGGCACCCACGTGACACTCAACGGCTTTGCAGACGTGATCTGGGCCAGCGATCAGGGACGGGCCGGACTCTTCTTTTCAAAGCTGGCTCCGGCCGCCCGCAAGCACCTGAAACAGTGGCTTAGCAAGCGCGGCAATCAGAACAAACATGCCGTCCGCGAGCTGATGCCGCCGGCGAATGACCATGTCGCCTTCGCCGCGCCCGTGGAAGAAGCCCTCAGCGAGACGAAGTAGAGCGAGACGCTTCCACATTTCGTCCCGGCACCTTCCTGCCGTAGAATCACCTCTGCTGCGCGTAGCGCATGGAGGATTGCCTGCCCTCTTCTTCTTTTTCTCAAACCGCCGTGGCCTTCAATGGCCACTCGATGGTCGCTCCTCTGAAGCGCGTGCTGGTGTGCTCGCCGCGCGTTGCCGGATGGAATCAGCCAGAGCGCGTGGCTCGCTGGCGCGAGCTTGGATTTCATCACGCACCCAATTTTTCCGAGGCTCAGTCGCAACACGACGCTTTGTGCCGGGAACTGGAAGTCGCCGGCGCCGAAACGATCGGACTGTCGCCGTCTGCGGATCTCTCGCTTGATGCGGTCTACGCTCATGACGCCTCGCTCGCTACCGACCTCGGCCTGATCCTCATGAGACCCGGCAAACCGAACCGCGTGGTCGAGGGCGGCCATCAAGGCTCCTTCGGCGAGCAGGTGGGAATTGCCACGTTTGCTGAAATCACGTCTCCGGGTTCAACCGAGGCAGGAGACATCGTCTGGCTCGACTCGAAGACACTCTTGATCGGCCACGGATATCGCACCAACGCCGCCGGCATCGCACAGATGCGCGCGATTCTCGCTCCAAAAGGTGTCGATGTGATCTCAGCGCCGCTTCCCTACGGACCGGGGCCTGAGGCTTGCCTCCACCTGATGTCGCTGATCAGCCTGCTGGACGAACACACCGCGATCGTCGATCTTCCATGGCTCGCGGTCGAGACCGTCGAACTGCTCAAATCTCGCGGATTCGAATTCATCGAGATCGACGATTCCGAGCGCGACACACTGGCCTGCAACGTTCTGTCGCTCGGCGGAAAGCGTCTGCTCGCCATCGAAGAGAATCGCAAGACCAATGACAAGTTGCGCGCCGCCGGATTCGACGTTCGCACCTTCCCCGGCAGCGAAATCTGCATTAACGGCAGCGGCGGCCCCACATGCCTCACGCGCCCCCTTCTGCGCGGATAAACATTTCCGAGCCTCAAGGAAATGGGTGCCCCACCCTTCGTGATTTTCGAAGGGTGGGAATTCCCGCAGCCAACACCCTTAAGATTTCTCTAGCCCTCCGCACGCCCCCCCAACGCGACAAAAGTATCCCGCATCGATCCCCGGCTGATACTATGGCCAGCGAATGGCGGCTTTCCGCTTGTCGAAATGGTACCTGGACTGCGTGACCGACTCCGGGAACGCATCCATCGCCTATGTCGGCGATCTCGCCTGGGGTCCCGCCCATCTTCACTACTCAAGCCTGCTGCGCAGCGCTGGGAACAACGTGACTCAGCACAACTCTCTCCGCCGGCCGAGCCTGCCGGTGGTCGATGGCTCTTCGATTTCGTGGAACTCCGCACAGTTCGACTTTGGCGCCGCGTGGCAGGCCGACTCGACCGAAGTACACGAAGCGGTCTTCAAGAGCGATGGAGGTTCGGTCGATTGGCATTGCCTCATGCCCCGCGCGCACGTGTGCATAGGCAATGACTCCGGCCTCGGCTACATCGAACATCTGACCATGACGATCGCACCCTGGAAGATTCCCATTCAGCATCTGCGCTGGGGCCGCTTCTGCAGCGCCTCCGACTGGGCCGTATGGATCGACTGGCAGGGCGAATTCTCGAAGAGGATTTTTTACCTCAACGGAAAGTCAGTCTCAGCCTCGACCATCGAAGACGAACAAATCACCTTCGACGAGGGATCACGACTCCTGATGGACCGCTCCTTGACACTGCGCAAAGGCCCGTTGGGGACGACCGCGCTATCGTCCATTCCCGGAGTAAGTAAGACTTTTCCCGCTCGGCTGCTGCAGGTGAACGAATGCAAGTGGCGCAGCCGTGCACGATTAGAATGCCCAGGGCGCTCTGCGATTGAGGGCTGGGCCATTCACGAAATCGTAAGCTGGCCAAAATGAAATGGCAGAAAATCGCGTACGGCGCGTTATTCGTCATTCTGCTGCCTGCGCTATTGTGCCTCTGGGGAACCGCCGCAAAAGTTTCTCTGCCGATTTATGGGAGCCGATCTCTCGGCATCGCCTTCGCCTGCGCCGGCCTCGCACTCATGGCTGCCGCAATGTTTGAATTGTGGCGCTTCGGTGGCGGACTTCCCATGAACGCCTTCCCGCCTCCCACCATGGTTTCGCGGGGGACGTTCCAGTTTCTTCCGCATCCGATCTACACAGGATTCGTTGCGGTCTGCCTCGGCGTCTCTATGATGCTGGGATCTCCAACTGGGCTATGGCTGATCACTCCCACGATCGCGCTGGCCTGCGTTGCCCTGGTCGTGGGCTACGAGCACCCTGATCTTCTGAGCCGCTTCGGGCGCACGCTTCAGGTCTTGCCACCCGCGGACGACGCTCAGCCTTCCACTTTTGAGCGGTTGCGCTTTGTCCTCCACGTAGTCGTTCCGTGGCTCGCGCTGTACGAGTTCACGATTCGCCTGCCCGTGCGCGGTGTGAACTTCGGCTTCGCCTTCGAGGATCGCCTGACTGTGATGTCGTGGACTGCTGTGTTCTACGAGAGCACCTACGTGATGGTCGCGCTCGCGCCATGGCTCGCCCGCACTCGCAAAGACCTTCGCCAGCTCACCGTTTCGGCATGGTTCACGATGCTGGTCGTTTTTCCTATCTACTGGTTCTTGCCCTCCGCTGCGCCGCGGCGCCCGATGCTCGGCCTTGGCTGGATGACCAGCCTTCTGCATCTCGAACGCACCAGTGAGCCGCCGGTGGCTGCGCTCCCGTCATACCATGTGCTCTGGTCGATCCTGGTTGCGCGACTTTTCCGTCGCAGATGGATTTGCTGGGCCTACCCCTTGACCATTGCCTTGAGCTGCATCACCACAGGCATGCACTACGCCGTCGATGTGGTCGCAGCGTTCGTCATTGCGCCGGCCATTCTGAATCCGCAACGGGTTTGGGAAATCCTGCAGAACACCGCCGAGAGATTCGCCAATTCCTGGCGCGAGTGGCGTATCGGCCCGGTTCGCATCATCAATCATTCCTTTTACGCCGCAGCCGCCGCGTTCGCGCAGGCAGCTATCGTCCTCGCTGCCGCGGGCCGAGGCAGAGAGTGGCAAGTGCTCCTGGTCTGCAGCGGCGGCCTGCTCGGTGCAGGATTATGGGCCCAGTTGGTGGAAGGTTCCTCGCGCCTTCGGCGTCCCTACGGATTCTATGGCGGGCTCATCGGCGGCGGCATCACCTGCCTGTTCTTCGAAGATCGCTGGACGCTGCTCGCCGCGACTTGCCTGGCCGCGCCGTGGATGCAAGCCATCGGCCGCCTGCGTTGCCTGGTCAACGGCTGCTGCCATGGACGGCAAACCACGCCAGCCGTCGGCATTCGAGTTACGCACCCGCGCTCGCGCGTAACCAGAATGGCGGAACTCGCCGGCGTTCCCATCCACGCGACCCAGCTGTATTCGATCCTCACGAATGTGTTCCTCGGCCTGCTGCTCGCGCGTATGTGGATTTCCGGTTGTCCGCTGGCGCTGATCTGCGGCATCTACGGCATCGGCAACGGCCTCTCGCGATTTGCCGAAGAAGCCTATCGGGGCGAGCCCCAAACCCCCGTGAGGTTCGGCTTGCGCCTTTATCAGTGGCTTGCCATCGCGACCGTATGCGTCGGGGCGGTGCTCACGGTTCTAAACTCGCCCGCGCCGCCGGTTCTGCATTGGACTCTTTCTCAGCTTGGACTCGCAGCAGCCTTCGCGTGCCTCGCAGGAGCAGCCATGGGCATCGATTTCCCCGAAAGCGATGCCAACTTTGCGCGCCTGACATGAAACCTGACAAAGCTGACGGTGGCCCACTCAAGCCAGCTTTTGGCTTGAGTGGGGCAGTTCACGCTAGCGTAAGTGAGCTTGGAAAGACTAAAGGCTGTGGGTGACTTAGGCTTTGATTTTGCTTGCACTCACATTTCCGAAAAGCGGAAAGCAAAAGCCCCCTGAAGAGACCGGATTAACGCCTCAGCTCCGGCACAGCCCCGAATAAACCCGAACCCGATGCCTGTTGTCCCCTCCCGAACTCTTGAGCGAAATCACAGCCCGATGTGATCCCCGCCCTTGCGCCCAAAATCAGTAACAGCAGATCATAACCAAGGCGAAAGCGTATACGCAGGAATCAGCTGATAGGCTCTAAGTCTTTGCGGCTCAAGATTTTGCCCCTAAGCCATTGAGCGGCATAGATTATTTCCGAATTTTCTGCTAAGTCGATGATTCCAATAGATCGGGAGGGGGGAGGGTACCCCCTCGAGTGCCATTTTCCCAGATTGAGCCTAACCGAATCGCGCATCTTCGCCCAACAATTACGATCCGCCAGGACGTGAGTTGCAGAACTTCCGAACAGATTCAAACGCAGAGCCACCTTTCCTTGTTTCGCGTATCTGCTCTGAGTAGAATTCTGTCTCTCCCACGGAGGTGCCTCGATGCATCGTTTCCGCGCGTCGCGTGTCCTCGCGACTCTCCTGCTGTCCGCGCTGGCCACATTCACTCTTGCTCAATCTGCATTAATCCCTCGCAGCGTCCTCTTCGGCAATCCTGAACGCACCGCGCCTGAGATTTCTCCCGACGGCACGATGCTTGCCTACCTTGCCCCGGATCAGGGCGTCCTGAACGTCTGGATACGCACGCTGGGCAAGACCGACGACCGCGTCATCACCAGCGATCGCAAGCGAGGCATCCGCAATTTCATTTGGCAGCCCGATTCGAAGAACGTCCTCTACGGCCAGGATCAGGGCGGAGACGAGAACTGGCGCATCTATCAGACGAACGTCGCGAGCAAGCAGACCAAGGATCTCACTCCATTCGAGAAGTCGCGCGCCGACATTTTGTCGTTCGACCCCGATCACCCGGACACGATCCTGATCCAATCGAACAAGCGCGATCCGAAGGTCTTCGATGTCTACCGCGCCAATCTCAAGACGGGCGAGTTGACGCTCGACACGCAAAACCCTGGTGATGTGCAGGGATGGCAGGCGGATCACAACCTCGAAGTCCGCGCCGCGCAGATCACGACCGAAGACGGCGGAACGATCGTCCGCATCCGCGATGACGTCAAGTCTCCATGGCGCGAATTGATCAAGTGGGGTCCCGAAGAGACGCTCGGCAACGTCGTGAACTTCACTCCCGACAACAAGGCGCTGTGGATCATGACCTCGCTCGATGCCAATGCGGCGCGGCTCATCTCGGTCGACATCGCGACCGGGAAACGCACGGTGATCGCGGAAGACCCGCAGTTCGACGTGTCGTTCGCGGTGGAGCAGCCGAAGAATCACAAGCTTCAGGCAGTTGTGTTTCTTCGCGAGCGCCGCGATTTCCAGATCCTCGACAAGGATATTCAGGCTGACTTCGCCGCGCTGCACAAAGTGCGCGATGCCGACATCAGCAACATCAGCCGCGACCTGAAAGACGACAAGTGGATTGTGACCTTCGAGGGCGACGATTCTCCGATCTTCTACTATCTTTACGATCGCGCGACGAGGAAGGCCACGATGCTGTTCAGCAATCGGCCCGCGCTCGAGAAGTACAAGCTCGCCAAGGTTCAACCGATCGAGTACACGGCCCGCGACGGCATGAAGATTTATGGATACCTCACGACTCCCGCTGGTGTGGAGGCGAAGAATCTGCCGATGGTCGTGTTTCCGCACGGCGGCCCGTGGGGACGCGACCTATGGGGATACGATCCCTACGCGCAATGGCTGGCCAACCGTGGCTATGCGGTTTTGCAGCCCAACTTCCGAGCGTCCACTGGATATGGCAAGCAGTATCTGAATGCCGGCGATCGCCAGTGGGCGGGCGCAATGCACACCGACTTGCTCGACGGAAAAGACTGGGTCGTGCAGAAAGGCGTTGCCGATCCCAAGAAGATCTGCATCATGGGCGGCAGCTACGGTGGTTATGCCACGCTGGCCGGAGTGGCTTTTTCGCCCGATGCGTTCTCGTGCGGCGTGGACATCGTCGGGCCATCGAACTTGAATACGCTGCTCAAGACGATTCCTCCCTACTGGTCCACTTTCCTGGCGATCTTTCACAAACGCATGGGCGACAGCGAAGAGTTCCTGAAATCGCAGTCTCCTTTATTCAAGGCGGACCAGATTAAAGTGCCGCTGCTGATCGGGCAGGGGGCGAACGATCCGCGCGTCAATAAAGCCGAGAGCGATCAGATCGTGGCTGCGATGCGAAAGAACAACAAGCCGGTGGAATACTATGTGTTCCCGGATGAGGGCCACGGATTCGCGCGCCCGGAGAATCGCATGGCGTTCAACGCGGCGTCGGAGGTATTTCTGGCCAAGTATCTTGGCGGACGTGCCGAACCTCCCAGCGACGCTGAGCAGAAGCTGCTGGACAGCGTAAAACAGTAAGAGCTTGTGTAGGCGCGGACGCCCTCGTCCGCCCCGCGAGCAAAGCGAGCGTGCGACAGCTTGTACGCCCCAGCATCTTCCTTGCTGCCAACCGTCCTCATTGCGCTTCGCGCAACCCCGGAGGAATGCCTCCGGGGCTACATTTTCCGGGTCGGGATCAAGTCTCGCAGTCGGGTATCCCGCAGAAACAGCCCGCCCCACGCCAGCATCCCGAGTACGACCGGCAATGGATAAGTCGGGTCGGCAATGCGCAGATTGGTGATCGTTGCTCCGCCGAGCAAGCCCGTCATCAGGATCGCTCCCATAACGGCGGTCTGCGGAATCACATAGACGATTACGCAGATCATCTCAATGATGCCTACGGGGATGATTAATCGTTCCGGCACGCCGGCGCGTACGAATCCTTCAATGACAGAGGGGGTCTTCATGAGCTTCACGACACTGCCAAAAAGCACAAGCAACACCGGCAGAGCACTCATCACGCGGCCGATCCAGAGTGTAGTTTTGGAAACGGGAGAACTGATTGGCATCTAGGGGCTCCTGTGAAGGGTGGGACGACACAACCGTTAGATAGGATATCGGAACGCTGCTCCGCGGTTCGTTAAATTTCCTGAAATCTGCTGGGATGTCCTGCAGTTGATATGATTGCCTCGCACCAGACTTTATTGGGAGACTTCCGCGATGCTTTTGCTGGCCCAGCGATTTGCCTTTATTTCCTTCGTAGTGGCGGGCCTGTTCGTCACAGCGCCGGCACAGACTGCCGGCGGACCGCAGCCGTTGCAGGAACTGGAGTCTGTTTCTGCCTCCGAGCCTCTCCGCGACGGGATTCAAATTCAGGCAGGTTCGGCTGTGTTACGCGTCACGGCGCTGCGCAACGACATCGTGCGGGTGCGGGTTTCTCCCAACAGTGTCCTTCCGGAAGACGCGTCCTGGGCGGTTCTGCCCGAAGCTCGAACAAAATCAATCGACGTTCAGCCATCCCAGGACGCTTCGTCGGTGGGCTTTCGCACCGGTGCATTAGATGTTCGCGTGGAGCGCGAGCCGCTGCGCATCGTCATCCGCGATCTTGAGGGCAATGTAATCTCGGCCGATGCGGTGGGCCATCCGACAAAGTTCCAGGCCGGGGGTTTTTCTGTGTTCAAGCAGATGGCGACCGCTGAACACTACTTCGGTTTGGGCGACAAGACAGGACAGTTCGATCGCAGGGAACAGGCGTACACGTTGTGGAACACCGACATCGGGCCGCAAGAATCGGTCGATCCTTTGTACAAGTCGATCCCTTTCTTCCTCGCGATTAACGGAACCCGCAGCTACGGGATTTTTCTCGACAACACCTGGCGCACCTGGTTCGATTTCGGCAAGCAGGCGCGCGACGCGTATGCCTTCGGCGCCGAAGGCGGTCCGCTCGACTACTACGTCCTTTATGGCCCCACGCCGAAGCAGGTCGTGGAAGCCTACGCTTATCTCACCGGGAAGCCTCCTCTGCCCCCGCTCTGGGCTCTGGGTTTCCAGCAGTCACGCTACAGCTATACGCCGGAGTCGAAGGTCCGGGAAATCGCCACGCGTCTTCGCAACGACAGAATCCCTTCCGACGTCATTTATCTCGACATCGATTATCAGGACCGCTACCGTCCTTTCACAGTCGACGCCAAGACGTTTCCGGATTTCCCCGGGCTGGTTGCCGATCTGCGCAAACAGCACTTCCACTTGGTGAACATCACCGACCTGCACATCGCCCACGCGCCGAATCAGGGTTATAGGCCCTACGACACGGGACATGCGGGCGATCACTTCGTGAAGAAGCCGGACGGCAGCGAGTTCGTAGGAATCGTGTGGCCGGGGCCTGCCGTTTTTCCCGATTTCACTCGCGCGCAAACCCGCGAGTGGTGGGGAGGTCTTTATCGGGAGTTTGTGAAAGACGGAGTCGCCGGATTCTGGAATGACATGAATGAGCCCTCGGTGTTCGACGGGCCGGCCAAGACGATGCCGCTCGACAACGTCCACCGCATTGAGGAGGCCGGATTCACCTCACGGACTGCGACGCACTCAGAGATTCACAACATTGTCGGACTTGAAAACGCGCGCGCAACCTATGAGGGCCTGCTCAAGTTGCGCCCCGACGAGCGTCCGTTTGTTCTCACACGCGCGACCTATGCGGGCGGACAGCGTTACGGGTTTACCTGGACTGGCGATAATTTCGCGACGTGGAATCATCTTCGTCTGGCGACGCAGATGGTGTTGAATCTCGGCCTCAGCGGCATTTCCTTTGTCGGCGCAGATGTTGGCGGATTCAACGGAACACCATCTTCCGATCTGCTGACGCGGTGGGCCGAACTGGCGGCCTTCTCCCCGTTCTATCGTGATCACTCGAACAAGGACACGCTTCCTCACGAACTCTGGGTCAACGGGCCGGAGCCGGAGACGATCCGCAGGCGCTATGTCGAGACCCGATACCGGCTGCTGCCGTACATTTATTCTCTCGCTGAGGAATCGTCGCGCTCCGGGCTACCAATGATGCGGCCTATCTTCCTCGAGTTCCCCGAAATCTTCGCGCCGTCGGCTCCCGGCTTTGAGCATTGGGATACGGAATTTCTGTTCGGCCGAAGCTTGATGATCGCGCCGCAGCCGTTCGGGGAAACGGTGGACGACTATGTTGTCTCCTTTCCGCCAGGCTCATGGTTTGATTTTTGGACTGGGGAAAAGATGGCGTCGTCGCCCCCCACGCCATCCATTGTGGATATCGCCAGCGCCAAGCCGGGGACCAAGTTTCCTGAACCGCGCAAGGTCCATCCGAAGCTCGATACCATGCCGGTCTACGTGCGCGGCGGAAGCGTCCTGCCGATGCAACCTTTGATTCAGAACACCGAGGAAACTCCACGGGGTCCGCTGGAACTGCGCGTCTATCCTGGAGCCGATTGCCACGGAACGATCTATCTTGATGACGGCCACAGTTTCGCCTATCAGCATGGCCAGTATCTGCGGCAGAATTTTAGTTGTGACACCGATGCGAAATCGGTGCGACTGAAGTTCCACGCGCGGGGGGGTTCGTATGCACCCTGGTGGAAGTTTTTCGAGGTCGTTGTATACGACTGGCCTTCTGCGCGCGCCGAGGCGAAAGTTTCCGGCAGCACCTATCCGCTGAAGACGACGTACGACCCCAAGCAGCATGCGCTACATATGACGCTCGCAGACCAGTCAGGAGAGGTGGAGTTGAGCATACGCGGGAGGGTTGCGCCATAGCGAAGGACAGCGCCTCAAAGCGCGGCTGTGATCCGCTCCGCCAATCGCTTGGGCGCGATCATCGCGTAACTGCCCAGCAGCAGTTCCTTCACTTCCTCCCAGTCGATCTTGCCTCGGTCGAGGCGCAGGGCGACCCAACCTCTCGAGGCGACATAGGCTGGAAGGTAAAACCGGTCGGGTTGAGCTTCGGTTAGCGCCTTGTTCTCCCCGGGCAGAACCTTGCACGTGACGGCGACGATGCCGTCGCCATGATGGTTGTCCAGAAAGTAGGCGAAGGTCTTCTTCCCAATCAGAAACTGCGCATGTGACCCGTAGATCTGGCGCCGCGCCTCGGGCAGGGCGAGTGCGATTTTTGTCAGGCGAGTTAGGCGCTTGTCTTCGAGAGAGGGCTTAGGCATGCTCGTCGGCGATGGATTCGGTTGGGCTACCCGGCTACAAGGATTTCATCTTCTCGCCGGCGGTTGCAAGGGGCCCGGAGTCCGACACACGCTCGCTTTGCTCGCGGGGAGGACGAAGGCGTCCGCCCTTACACGAACGTTCCTGATAAAATCGATATGGCATGCTGCTTCCCTTCGTCCGCGAACTCTTCGCGGACGTTGAATTGCTTCCCGGCTTCGCGCGTGTAGCCTCCCACCTGAACGAGGGCACGGGGAGGATTCGTGTCTCCGGGCTTTCTCCCACCGCGAAAGCCTTGCTGCTCGTGCTGTGGTGCCGGGCCGCCGACCGGCCCCTGATTGTGGTGGTCAACGATAACCGTGCGGTCGAGGAGTTCGTTCCCATCCTGCGCGGATTCTGCGAGCTCACGGCGGCATGCGATCCGGACTCCGTTGTTTCTCTGCCAGCGCGGGATGTGCTCCCGTACCAGAATCTTTCGCCGCACCCGGAACTGCAGGAAGAGCGTGCGACGGCGCTGTGGAAGATTGCCACCGGGAAGGCGTCGATAGTGGTGACTCCTATAGCCGCTACGGCGATCCTGCAACGATCGGCAGAGTACTATTCCGACCTTGCACGCGTTTTGCGGCGTGGCGAGTCGTTTGATCTCGACAACCTGCTGGGGCACCTGAATACCGTCGGCTATGATTCCGCCGATGTGGTCGAGATGCCGGGCCAGTATGCCTTGCGTGGCGGCATTCTCGATGTGTACTCGCCCGAAGCCGAGCGGCCGGTCCGCATCGAGTTTTTCGGCGATGAAGTCGATTCCATCCGCCGCTTCGATCCGACTTCGCAACGTTCTTCCAACCCGATCGATGAGGCATTGCTGTTGCCGCTAACGGAAACTCCGGTGACGGATCAGCTTCTCGGTGCGATTCACACACGACTCTCGGGCAAACGCATCGCGGGAACGACTGAGGAAATCGTCGAAGCGGCGGTCCGCTCCGGCGGAGTAACTGTCTTTCCGGGATGGGAGTTCTATGCCCCGGTTGCCGGATCCGATCGAACCGTATTCGACTTGCTGCCTCGCGCTGCTGTTCTGCTGGACGAACCGGATCTCCTGCGCAGCGAATTCGACCGCTTCTGGACGCGCGTGGAAGAAGCTCACGAGCGCAGCGGCGTGGGAAACCTAGTTCCGCCAAACGATTTGTACTTGCCGCCGAAGGGTTGGTGGGAGAAAGTCGCCGGGCTGACCGGAGCGGATCTCGAACACCTGGGCATCACGCAAACCGCAGCCGACATTTCAGTCTCAATTCTGACGCAGCCTACGCCGCGCTTCCACGGCGCCGTCCCGGCAATGCTCGACGAGGTCAAGAAGCTCACTGCGGCGGGCAACCAGGTTCTGTTTTCAGTCCCAAACACAGGTGAAGTCGAGCGCCTCGCCGATATCTTTACCGAATACAACGCCAGCTTCCGTCTGGGAAGCCGCACCCGCGGCGGCGAGAGCTATGCCGACGAAACCAGCTATTTCGCGGGAGAAGTTAACACAACAACTCTAGCGAAAGCCTACGTTCCGGATGGCGTCGTTTTTCCCGACGCGCACCTTGCAATCTTCGGCGCGCGCGATCTCTTTGATGAATCCGACACGGTGGCCTCGCGGCCGCAGCGGCAGAAATCGAAAGTATCGGCGTTCCTCTCCGACTTCCGTGACCTGCAGGTCGGAGACTATGTCGTCCATGTCGAACACGGGATCGGCCAGTATCAGGGGCTGAAAGAGATCAACCAGGGCGACGGCAATGCCGAGTTCATGCTGCTCGAGTATGCGGAAGGCGCGCGGCTGTACGTTCCCCTGACTCGCCTCGACCTGATACAGAAATACCGCTCTTCCGAAGGGGCCAAGCCCGCTCTCAGTCATCTCGGCACGCAGGCCTGGGCCAAGACCAAAGCCCGCGTGCGCAAGGCCATGCAGGACATGACCGAAGAGCTGCTGAAGCTCTATGCGCAGCGCAAGGTGGCCCAAGGCCACTCCTTTCCAGCGGGTAATGAGTTCGTACGCGAGTTCGAAGATTCGTTTGAGTTCAACGAGACCGAAGATCAGGCACAGGCCATCACCGACGTGATGCGCGACATGGAATCCACGCAGCCCATGGACCGCCTGCTCTGCGGCGATGTGGGCTACGGCAAGACAGAAGTCGCCATGCGGGCAGCGTTCAAGGCGGTCAGCGACAACAAGCAGGTCGCGGTGCTTGCTCCCACGACCGTTCTTGCATTTCAGCATTACGAGACGTTCAAGCAGCGCTTCGCACCTTTCCCGGTCACCATCGAGATGATCAGCCGCTTCCGCAATCCCAAGCAGCAAAAGGAAATCTTGCAGAAGGCAGAGAGCGGGAAGATCGACATTCTGATCGGGACGCATCGCATTCTGTCGAAGGACCTGAAGTTCTCCGACCTCGGCCTGCTCATCGTTGACGAGGAACAGCGCTTCGGCGTCCGCCACAAGGAGCGTATCAAGCAGATGCGCAAGCAGGTCGACGTGCTGACCATGTCTGCGACGCCCATCCCGCGCACCCTGCACATGTCACTTGTCGGTTTGCGGGACATGAGCGTGATTGAGACGCCGCCCAAAGACCGTATGGCGATTCAAACCGTGGTAGCCAGCTGGGACGACAAGCTCATCCAGTCAGCCATCGAGCAGGAACTGGAGCGCGGAGGCCAGGTCTATTTCGTTCACAACCGTGTAGAGAGCATCTGGGAGATTGCCGCCAAGCTGCAGGAACTCGTGCCAAAAGCCCGCATTATTGTCGGCCACGGGCAGATGGGCGAATCGGAACTCGAAAAGGTGATGCTGACGTTTATGCATCACGAGGCGGATATTCTGGTCGCCACCACGATTATTGAGAACGGCCTCGACATTCCTCTGTGCAACACGATCCTGATCAACCGAGCCGACCGGCTGGGATTGTCAGAGCTCTACCAACTCCGTGGGCGCGTCGGCCGCTCGAATCGCCGCGCATATGCCTATCTGATGATCCCGCGCGAAGTCGAGCTCACTCCAATCGCCCGCCGCCGGCTCGCTGCCTTGAAGGAATTCTCCGACCTTGGCGCGGGATTCAAAATCGCAGCCCTGGACCTCGAACTTCGCGGCGCCGGAAATCTTCTGGGGGGCGAGCAGAGCGGACACATCGAGGCGATCGGGTTTGAGCTCTACACGCAGATGCTCGACCGCGCCATTCGCGAGATGAAGGGAGAAGCTGCTCCGGACGAAGCCGAAACCCAGCTTAATCTCGGCCTGAACATACGTATCCCGGCCGAGTACATTCCGGAGGAGAACCAGCGCCTCAGAATGTACAAACGTGTGGCCGGCGTTGAAACGGAGTCACAGCTTACCGACGTTGCCGCTGAGTTGCAGGACCGTTATGGCGAGCCGCCTCGGGCCGTCCGTAATCTCCTCGATTATGCGTCTCTCAAGCTGTTGTGTCTTCGCGTAGGGGTGAACGCCATCGACCGCAAGCGCGACACGGTCAGTTTCAAATTCCGGCAGAATGCCGCGGTCGATCCGGAACATCTCGCCCGCTTCGTGTCGGGCCAGAAAGGGGCGCAGTTCACTCCTGACGGGACGCTGAAATTCGTCCTTAAACCCACGGCCGCAGACGAGGTTCTGCGGGCCTTGCGCACGATTCTGGAGCAGTTATCGGTTGAAAGCGCTTCGTCTGAAGCTCGTTAGCCAACAACCATCGGCCGCCCAAGAGCATTT
>DATEHP010000211.1:0-3968 GCA_035279505.1 Candidatus Sulfotelmatobacter sp. | reverse complement strand
TCGCACTTTTATCAGAGCAAACGCAGCGATCCGCTGCTCCAGCTATCCTTAATGTATGTACAACGAACCTTTACGCAGCCGCTCGGTCGTAACGGTGATGCAGGCCGCCGACTCGCAGATGCGAGACAACCACGCCACAAGCCGTCGAACACCGTCTACCTGCAGGCGTTTCCTTGCCGAGTCCGAGATGCGTCCGGTCGTCGTGATAGTAGCGGATGTAATCTGAAAGCAGCCGTTTCAGATGTCGCTCGTCGAGCGGGATTACATGGTCGAGCAAGTCTCGCCGACAAGTCTGGACCCAGCGCTCCGCTACTCCATTCTGCCAAGGGCTTTGGTACGATGTTTGGCGAGCAGTGATGTTCATCGACCAGATGGCCACCGGAACTTCCAAGCCATACTTCTTATCGCGATCGAAGATCAGAAAGCGGGGAGTGGACTCGAAAGGGAACGCCTGTCGCAACTGCTGGACAATCCACATGCTTGTCGGATGCTTCGTGACGTTGAAGTGCAGGATGCGCCTGCGGTCATGCCCAATAACGAAGAAGCAGTAGAGCACACCGAATGTAATCGTCGGCACAGTGAAAAAGTCCATCGCCGTGATGGCTTCGCGATGATTACGCAGAAACGCCAGCCAACGCTTCGCTGGCTCGAGATCTTGGCGCTCGACGCATCCAGCGGGAGATTGTTCTCTCGGAAACATCGAAGCCGAGCATTAGGAGTTCGCCATGAATGCGCGGTGCTCCCCAAGTCGGGTTCTCTACCACCATGCGAAAAATCAGGTCGCGAACCTCTTTGGAGACCCGCTTTCTACCGACCCGCATTCGGGCTCTGGAGATCAGTTTCCAGTACAGTCGGAAACCCGCGCGGTGCCAGCCGACGACGGTCTCAGGAGTGACGAGGATCAGCGAGCTCTTCCACCCAGACCAAGTCCGCCGGGCGGTCACCCAAAATAGCTTGTCGAGGATGCTTAATCGTGGTCTCGGATGGCGATGCTTGAACACCGCGAGTTGCTGTCGGAGGGCCAGATTTTCCAGCAGCAGGCTACGGCGGGAGCAAAACAGGCGAGTGATCGTCACCAGCCAAAACCGAATAATGGAGAACATGCCGGAAGAATAGCCGATACCGGGTCAAGTCCAAGCGGCGCTAACTTCTTGATTCTAAAGACGAGCAACATTTTGGCGAGGCACAGGGATCCACCAGCTCTTGGTGGGCCGAATTGTGCGATACCCTACGGCGAAGCTTCCTCGAACGCGCGTCGGCATGATTGTTGACATCTCATGTGCCAAATAAATTGTCCAGACGTTCCCCGTTTAGTGTGCTGGCCCTGATTCCGGAGCGCCGCGCCCCCGCCCGCGTCCCCGCCCTTCGGAGCTTCCGGGCGGTGGAAGGATAGGCGGTCCAGAGGCGCCGGGTCCCATTATAGTTCCTGCGGGAAGATCGTTTTCAAAGGCTACGCTCATAATTTCGGTACGCGTTCCGTCCGGATCGAAAAGGTGAATTAGCCAATGGCGGTTATGGCCGACGGCAGCACGTACGCGAACGTCGCTATAGCCTCCCCGTTTTTGCACCGTGTCGCGAGTAACTCGTATATCGGGAACCCAAAGCGAAACGTGATAGACCGCACCATATACTTCGTGTTCATATTGGTCGTGCGTTGCCGGATTATTCCGGTCGAGCGGCGGGTCTTTCGTTTCCAGATTGCTATCGGAGCTGGGGAGTTCCACATATTCGCCTCGCCCTCCAGGGATCGACCGCAACTTATCGAGCCCGAGCTTTTGATAGAAGGGCATACCCGTCGTACGGTCTTTCATCATTACACCAACGTGCGAAATCTCCCCGGAAATACGGCTATCGTTTAGAAATTTTCCGAACGCACGGCCCTCTTGCGATCCCGAAACATACTGGATGAAATCCAGCGCATTCCCTTCCGGGTCAATGACCCGAAACACCGGGTTACCGTCAGGCCCTTTCGTGATATCTCCAATCTTTACCCCTCGCTCGAGGTAGATGGCGTGCAGTTTTTGCAAATCGGAGCTCTGGAATACAACCCGTGACTCGCGGATTAACTCACCAGGTTTCAAAGTCGGCGTGACCTCGATGTATTGATCGTCATTCACCTTAAAGTAGGCGGTGACCGTGCCGGACGAATCCTTGACGTCAAACGCTTCCGGAAGCCCGAGGACGTCTCGGTAATAGGCGCGGGATTTGTCGAGGTTGCTGGCCTTGAACGTAACACCCGCAATACCGATGAGCGGGACCATCTGGCTGTCGGTAGCCTGGCCCGAGGCAGGGGCGTCCTGGGCGGACGCCACCATTGTGATCGCCAGTGCCGCCGACATTACCAATGCCATTAATCGTAAATTCCTGATGAGCATAAGCTTCCTTTCCTTCGGATCGTGTCTACGCTTCATGCGCAGATTGTTGAGTAAGCTTTGTGATTGCCGATTCGCAGTTCGTCGCCAAGCACGAACATATCGCCAAGCAAATGCCTGATCGGTGGCTTCGCCGCCTTTTGCTCCTCAAGACTGGCCCATACCGCTGCCGCGACAGACACGAGGAACAACAGTCGAATCGCCTCCTACGAATGTCCTCCAGCTCAGATTCCGCTACGTCGTCGGTTTGCTCGCTGGGAACGGCCGAGGTGTGACGTCCGCCGGTGTTATCCCCATGGCCCACTTGATGCCGTGAAGCATCATCCGCTGGAACCGCGGATCGTCCCACGTGGCATCGAAATGTCCCCAACTCACGTTAAAGATACGGCCCTTGCCGTACTGTCTCGCGACTGCGACCGGAAAGTCACCATCCGGCTTTTTCGAACGAATAGCCGGGTCCAAACTGTCTGGATCGAGGCGCATAACAACATGAGAACTGTCTCGTGAATATCCCGGCGCCACAAAGATGGCGTGCTGCTCATAAAACTTGAACGGAAGAGGGCCGAATGCATTCGCGCCTGGAAAGTTTGGGTCTTCCACAATAACCGTGGCGTTGGCGTTAAATTCCCCGCCCCAACTGGCCCCAATCATCTCAGCCCACTGCGGCCACGTCTCGAAACAAGTGGCAGCGGCATGCCCGACGATCAGCCCTTTGCCTTGATCATGGACGAAAGCGACAAGGTCGGTCTTCTGTTGATCACTCAGTGTTCCGTATCCGCTCGGCAGCATGAAAATCGCATCGTAATAGGGCAGAATGTGCGCGTATGCGAGCGTGTTGGGACCGCCCCTCGCGTACCGGCCCTGCGCTTTGATCGGCGTATCGGTGATCAACTGTGAGTCGCTCTTGATCATCGTCATGTAAGTTTGGGTTTCACGGCCAAGCTGTTCTACCGTGGCCATCGCGTGGGAGATCGAATCATGCATGTACCCGGTCTGCGTGTCGGCCACAAACAGCAAGCGCTTGAGCCCCGGCCAAAAATCTCCGCCGCCGAAGCCACCGCCACGACCGCGGCCTCCTCGTCCGCCGCGCCCCCCTTGCGCTTGAGATTGTCCTCCAGCTTCCGAAGCACCCTGAGATGGTGCCGGCCTTGCTTCGGGCGCCTGCGTTTGCGCTTCAGCAACCGCACCGGCGATAATTGGAGCCGCGCCAAAAAGCTTCAGTACGTCGCGACGCGAACGGGATTTGTCTTTCATACATCCGCCTTTCTGCCACGCGCCCTCAGAGAATTGCTCCCGGTCCGCGCCGGAGATTGCTTCGCAAGGCCTAATCGGCGTCAGGGTAGATCTTTCAGCCAGATATTACGGAAGGAGGCTTTAATATCGCCTCGGCCTTCGAGTTGAAGCGCCAGCACACCTTTGGTTCTAGCCCTCGTCGGATGGTCGTCTATGAAAACCGACATCAGGTGGCCATTGATTATGTAGAACATGGTATCGCCGCGTGCGATCAAGTACACTTGGTTCCAATCGCCGATCTTGATGTAGCCACTCTCAGCGTCCGGATCTCCGAATGTTGCGAGCAAGGTAGGCTTCTGATCC
>DATEHP010000210.1:0-36014 GCA_035279505.1 Candidatus Sulfotelmatobacter sp. | reverse complement strand
GCGGGGTGGGAGGGTTTCGAGTTCCCGGACGCGTGGATCGACTCGCTCAATCACCGACGCCGGACTCAAATGATGGACTAATTCAGAGATGACAGTTTCGCGAACCGGGTTGCTGTCAATTGCCTGGGTGAGGATTTGCAGAGAAAGAAGGTCGTTGTAGCGATCGACGATGAGGCCGGGGATTAAGTCCGCTTCGCTGAAAACGACGCGGTAGGCGTCGGTGTCATGAACGAGCGGCTGGCGATAGGCGATGGCGGCGGCGATGCGGCGGCGGAGGAGCGCGGGAAAGTCTGAGACGGACTCGGACGAAATCATGCGGATCGCGATCTGGGAAGAACTGGAGTAGAGGGCGGTGCCGAGCGGTTTCCCGCGCTGATCCGTAACGGCCACGATTGAGCCCGGAGGAATACCATCGGCTTCGAGTACGTCAGAGCGGTAGACCCAGACATGGCCGGACTTCAGGCGCGTGGCGCCACGAGGAGAGATCCTGATTTTAGGCAGGTCGTACTGTGCGGTCGCCGGGGCCATGAGGACATGGTAATGCCTGAAGACTGCGAAGCGGGATTACCGCTCTCCCATAAATGTCTTGACCTGAGGAGGAGTCTCGATCGCTATCGCTGTTAGCAGCGATCAAACTGCCGCAGACGGACCCCCTTGGTGTCTAATTCAGTGGTTAGCTAACACAGACGTCAAGGACGAGGCTTGGGAGGGTTACATGCAAGAAGTAGGTCCGCCAATGAGTTTGGATCCACTTTCGATTAACTACCAACTTCCCTGGGAATCTCGGTTACTCATCCTGTATTTGTTGGTAGTCGTCGCAGTGTCATTCGTGAAATCAGCAAGCATGCTGCGTACCCTCTGGCTTTCCAAGCATAGTTCTCTCCAACAATCGAGTGCTGAGCACGAGTTCATGGCTGCGTGGGAGAGGTGTTCAAACAAGGTGCAGTCGATAAAGCGATGGGTCTTTGTCACGCTATTTTGGACAGTTTTGGTTGCTGCCACGCTCTTGCGAAACGAGTTCATGTATTTTACGGAGCAAAAGATCTTTTGGACCGGAGCATTCTTCGTTCCCACCGCTGAAGTGCTCACTACTTTTGCACTCGGCATGCTCGTGTGTGCTGTGCTCTACACGGTATGTGCCCTTTTCGATGGCGCATTGCTACGTAAGAGAGAATCATGGAACAGCGCGCGTTCAGGTAACGAGAATCGCTGAAGTTGAGCGCGCTCGACCGACAGCCGAAGGCGGCTTTCCCCACATTGTTCTCTAGTTAGTGGGTGGCGTGCTCGGTGGGGGCGGAGACTGCCGGTTTGGCGTGAGAGCCTGAGCTGGCTTCGTGGCGGGCGGCGTCGAGATCTGTGCGTAGAGAGTCGAGTGCGACCATGGGGAGCTCGCCGCCGAAGTTATCGAGCTCGTCCTCGCTCCAATTGCCGTTCAGGCGGGTCGAGCCGGTGATGTCTTCGGGGAAAGCCTGGCGGTAGTCGCCTTCGCGGATGAGGATGTCGCCGATCAAGCGACCCGTGTGGATGTCGTAAACACGGCGGCTTGCTTGGCCACCCGCATTCGTAAGGCAGAGAAAGACCTCGCCGTCGCTTGCAAAATCGGGGCGGTAGTACCAGGCTTGCGGGGCATCGATTTTGGGGTGATGGCGTTTCGGGCGGTGCACCGTTTCCTTCTTTTCAACTAACTCCTCCGCTGGGTTGAAATAAAGGATCCGCTGGCAGGAGTCGCACACCACCGTTTCTTTCCCGGACCGGACTTCGTTATAGGTCTGCGGGCGCAGCATCACCTGGCAGGCCATGCATTTCTGATCGCGGACTTCGGAGATGCCGCTGCCGCGGAACTTGGAAACGCGTTCGTAGTGCCGGAGGAGGTCTTCGCGGATTCCGGTGCGGACCTGATCGCGCCGGGACCGGGCTTCGGCGAGAAGCTTTTCATCTTCGGCGGTGCGCTGGCGAGCCTGCTCTTTCTCCTGCTCGATTTCGGCCATTTCCGCCTTCAAATCCGCCTGAGCGGCTTTGACTTCCTTATCGCGGGCATCTGCATTGACCATCAGCTCGAGAATCTTGTCTTCGTTGGAAGCGATTTCCTTTTCGGCGAACTGGATTTCGTGCAGGAGAGCTTTGTATTGCTCGTTGGTCTTTACGTCGAGAGACTGGTCGCGATACTTGGAGATTTTCCCGCGCAGGTCGCTGATGTTGGTTTCGTACTTGCGGCGGGCGGCCTCGTCGGCTTTGACGGCGGCCTGGGCTTTATCGAGTTGGGCCTTGGTTCCGGCGAGCTTCTGCTCGATGACGGCAACGCGTTTGGGGAGTTCGGCGACCTCATCGTGCAAGCGACGAATTTCCCTGTCCACATCCTGCAGTTTGAGCAGATTTTCTATGTCTAGGAGCATCCGGTGTATTGATTTTAACATGCGCCACGACTGGGCTCTTGAAGCGCAGCCTGACTTCTACGGCGAAAAGGCATTCACCGCAGAGGGCATGAAGGAAGCGCTTGGGCGGGCTTAGACCTCAGTAGAGTCGGGGCTTCCGCGGGTGTACACTCAAACGTTCGCCTGTGGGTTCCGCTTTCCATTTTCCCGTCGAGGTTACCCAGTGAAACGAGGGACACGTCTGCTCTTTTGTGTTGTGCTCTTTGCCTGGTTGGGATCCATTCCGTTTGTGGCGCAGAATGCGCCGACCAAACCTCTGAACATTGACAGTCTGTTTCAGCCAGGAGGGCTCGCGGGGCGCGGTCCGGAGACGACGGAATGGAGTCCGGACGGAGCGAAGCTCTCGTTTGTACAGCGCGACGAGAAGGGCGAAAAGGGCGAATTGTGGTATGTGGACCCAGCCACGGGAGAGAAGAAGGTGCTGGTCAGCGCGGCGAAGCTGGCGACGCTCGATCCGGATGTGAACAAGGTGAAGAACGAGCGGGAGAAGGAGCGGCTGACGCGCTATCACGTGGCGTCGTACCAGTGGGCTCCGGATTCGAAACATCTGATCTTTGATTCGCAGGGGCAGCTGTGGCTTTACGACCTGGGGACAGAGACGGCGGTTCAATTCACTTCGGCGGGCGATCCGAGTGGAGATCCGAAATTTTCTCCCGATGGAAAGCACCTGGCGTATGTACGCAAGCACAATCTGTTCGTTAGTTCCGTGAGCGGGAAAAACGAGAAGCAGCTCACAAAGGATACGGGGGAGAATCTCTTCAACGGCGATATCGACTGGGTGTATGCCGAGGAGTTGGCGGTGCGCAGCAATTACTTCTGGTCGCCGGACAGCAAGGAGATCGCGTTCCTGCACATGGATGAGACGAATGTACCGACCTATCCGATCACCGACTGGATGCCGACGCATCCGGCGGTGGATCAGGAGAAATATCCGAAGGTGGGCGATCCGAATCCGGTGGTGAAGCTCGGCGTCGTCGATGCGGACAAGGGCAAGGTGAAGTGGATTACGCTGACTAGCGCCGAAGATTTCTACATCCCACGATTTGGATGGGTGAAGGATGGCGTGATCTGGGCCGAGGTGCTGAACCGCACGGAAGACAAGATGGATTTGTATTTCGTAGACACGAAGTCTGGGAAGCCGCGGCTGGTGCTGACCGAGACGCAAGAAGGCGCATGGTTCGACTTTGAGCACACCGAGATCCGATTTCTGAACTCGACCGGACAGTTCCTCTGGCCGAGCTGGCGCGATGGAAACATGCACATTTACATCTACAGCTTCGATAAACAGAATCCGATAGCGGCGGACGCGAAGCTGGAGCGGCAGCTGGAGAACGGTGACTACGAAGTGCTGGGCATCAAGGGCGTCGACGAGGCGTCAGGCACGGTGTTTTTCGAGGCGAATAAAGATGATCCTCGGCAGACACAGATTTACTCGGTTCAGCTTGATGGATCCGGCTTCAAAGCCCTGACCACTGAGGAAGGGTCTCACCTTGCAAACTTCAGCGATGACGGCAAGCACTTCACACAGATGTACTTCGGCCCCCAGGCCTCGCCGGTCTTGTCGGTTTGCGCGGTCGGAGCAGCCTGCAATACGGTCTGGAAAGCGCACGATGAGATCGCTGAGTATGGGCTGAGGGCGCCGAAGTATCTCGAGTTCAAGGCCGATGATGGGACGATTCTGTATGGTCGGCTGTTGCTGCCACCCGAGGGCGAGGCGAACGGGAAGATTCCTCTCATCATCAACATCTATGGCGGGCCAGCCGGGCAGACGGTGCGCAAGGCAGTTCCTGATCCATTTGACGAGATCTTGTCCCGTAAAGGTTTCGCCACTTTCTCGGTGGACAATCGCGGCACGCCGGGGCGCGATCGCAAGTTCCAGACCGCGATCCGGCATGAGTTCGGGGCGGTTGAGTTGAAGGATCAGCTGACTGCGCTGGATCAGTTGCTGGCGCAGTATCCGCAGCTCGACAAGAATCGCGTCGGAATCTGGGGATGGTCGAATGGCGGATCGATGACCCTTTATGCGATGACGCACTCGGACCGTTTCAAGGCCGGGGTGGCCGTGGCTCCGGTGACGAATCAGGTGAACTACGACTCGATCTACACCGAGCGCTACATGGGGCTACTCAAGGACGACAAGGCCGGATACGAAATGTCGGATGTGACCAAGTCCGCTGACAAGCTGCACGGGGCGCTACTTCTGGTACACGGGACGAGCGACGACAACGTGCATTTCCAGAACAGCATTCAGATGATCAATGCGTTGATCAACGCCGGGAAACAGTTCAGGCTGATGATTTATCCGAATAAAACGCATAGCATCGCGGGGAAAGATGCGCGGTTACATTTGTTCACGATGATTGCAGAGCATTTTGAGAGGGAGTTGAAGTAGGAGACTACTCGGGTCTCATTGCGAGGATCAGCTAAGCCAACCTGTGCACTTGGGTTGAGTCTGAAGCGCTGCCGGCGGGTTGCACTGGTCCTTCGGCCCGCAAAATACGCGGGCCTCAGGATGACAGGCACGGATGAAGATGATATGCATTCGGGTTATTTTTGCTTGTCGGCTTTCTTCGATGTGCTCTCTTTCGAGGAACTCTCCGGCTTCTTGTCGTCCTTCTTTGTTTCCTTCGAATCCTTTGAATCCTTCGAATCCTTCGAGTCCTTGCTGCCCGAATCCGAAGATGGGGCGTGCGACTTCTTGGCGTAGTCGGTCACGTACCAACCAGATCCTTTGAACTGCACTGCCGGAGCGGAAATCACCTGTTCGACCGGTCCGCCGCAGTCGGGACATTTCTTGACCATTTTGTCGGAGAACTTCTGGATTTTTTCGAAGCGATGGCCGCACTTCTTGCACTGATATTCGTAAAGTGGCATGTGATGTGAGACGGTTGCGAGGGACAACTTCGTTCACTTCGATTCTAGCAGACGCTTAGGGGCGATGTTGCGCCAAGCGGCGTGAATCGCTTTGGCCAGAATATCGTTGGTTGCGGCTTTGAGCTGGACGCTGGTCGCTCCGCGGCGTCCCCAAGTGCCTTTCACGGGGATGAATACGTCGGGGTAATCCTTCGAAAAGTAGTGCTGATCTTCAGGTGAAAGTTTGACCATGGCACGGGTTTTGTCGGGGTAGCCGAGCGTGGCGAAGATTTTTCCTGCGACGCGGAAATCGGGATGATTCATGTGCTGGTGCTCTTCGGTTCCGGGGTGCGACAGGGCTAGTTTGCGGAAAGCTGCCGGGGTCATAGGTTCCCTCACGTTGCGACGAAAAGCTTTAACCACGAAGGGCACGAAGGTACACGAAGCGCGAGCTATTCGGCAACGTCTGCCCTCCTCGGCATAACCGGCGACTGATTCGAAGGTTACGCGATAGCTGACGAGGTAAAGTCAAAATCCCCACTTCTCCCAAAGGCAGGGAGAAGTGGGGCACCCTCTTGAGGGAGTGGTAGACTCCGGCCATGACGGATGCTGCAGGGCCGGCGTTGTATCTGGTGGCGACGCCGATTGGGAATCTGGAGGACATTACGCTGCGGGCGCTGCGCGTGCTCAAGGAGGTGGACGTGATCGCGTGCGAGGATACGAGGCAGACGCAGAAGCTGCTCAATCATTATGCGATCGCGACGAGGACGACCAGTTATCACGAGCACAACGAGATGACGAAGTCGGCGGAACTGGTCAAGGAGATGCAGGAGGGCGCGAGCGTGGCGCTGGTGACCGACGCAGGGATGCCGGGCATTTCCGATCCGGGGTACCGGTTGATCACACTGGCGATCCGGCATCATGTGCCGGTGGTGCCGGTGCCGGGTGCGTCGGCGTTTCTGGCGGCCCTGGTCGCGAGCGGGCTGCCGACGGATTCATTTCGCTTCAGCGGATTCTTGCCGGCCAAGCGGGGGGAACGGCGGACGGGGCTGGAGACGGTAAAGAATTCTCCGCGGACGCTGGTGTTTTATGAGGCTCCGCATCGGATCGTGGAGGCGCTGGAGGATGTGGTCGAGCTACTAGGCGGATCGAGACATGTCGTGGTGGCGCGCGAAGTGACGAAGATTCACGAAGAGTTTCTGCGCGGGAGGGCGAGTGAGGTGATGGAAACGCTGAAGGCGCGGGAGACGGTGAAGGGCGAGATCACGCTGTTGATTGGGAAGGCGGAGGAGCAAGATGTGGCGACGGCCGCCGTCGGCCGTCAGGGAATTCGCGAGCGTGTGCAACAGATCATGGCGGCGGAGAAAGTGGATGAGAAGGCCGCACTGAAGAAGGTGGCGAAGGAGCGGGGGGTGTCCAAGAGCGAGGCGTATCGGGAGATGCAGAGGGGGAAGTGAACCTATAGGGGGACCGCACCGCAGTCCATCAGGAAACGTGCAGTCTCATCAAAGGGTGTGCATGGCCTGGTGGAGTCTTTATCATCGCCAACGGGAACGAAAAGCAGCATTCCCTGCCGGGCTCTCGTAAGCAAAACTCTGTAGCTATTGACAAGATATGATCTCGCAGTTTCCTGGCTAACGTTCTGCCAAGTACTCCCACGAAGTTTCGCTAAGATCCAATCCCTATCGCTCCGCAGGAAATCAGATCTTTGTAACGATCGGATTCGTAGGCTCTGTGCAGCGTGAGTTCGAGAATGTCGAGCTGCGCCGCTCGGAAGTTTCCGACGGTGTCTGCGTAATATGCAGGCATACGTGTGGGTCTACTTTCCTGCTAATTCTTTTTTCACCAACTCACTGACTACCTTTCCGTCCACGCGCATGCCGGCCGCGTTGAACTTCGCCATGGCGTTCTTCATGACCGTGCCCATGTCTTTCATCGTGGGAGCGCCCATTTCGGCGATGGTGGCTTTGACTCCGGCAGCGATGTCGGATTCGCTCGCGGCTTTCGGCAGGTAGGTCTCGATCACGATGATCTCGGCGGCCTCTTTGTCGGCCATCTCCTGGCGTCCGCCTTTGGTGAACTGCTCGATTGATTCTTTGCGCTGCTTGATCAGCGTGCTCAGGACGGCTTGGGACTCCTTGTCGTCAAGCGGGGACATCTTCTCGACGGTTTTGAGCTGCAGGGCGCTCTTCACCATGCGGAGCGTGGAGAGGCGTGCTTCCTCTTTCGCCTTCATGGCGGTGACGATGTCTTTTTGAATCTGATCGACTAGGGGCATGGGAGGATTATAGATGTTTGGCTCGGACCAAAGCGGACTCTCGCGCATCTGATGGGTTACGGAGGAAGGCACGTTTGTGTTCCTTTCTCTCCGCACGCCATAACGAGCACTTGTCACCTTCCAATTTGAAAGAGGTCCTCATGAAAGCCGTTCAAATCAGCAAGCCAGGTGGAAATTTCGAAGTCGTGGAGCGCCCAATCCCTCAACCCGGACGTGGCCAGGTTCGTATCAAGGTAGAAGCGTGCGGCATCTGTCACAGCGATGCTCTGGTGAAAGAGGGGTTCTGGCCGGGCATTCAGTATCCGCGTGTGCCGGGGCACGAGATCGCCGGACGCATCGATGCCGTTGGTCCGGACGTAACTCTGTGGAAGCCGGGTCAGCGCGTTGGCGTCGGCTGGCATGGCGGGCATTGCTTCATATGCGAGCGGTGCCGCAGCGGCGACTTCATCAATTGCAAAGTTGAAAAGATCACCGCAATTCACTTCGACGGAGGCTACGCGGAATACATGATTGCACCCGCTGAAGGCGTTGCGCTGATGCCCGACGATCTGCCGGCAGACGAGGCTGCTCCGCTGCTTTGCGCTGGAATCACCGTATTCAACGGCTTGCGGAATTCGGGTGCGCGCGCCGGCGATCTGGTAGCGGTCCAAGGCATCGGAGGATTGGGACATCTCGGGATCCAATATGCCCGCCAGATGGGGTTTCGCACCGTCGCCATCGGACGCGGCGGCGACAAGCAGGCTTTGGCGAAGAAACTGGGCGCTCACACCTTCATCGATACCAGCGGCGGGGCGCCGGCAGATGCGTTACAGAAGATGGGAGGAGCGCGCATTGTTCTCGCCACCGCACCGGATTCGAAGTCGATGTCGGCGCTGGTGGACGGACTCGCGCCCAATGGGACATTGTTGATCATCGGCGCTGACATGGCATCCCTGACGGTGACGCCACTCCAACTGATCGGCGGGCGCAGTTCCATTCGCGGATGGGCTTCGGGTACGGCGAAGGATTCGCAGGATACGTTGGAGTTCAGCTCGCTCACTGGTGTGCGTCCGATGATTGAGCGCTATCCTCTGGAAAAAGCTGCGGACGCTTACGACCAGATGATCAGTGGACGAGCGCGGTTCCGGGTCGTTTTGACGATGAGTTAGGGTCAAGGACGAAAAGCGTAAACCACGAAGGGCACGAAGGTTCACGAAGGCCAACCCTTAACGAGGAAAACCTTCGTGAACCTCACTGTCCTTTGTGGCTGTGATTTTTCGACAGTCCTCTAGTAGCTTTTTGATTTTTCCTGGATGTATTCCTGCCCGTATTTATCCAGATGTCGCGGCGGCGGATCGGAAGAATGCAAGGTGAAGGTGAGCACCGGCGTATCCGGCCCGAACTGCAGATCGCTGGCGAGAGAAACGAGATCAGCTTCAGAAGCAGCCTCATACCAGAACTCCACTCTATAGTGCCCTGGTGGAACGCGCCCAATTTGGAAAGCGCCGTCGGCGTTCGTCATGGCGAAATAGGGTGTGGATAACGCGATGACGGCCGCGCTCATTTCTGGATGAATATTGCAGAAGATGTAAGAGACGCCAGGCTGCGAGAATTTCACTTTTCGCGCGATACCACTTTCATACAGGCCCAGGTCAAACGGTTTCCCCCGATAAATCGAGAAGACGTCGTGAAAGAAAGGATCCTGATTTGGAAACTCGATTTCGGTTCCGACACGAACAGCGATGATATGAGGTGAGAATCGTTTGTCTTTCTGGACGAGACGTGCTGGAGGACCGGTGATCGGGGCGTCCACCGGATGGCTCGGAGTCAGCCAGACTACGACGTCGCCACTGCCTGACTTGTGGCTGGAGCGATGGATGACTGTAACCTTCCCGCGAAATGTCAGGTCCTGCGCCGCAAGGGCGCCGCAACTCAAGAATATCGCCGCGAGCAAACGTAACTTTCGCATCAGAAGCGAACCCCCGCGGCCAGATTCACCTGATCAGCTTTTGCGCCAGCGTTATTCGGTATTTGCGTGAACAGGTGACGGTATTCGAGTGCGAACAGAAGAATCGAGTTCGGCTTATAGATGAAGTTCACAAGATCAGTGCGATTCTTCTGCATGGCGGGAAAACCGTTGCCATCGAAGGAGAACGGGAATACGCGAAGATCTCTGCCGTAGTTTTCGTCCTGACCAAATGCGCCATTGATTTCCGCGCGTACCGCTGGAGTGAATTTCAACTGGACCCATCCTCCAGTCGAGCGGAGAGGCTGTACCGTGGTGTGAGGCCCAACCGGCTCCGGGTACACGACGCTGGCCCAAATCCCGCCACCGAGGCCGCCCACAGCCTGTCCTGTGTACCATTCGCCCGAGACTTCGAAGCGTTTTCCGAGGCCAGCCTTGAAGTCGGAGTTCAAAGTCCAGCTCTCGACTGTTGGGAACGTCTGGTATTGCTGGTTGGCGCGGTATCCGGCGAAGCCGATAGTGAATGGGAACTTCTCGGCTTTGGACCGATCGAAAGCGATCCGCCCCGCGATTGCCGGGGCACGGGTCGCTTCGCCGGCCGTGGGATTTCGGCCCTGGAAGACTGGCACTTCTTCAGTCAGCGGATCAAGAACACCGCCTTCCAGTACCAGAGATGACATGTCGTTCAGATCGAAGCGATGTGTGACCTCGATTGCGGGAGTCCAGACCCAAAGGTTACCCGACCACGACATGGCAGGCTCCAAGACCGTCGCGTAAGACGTCGGCGAAAGCGGAGAGAAGAACAGATGGTCTTGCCCGAATGCAAGCGAGGTATGGTTCCAATCCAGGTTGACTTTGGCGGTGCGGAGGCGGAGCAGGCCCGCGGTCACGCCGTACGGTGTGGTGGGATTGCCGCCTGCGAAATCGATCTCTGCGCCGGCGGAAGTTCTGGCTCCGAATAATTTCGGACCGGTGGCATCGATCCCCAGCGTAGTTTGCCGGAGTGTGGCGCCAATGCCGGGCGGCGGAGCACCGGGGAAGTTCGGCAAAGCGAGATTGGGGAGATCCTGAATATCGAGAATGCCTTTGTTCCAGTAAGAATTGAAGAGAACCAGGCCGGAAAGCTTGACCGAGTACCTGCTGGCGCTCTCCACCTTATCCTGATGCATTTCGTTGACCTTAGCCGCCAAAAAGCCCACGTCCTGATCGGCGACCGAAACGGTTGGCTCTGCGACAGGCGCCGGCGCAGGCTCACTCGGGTGACCAGACTGCACCTGTCGCCGCAATTCTTCCAGACTCTGACGAAGTTCTTCGATTTGACGTTTGGAGTCGTTAAGTTCCGCGCGCGTTTGCTGCAATTGCTCGCTCAACTGCGCGATATCGGGGCTAGGAGACACCGCGTCCTGTGCCAGCGCACAACTGGCAACGGCGCAGGCGAGGGCGCCGACAACCTTGAGAGACATTGTCATTGAGGTTGTAAAGATTTTCGTTACCCGGAAGGAGTTACGGCAAGGTTACTAGTAGTGCCAACACCGCGCGGGTGGTTACCAAAGTGTCTGGTCCGCTAAACATTCCTACCTATAGTCTGTCATGCAGCCGTGCTGCATCACTTCACTCACTTACGGACAAAGCTTCTGGTCTCGATGGTCGCGGTTGTCTTTTTTCTAACTGCGGCGGTCCTGGCTTTGGTACAGGCAAGGATGCGCAGCCAAATACGTGCTGATCTCGCCTCTACCTTGCGGACGCAAACGCGCGTTTACGCCGACGTGGAGAGTGTCCGTCGCGAGCAGGTTCAGCAGAGTGCATCGTTCATCGCGCACCAGCCGAGCGTCAAGGCCCTGATGTCCACGAATGATCGGCTCACTGTACAAGACGGTTCGCAGTGGATTCTTCCGGCCAGTCACGCCGATCTACTGATCCTTGAAAATCCGAGCGGGGCTGCACTGGCTGTGCACGCCAAGTCGGAAGACGTGACCTCCGTCAGCGCCGCGCCGCTATTGAAAGGCACGAATGGCGATGAGGACTGGTGGTACATCAACGGACATCTGTACGACGTAAATCTTGTGCCTATTGTGGCCGGCGCAGGAGAAGAAGAGCACCTGCTTGGCCGCATGGCACTGGGCAGAGAGATGCGCCGCGAGACCATCCTTAGCGGCGGCGATTTCGGGAAGTCAGCCTTCACCTTTGAACGTGATGGACACGTGTTGCTCAGTTCACTGTCGCCCGAAGTCTGGCACGACTTCGAATCGGCATTGCCTCGCGACGCCCAGTCGAGTGCAGAACGAGTGTTTCAGGCCCGCGGCGAGCGATGGCTGGCAAGCTTCGTAGAGTTGCCGGGCGATCATCCGGTTCGCCTTTATTGCCTCCAGTCGTTTGATCAGGCGACGAGTTTCCTGCGGGAGTTGAATCGAATGCTCGCACTGCTGGGTGCGGTCGCGGTGCTGGGCGGAGCGTTCGTAACATTTCTGGTCTCAAGGCAGATCACCCGTCCGATCGAACAACTGGTGGCCGGAACGCGGCTGTTAAAAAGAGGCGACTTTGATTTCCAAGTTCCGATTCGAGGCAGCGATGAAGTGGCTCATCTCGGACGGGCATTCAAGGATATGCGCGACAGCTTGAAAAAGTCGCGTGAGAGCATGCTGCGCGCCGCTCGGCTGGAAGCGGTTGGGAGGCTGGCAGGCGGCATAGCCCATGACTTCAACAATCTGGTCATGATTATCAAGGGCTACAGTGACATGCTGATGGAGGCTGTCCCTCCGCCATCGCGTCCACACTTGGAGGAAATCAAGAAGGCCGGCGATCGTGCCAGCGGTCTGATTCGCCAGTTGCTGGCGTTCAGCCGCAAACACAGTCTGGAGCCGCAGGTGCTTGATCCCAATCAGAGCGTCCGCAATATGGTAAAGATGCTGCGCGTGCTGATTGGCGAAGATATCGAACTGGTCACCAATCTTTCCGACAAGATGCTGCGGGTCCTCATTGATCCGGGACAGCTCGAACAGGTGATCATGAACCTCGCGGTGAATGCGCGCGACGCGATGCCACAGGGCGGCAAGCTCGTCATCGAAACAAGGCTGTACCATCTGGACGAGCCGTTCGCAGCTGCCAACCGGGAAGTGCCACCCAGCGACTACGCCTTGATTACCGTCACTGACCAGGGCTGCGGTATGGACAAAGAGACCCTCGCTCACATTTTTGAGCCGTTCTTCACGACGAAGGAACTGGGGAAGGGCACCGGCCTGGGCCTGGCAACGGTGGATAGCATCGTGCAGCAGAGCCAAGGCTATGTGGCCGTGGAAAGCGAAGTCGGCGGTGGAACGACATTCAAGGTGTATTTGCCGTCAGTTGCCGGTACGGTTTCTACCTCGATTGCTCAAAAGGCCACGCCATCTGTTAAAGGCAATGGCACAATCCTGCTGGTCGAAGATGAGCCGGCTTTGCGCGCTCTTGCAGTTACAGTGTTGAAGAACCTTGGGTATACAGTTCTCGAAGCGGGCAGCGGAGTGCAAGCCATCGTGATCGCGAAGGGGCACATCAACCCCATCGATGTAGTCGTCACCGATGTGGTCATGCCGCACATGAGCGGGCCCGAACTCGTTGAAAAGCTCCAGGAAACGCGGCAGGACTTCGCCGTCATCTTCATGTCAGGCTACACCGACGGACTGGCCCTGGAGCGCGCGCGCATCGGGACCGAGGTCGCGCTTCTGCCTAAGCCGTTTTCTACCGAAGAACTCGCATCAAAGATTCAGGAAGTCCGGATGAAGACCTCCAGCTTCACTGCCAAAGCGTCCGCCTCGGGCTTTTGAATGTTCGAAGCTCTTACGCTAACAATCATTCACTGGCAGAAACTGCCGTTTCACTATCTTGTTTAATCGAGATCCTTTCGCCTGCATTGATTTAGAATGTAAGCACTTTTGGGTTGGTCCGCGCCTCTGAACTCGAACAACGGTTAAGTCTCCACTCAATCTGGAGTTTCAAGTGTCGGAAGACTACATCCCAACGTTGGACGGATGGCGAGCCGTGGCCATCAGTTTGGTGCTGTTGAGCCACAGCGCGCGATCGAGTGCTGCCGCGGAACATCTTGGGTTCCTCGGGGTCGCCCTTTTCTTTGGCATCAGTGGTTATCTCATCTGCACAAAGCTACTGGTGGAGCGCGAACGAAGCGGCACCATCTCTCTCAAGCGCTTTTACTGGCGCCGCGGTTTTCGCATTCTGCCCGCCTCGTTGATCTATCTCGGAGTGATCGGCTTGCTGGGAATACTTGCGATCGAGCGCGTAAAAGGTCGCGACGTGGCCAGTGGAATATTTCTGTTCTCCAACTACCTCCCCGACAAGGACTGGGACGTAAACCATTTTTGGTCCCTGTCCATGGAGGAGCATTTTTACCTGATTTGGCCGGTGCTACTTGCAACGCTGGGAAATAAGCACGCGCGAAGAACCGCCTTCGTCTGCATCACTGGAATTTTCCTCTGGCGGTCCTGGGCGCTGAGCCACTTCGTTCTGTCTGGCATCCCAACTTTGCAGAGAACAGATCTCCGCCTGGACGCCTTTTTCGCACCCTGTGCGCTCGCGATTCTCCTCCGCGAACCCTTATGGCGTGAGCGCGCTACCCGATGGCTGAGTCCGGTTATGGTCGTGGCATTAGTGGCGGCGTTAGCCGTGCTGCGCATCCCGCACATCTCATCGCCAATTTTTAGCAGTTTTCGGCAACTGGCGCAGGCATGCATATTGCCTTTGGTAATCGTCTCCACCGTGTTTCGGCCTGCGACGCTCTTTGGTCGATTCCTGGAACTATCCCCCGTGCGCTGGGTGGGGCGGGTGTCGTACAGCATTTATCTCTGGCAGATGCCGTTCTTCGGTCGAAACGGCTGGCTTGGCTCACACACCGGCTCGGTGTGGCTTAAAATTGCTGCCCTTCTGGCGGCGGCATCCCTCAGTTACTACCTTATCGAACGCCCTCTGATTCGCCTTGGACGAAGGCACGAGCCTCTGGTTTCCGCATCGAGCAGGGTTCCGCAGCCGTCGGCTCAGCGGGAAGCTCAGCCAAATCCGCTCGCCGTAGACGAACCGACCAGCTAGCACCAACTGTATCCAGAAAAATTTGGGACGCACTGCCAGGAGGAGAACTGAATCGTGGTGTTGCAAGGCGAAGTACTTTATGATACAAAGTACAAAGGATGACACGCGTAGAGCCGCTTCTAACTTCCATTCGAAAGCGCTGGGTTCCTGCGGAAATGACAACGGCGCCCGCTCTCGATCACTCCGAGCCCCGTGGATTCATGGAGCGGCGCTACGCCCTGCTGATCAATCCGTTCTATCCCAAGGATGCGAACGCCAGCTTTGGCAAGCATGTGCTGACTCCGACTCTGGCGTTGTCGAGCTTCGCCGCCACCACGCCCGCGCACTGGCGCGTCGAGTATTGGGATGAAAACTTGCTCCATGGGCGCCCGCCCCACGATCCCATGCCCCATGTAGTTGGCATCACCGTGCACCTGACCTTTGCCCGGCGCGCGTACGAGCTGGCCGATTGGTATCGCGCCCGCGGATCGAAGGTCATTCTTGGCGGGCTGCACGTGTTGTCGTGTCCTGACGAATGCGCACCTCACGCCGATGCTCTCGCTCTGGGCGATGGCGTCCAGCTCTGGCCGCGAATTCTGCGCGACATCGAAGCAAACAGTCTCCAATCTCGCTACGTCGCCACCTATGAGAACGATTACTGCGACGATCCTTCGCCACGCCGTTCGATTCTTCCTCGTCGCAGCTTTCTGACGACCACCAGCCTGATCGCAACGCGCGGCTGCCATAACCGCTGCGGGTTCTGCTATCTCGCAACCGATGGCCTGCGCATGCCCTATCGCATGCGCGACCCGCAACAGGTCGTCGACGAGTTCAAGGCTGATGATCAGCCCTACGCAGTCTTCATCGACAACAATCTCGGTTCGCGGCGCGACTATCTCCACTCGTTGTGCTCGGCACTGCGCCCGCTGAACAAGATCTGGAGCGCCGCGGTCACGATCGATGTCACCGACGACCCCAGCCTCATCCGGAATATGGCTCTGGCGGGCTGCACCGGCGTGTTCATCGGATTCGAGTCCCTCTCTGACGACAACCTCGCTGACTCGCATAAGAAGACTCCCAAAACCTCCGACTACGCGCGGCGCGTCCGCATGCTTCATGACTATGGAATTCAGGTTAACGGATCATTCGTGCTGGGCTTCGATCACGACCGCAAAGATGTGTACGTTCGCACCGCGGAATGGATCGAGGAAAACCGGTTGGAGTGCGCCACATTTCACATCCTCACGCCGTATCCCGCCACGCCGCTCTTCCGCCAGATGGAAGCTGAAGGACGCATCCTGCATCGCGACTGGACTCTGTACGACACGAGCCACGCCGTCTTCCGCCCAAAGCACATGACTCCCGAGGAACTCGAGCACGGATACGCATGGATCTATCAGCGCTTGTTCTCGCACGCCTCCATCTGGCGTCGCCGTCCGGAGCAATGGCAGGCGGTACCGCTCTATATCGCAATGTCGTATCTCTACAAGCGGTCGAATCGCTTTTGGCATCTGCTCATCAAGCACGACCTTGTCAACCCGGTATGGAAGCCCCTGGTCGAGATGACTCGTTGGCGCCACGTCCACTTCCGGCGAAAGCTGGCACAAGCGGTGACGGCGCATGGCTCGCCGGGACAGGTAGTGTCGGCGGGCGTATGACAGATGACTGTGGTTACTCCAGCCCTGCCTTGCGTCATAGCGAAAAGCGGGAAAGGCGCATATCATCGGCCCTTTGAATGGGGTGTTCTGAATGAGATATGCACGCTTGCTCCATCCGCGCCTGCTCGGCGGCTTCGTCCAGAGTCTCGCGGTCATCGGCATGATTTTTCTGCTGGCGTCAGCCGCCGGCGCACAAGCCGCGAACGCGCAGCAGCCGTTCTCGCCGGATGATCTCAAGAAATATTCTGGAATGCTGACGGAGATGGGTCAGTTTTTCCAGAAGATCCACACTGACGTTCAATTTCCAGTGCCACGTAGCCAAAGCCGTCTCTTACCATTGCTCCCCGAGTCGACTGTTTTGTATGCCGGATTCCCCAACTATGGTGAGGCTTCGCATCAGGCGCTGGCTGTGTTCCATCAGGAACTCAAAGAGAATGCCAAGCTTCGCGCCTGGTGGGAGCAGGGGGACATAGCCAAAGAAGGTCCCAAAATTGAAGAGGCCCTCGAAAAGATTTACGAGCTTTCGCAGTATCTGGGGGACGAAATCGTGCTGGGAGCCGCCCCGAGCACAGGCAAAGAGGATCCGAAATTCGTCATCCTTGCGGAAGTGCGAAAGCCCGGACTGAAGGATGTCCTTCCGAAGATACTCAAGGATTTTGCCGACAAATCCACGGCAGCCATTCGAGTGCTGGACGTCGCCGAGCTGGCAAATGCCAAGGATGCTCCTTCATCGGACCAGCCAGTCATTCTGGTGCGTCCTGAGCTCGTTGTTCTTGGCGAGAACCTGACGACCCTCCGCCGTTTCAATGCGCGCCTGGAACAAAAGGCCCAAGGCTTCGCCTCGACAGAGTTTGGCCGGCGATTGGCGCAAGGATATGAGGGTGGAGCAACCATCGTCGCCGGACTCGATATGCAGACAATTTTGAAAAAAGAAGGCCCGAAGGACGACAAAGACCGCGCAACATTTGAGCGCACCGGGTTCTCCGACATGAAGTATCTGGTTTGGGACCACAAGAGTATCAACGGTCAGGAAACAAGCCAGTTTGAACTCAGCTTCACCGGCCCGCGCCGTGGCGTGGCGTCATGGCTGGCCGCTCCCGGTCCCATGGGTAGTCTCGACTTTGTTTCCCCCAAGGCCGCAATCCTGGTCAGCATCCTGCTCAAGGATCCCCAAAAGATCTATGACGAGGCGGCAGATCTCGCCACTGCCTCGAATCCCAATGCCCTCGCGTCATTGGCACAGATGGAGCAGGGATTAAAGCTCAGCCTGAGGGAGGATCTTTTCGCTCGATTGGACAGAGAGATCACGTTGGAACTCGACACACTCCCTCCAGAGGAACCGGTGTGGAAAATTCTGCTCAAAACTAGAGATCCGCGCGGCTTGCTGGCGACGCTCAAGACATTCTTCGGGGCGTCCACGGGGATACCCAAGGAATACGAGGAGGACGGAATCACGTATTACACGCTTCCGATTCCAGGACCGAAGAAGCGTGAAGCCTGCTATGCGATCGTGGAAGGATATCTGATCGCCGCCTCGAGCCATGCAACCTTGGCGGAGGCTATCCGGCTGCATCGCAGCGGTGAATCGTTAGCCAAGTCTGGAATGCTGGCCGCGTCGCTTCCGCCGGGCAATTCCGGGGACGTTTCCGCGCTGCTCTACGAAGATCCGCGAGCCATGGCTGCGTTGGGTCTGGTGAACGTCTCGCCGGAATTGGCGAATTCTTTATTGAAATCGACGGCAGAGAATCAGCCCGCACTGGTTGCCGTCTATGGAGAGGAAACGGCCCTGCGCGAAGCCAGCCACAGCAGCGGCGTCGACTTCAGTGGCGCGATGGTGGTGGCGGCGATTGCCATCCCCAATTTGCTGCGGGCAAGAATGGCGGCGAACGAGGGAACTGCCGCAGCAAGCGTTCGCACCGCAAACGTGGCGCAGGTTACTTATTCGAGCATGTATCCGGAAAAGGGGTATGCCCGCGATCTCGCGACTCTTGGTCCGAATCCAAACGGTTCAAACGATCCTTCTCCGCAACATGCCAGTGTGATCGATTCCACTTTAGGCGGCGCAAGTTGCACCGCCGGCGCATGGTGCATCAAGTCTGGATATCGCTTCACCATTACGACCGCCTGCAAGCTGCAAAAGTGCCGCGAATATGTCATCACTGCCACACCTGTCAACACTAGCACCGGGATGCGCAACCTCTGTTCCACCTCAGACGCCGTGGTTCGCTTTCAGCTCGGGCCGCCGTTAACTTCACCGATCAGGGCCGCCGAGTGCCGGAGCTGGGCGCCGCTGCAGTAGAAAGGTGTGGACATTCCGACCGCGAAGCGGAGGAATCTGCTTCTTGTCGACAGCTTGTACGCCGCCATCGACAGCAGATTCCGCACTCCTGGCCAGTTGCACAGGTCCTTCGCGGCAACGAACGCCGCTCAGGATGACAAGGCTTGATGATTCGGAATGACGAGGTGACTGGAGCGCCAGCAAAAGCTGGCGTTTAATTGTTAAGTGCGAACACTCAATTCTGAACGATAGTCTGGGTGGGGCGGCGCTTCCGTCCCGGTCCGATTCCCCTTCACGCGCCCTTCCTGATTGCGGTCTTCTCCACCCTGCGCAGGACGTCGCAGATGTCGTCAGCCGTTGTTCGTGGGTTCATCACCACAATCCGCAACACTCGGCGGCCGTCGAGCACAGTGGAACTGATGTAGGCGAATCCGCTCTCGTTGAGCTGTTCCTTGATTGCCCAGCAATGCCGGTCGGACTCACGGCCGTGCCCGCGCCGCAGCCGGAAACAGAAGATGTTCGAGTGGGGCTGATGCACCGGCTCAACAATCTCAGACTCCGAACAGTATTGAAACGCCGCTTGGGCAACGCCGCAGACATGCGTCGTCAAGTGATCCCAAAGCTCTCCGCCGTACACGCGCCACACCAGCCAGGTTTTAAGCGCATCGAATCGCTGCGAACAGGCAAGGGTCAGTTGGCCCACGTCAGGCCAACGCCGCTTCGAACCGAATAGGTAAGGGGCCTGTTCCTGCAACGGAGCGATCAAGCGCGCCCCATCGCGCACCAGCACTCCGCCGGCGGCCAGCGGCATGAACATCATCTTGTGCGGATCAAAGATCATCGAATCGGCGCTGCTCAGACCTTTCAATTTCGAACGGAAACGGCGGCTGAAGGCGAGACCCGCGCCATGCGCCGCATCGACGTGAAACCACGCGCGGTACTTCCGGGCGACCTGCGCCAGGGCTGGGAGATTGTCGAAGCTGCCGGTGGGCGTGGAGCCGGACGAACCCACCAGAATGAACTTCCGGAAACCGGATTTCCTGGCGGAAGCAAAGGAGTGAGTCACCTGCGACACGTCAGTGCAGAACTCCGCGTCGAGCGGGACCTTGAACACTGCCTCGCGGCCCAGACCAAGAATCGCAGCCGCTCTGGCAATCGAATAGTGCGCCTGAGCTCCAACGATGATAGCGATTCGAGCATTCCCGCTCTTTGAGGCCCGCGGGACCAGAGCATCGCGCGCCGCCAGCAACGCAGTCAGATTAGCGAATGCCCCGCCCGGAACCAGCGAGCCTTCCGCAGCTCCCGGGTAACCGAAGAGCTTTTTGAATCCCGTCATGAGATCGCGATCGACCGCAGTCGCGATGGGTGACATTTCCCAGACTGCGAGGCTTTGATTTAGCGCCGCCACTACCGATTCCACGAGCGCTGCCGCGGGTATGGGCGCGGCCACCTGCTGGGCACCATACCTTGGATGGGACAGCGCTAAACTTGCTTCGCTGATCTCTCGCACTAAGGTCACGAGATTCGGAGTCTTGCGGGATCGCTGAACGATATGGGCTGCCAGCCGTTCAGCGCGGGGCCTGCGTACTGGCCTGTCGTTTACGGTTAGGGCTGCGGCGGCTACCTCGGCCAGCTCCACGGCCAATTTCCGCACTGCAGTTGGGTGCCATAGTTTCTGGATGACTGCTTCGGTCTTGTTCGATTTCACGATCTGTGTGTCCTTGGTGTGCTATCCAGCCCATTATCATACATTTAACGCCGACTGTAGTTTTGTCGTCAAAAAACCTCTTGACACAAAATATATACTGTGTGATATACAGTGTATGACACATACTATATGACGAACGGTAGCCAATCGACGTCCGAGATCTTCGAAAATCTGAAGCTGGAACTCCGCCGCGGATGCTTGACCTTGGCGGTCCTCACCCAGCTCCGGACCGAGCGCTACGGCTACACGCTCCGCAAGGCTTTGGCGGACGACGGCCTGGAAATCGACGAAGGCACGCTGTACCCGCTCCTTCGGCGTCTCGAGAGCCAAGGCCTGTTGGTCAGCGAGTGGCGGGAAGAGGACAAGCGCAACAAGCGCTTCTACCGTTTGTCGCCGGCGGGAGAACAGATTCTCGAGCAGTTGTTAGGCGAATGGCAGCGGATCAACACGTCGCTGCGCAAGATTCTTCAAGAGGCATAACACCATGAGCACATCATCCAGCCGAAACCCCTTAGAGCTTGTTGATCGATACCTGCAGGCAGTTCGCTTCTGGCTGCCGAAGACCCGGCACCAGGAGGACCTTCTTGCTGAGCTCGGGGAAGACCTGCGCTCTCAAATTGAAGACAAGGAATCCGAACTTGGCCACGCTCTCGGCAAGGACGAGATCTCGGAGATCCTCACAAAGTGCGGCGCGCCGATGCTGGTCGCCAGCCGTCTCGGGCCAAGGCGCCACCTCATCGGACCCGCGCTTTATCCGGTCTATGAGTTTGTCTTGAAGGTGGTGCTGCTCTGGATCCTGGTTCCGGTGTTCATTTTCATCGTGGGTCCGGCGACGTTGGCTAGCACGAACGGCGACTGGGGCAAGACCGCGCTCGTCACACTCGGGAATCTCTGGTCTGGGGCCTTCATCGCAGCGGGAATAATCACGCTCGTATTCGCGATTTTGGAACGCACGCACGCGATTGCCGACATCAATTGCAAGTGGGATCCGAATAGCCTGCCTCCCCTGGAGAAACCGGAACGTAAGACTTCGTTCGTGCAGACCATCTGCGAGCTCGCGTTCAACGTTTTCGGCCTGGTGTGGCTCCTGCTTGTTCCAAATCATCCTTTCTTGATTCTTGGACCAGCTGCGGCTTTCCTGAAGTTCGGGACGATCTGGCACACGTTCTACGTACCAGTCGTCTTGTTAACCGTAGCAGTCATCGTGCGGTTGGTCGTCGCCCTGGCTCGCTCGCAATGGACGGCCTTCCCGCTCTGGTCGCAGCTCTTGCAGACGGTCGTATCACTGATCCTGGTGCACTACATGATTCAATCTGCCGGTCACATCGTGCCTGGAGATTGGCATCCGTTTGTGGCGATCGCCGATGGCGTGCGCAGCTCGGAGCAATATGTTCGCTTCACCAAGATCGCCGCCATTGTGAACGCGGCGCTCATGATCAGCCTGGTGTGCACCTGGGTAGGATTTTGCATCGCGGCCGCCATTCAATTCTGGGAATTGCTGAAACATATTCGCAAAACACAGAATGTCTCGCGGCAGCCCGCTTCTGTGCAGCTGCGGTAAGCGGCCCAACAACTCTCATTCTCGCGCGTAGTCGTTCTTCACCACTTCGCCGCCTTTCATCACGAACTTCACCTTTTCCAGCGTGGTGACATCTTTCAGCGGATCGCCGTCTACTGCAACGATGTCACCCCACGCTCCCGGCTCGAGAGTCCCGACCTTGCCCGTCCAACCCAGCAAATCGGCCGCATTCACCGTCCCCGCCTGAATCGCCTGCAATGGACTAAGACCTAACTTCACCATGACGCCGAATTCGTGGCCGTTCATCCCATGCGGGTACACGGCGGCATCCGTCCCGAGGGCCACCTTGACTCCGCCGGCGAAGGCATGGGCGATGTTCTTGCGCGCGGCCGGGATCACTTCCTGCGCCTTGGCCAAAAGCGGCGGAGGCAGGCGCGTGAGTCCCGCATTGTCGATCATCCAATCGCCCAGGTAGAGCGTGGGCACTAGATACGTTCCGTGCTCTTTCATGACGGCGATTCCGGCATCGTCGATGTACGACCCGTGCTCGATCGAATCGACGCCCGCCTCCGCTGCCCAACGAATCCCTTCCGCCCCATGCGCGTGTGCCGCTACTTTGCGCCCCAGTCGGTGCGCGTCGGCCACGATCGCTTTCATTTCTTCGAGCGTGAACTGCGAGTGCTGCGGATTGTCGCCGAGCGAAAGCACACCTCCGGTCGCGCATACTTTGATCAAATCCGATCCGTACTTGATGTTCTCGCGCACCTTGTGTTGCACGGCGGCGACGCCATCGGCAACTCCGTCCTCGGTCGCGTGATACTCGAAGGGCAGCATGTTGTTATCGCAATGTCCGCCCGTGATGCTGAGCGCAGGTCCACTTACCAGCATGCGAGGCCCGGGAACGTCACCTGCATTGATGGCATCGCGCAGCGCGACATCGCTGAATTCCGATGCGCCAACGTTTCGCACGGTGGTGAAACCCGCAAGCAGTGTCGCCCGCGCATTTTTGGCTCCGATCAGCGCCTCCCGCGGCACAGAGATCGCCAGCCGCTCGTATCCGAACTTGGGATCCATGGTCAGGTGCGTATGCGCGTCAATTAATCCGGGCAGCACGGTCGCACTCGACAATTCGATTCGCAGTGCGTCGGAGTGAACCTTCGCCTCCGCCGCCGCGCCGGTGCTCACGATCTTTCCGTCCTCTATCAGAATCATCTGATCCGCCAGCATTCTGCCCGACTTCACATCGAGCACGTGTCCCGCATGCACCGCAACCCGCCGTGTTTGGGCCTCCGCCGCACCAAGACATAACAACGCAACGGCTAAGAACGCGCAGATCTTTCTCATTCTCGGTTTCCCTTCTCCTGAAAAGCTGTTTTTCTAGCGAGAGCCGCGGTTCGCACGCACCAGCCCATCAAGACCCCAAGTGCGTCCCGCATCCGCGGCGTAAAAAACGATCAATAGTAACAACAAAGGAAGATGCTCCAGCTCGTTGCCGAAATAGCGCCAGACCGGCACTCCCCGTCCAGGTGCCCACCAGGTGGCCAGAAGCATATTCAACAAAAAGAGCCCGCCAAGAATGCAGGATGGACGTACCCACAGTCCGATCAGCAAGGAAATGCCGACCGCCAGTTCAACGATTCCAACGACGTATCCGAAGAAGACCGCATGGGGCAACACAAGTCCGGACAGCAACGGCCGGTAGAAACTCACGGCACTGTTTGCAATGTAATCTTGCAGGTAAGTCTGAAATCCGCCGTGGGCAAACTCGGGCCCGGCGACCTTGTATTCACCAAATAGAAGGAAGAACACAGACGTCGCCATGCGCACGACGGCGATCGTCCTGGACAAGGCGGGAGAGTTAGCCATCAGTTGTGATCGAAATGGGAGCGCAGGATGGTTCTAGCCCCCGGGCCCGTCATTCGTCATGTACTGCTCCAGCGAATCCAGTTCGTGGCTGAGATCATCGACGCGCCACTCCAGCAAGTTGCGGATGGAGAGAATTCCCAGCAACTTTCCGTTATCGTCGGCCACTGGCAGGTGCCGGAAGTGCCGCTCCAGCATGGTGCTTAGCGCCTCGCCCGCTCCCGTGCCCCGCGTGGCCATTTCCACCGGCGTCGTCATCAACTCGCGAACGGAAGTGGTCTGCGGATCCTGGTGGCTGAGCGACATCTTGCGAAGCACGTCGCGTTCCGTGAAAATCCCGGCCACCCTGTATTCACTGTCGACTACTGCTACTGCACCAACATGATGGTCAAGCATCTTATTAATGGCGTCGGCAACGGTGGCGTCAAGCCCCACCGCCGCGATTTCCCGGTCACAAAGCTCCAGCACGCTCATAAACACCTCCGACGGCTCTTCGATCCGAAAGACCTGGAGACTGGATTGACGCATTATGCTCACAGCCAAGCGTATGTCAAGGGAAATGCGAAAACCGGCGTTAGGTTTTGCGTTGTCTCGGGTGTACGTCCTGGTGTTGGGTGTTAGATGTTAGGTCTCAGGTCTTCGTCCCTCGGATCCAGGATCTTAGGTGGTAGCTGCCAGTTTTCGGATTAAGTCGGTTGGAGTCCTAACACCTAAGAGCCAAACCCTCATTGCGGCACTCCCCACCTATTTCCCGCGAAACACCTGTCCATCCTTCATGACGAATTGCACATTCCCCAGCTGCTTGATTTCTTTGAGCGGATCACCCGGGACCGCAATGATGTCCGCGAGAGCGCCCGGTGCGACCACGCCGATCTCTCCTTCCCGGTCGAGCATTACTGCCGCGCGCGACGTCGCGCTCTGGATGGCATCCATCGGCTGCATGCCAAACTCCACCATCCGGGAGAATTCCTGGGCGATCGGTTCGGTCCAGGGAATGCCTCCCATGTCTGTGCCGAATACGATCTTCACACCCGACTTCAGGGCCTTCTTGAACGACACTTCGTGCACCGAAGCTCGCAAGCGGTCGCGCTTTCCCTCCGGCGTCTCGGGTGGTGCCCAATCGGTGTAATAGACGCTCAACGTGGGCACGTACCACGTCCCCTGCTTGAGTATCTGTGCGATGGCCGCATCGTCGAGGTCCAAGCCGTGCTCGATGGAATCGCAGCCGCCGTCGAGCGCGCGATGCAGGCCGATACCAACGTAGGCGTGACACGCGACCTTCTTGCCCCAACCGTGAGCCTCGTCGACGATAGCGCGCAGCTCCTCGACAGTGAACGTCGGCTGCGCAACCAGTTCTCCGTTCTTACCCACCCATGATCGATGCGTCATGTAGACCTTGATCCAATCAGCACCGTGATCGAGCTGTTCGCGGGCTGCCTTGCGAGCCTCCACCGGGCCGTCTGCGATCTGCGCCCCCTTCGGCATCTCCAGCTCCGGCGCATAGCCTTCCAGGTTGTAGCCACCTGTACTCGAGATGGCTCGTGTTGAGACGATCAACCGCGGCCCCGGAATGTAACCCATATTGATGGCCTGCTTGATGCCGACATCTCCGTAGCCCGCGCCTTCGGTCTCGACATCGCGCAAGGTGGTGAAGCCTTGCTCCAGCGCTCGGCGCGCGGCCACGGTGGCGCGCGCGGCTCGTAGCGCCAGAGGTGCGTTCAGAATGTTGGCGTCGTAGCCGCCTTTGGCCGGATCCTCTCCCTGCAAAAAAATGTGCGTGTGCGAATCGATGAGACCCGGAAGAACCGTTTGTTGCGAGAGGTCAATGACAGTCGCGCCGGCAGGCGTCCTGGCGCTCGCCGCATCAGAAATACTCGCAATGCGGTTTCCGCGAATCACGATCATCTGATCGTGCCGCGGCTTGTCCGACTTCCCGTCGATCAGCGTACCGGCACGAATGACCGTAACCGGTGGAGCAGTTTGAGTGGCTGGCTCCTGAGCAACCGCGTTCAGCACAAATGCGAGAAACACGACATAAGAAATTTTCTTCACCGGCTCCTCCCCAAGTTATCGTGGCGTAATGTCGCCTCGTGGCCTTACGACGGATTTCGTCTGATAATCGCGGGAGGGATTCTACCCCAAGACGCGCTGGTCGCCTTGGGCGATCTCAGCAGGAGGTCGATGTTGTGCAATTGCGTATCGCTGGAAAGGCGGATGCCGCGGCCATCATGGCCTTGATCAACGCGGCTTTCCGCAAGGCTGAGAGTTTCATTATCGACCTCGATCGTGTCGACCTCGAGGTGGTTCAATCGTTGTTGGCAAAAGGAGAGTTCCTCGTCGCCGATGACGAAGGTGCGCTCGCCGGTTGCGTCTATCTGGAGCTTAGGGGTGAACGAGCCTACCTGGGATTGCTGTCCGTCGATCCCGCGCGGCAGAAGGCAGGCGTCGGCTGATGCTCATGCGCGAAGCCGAACTGCGTTGCGCCCGGGCCGGATGTGGCTTCATGGATCTCAAAATCATCGACCTGCGCGAGGATAATTGCGCTTTCTATAAACGCCGCGGCTATATTGAGACAGGCACTGAGCCCTTTCCCTGCGAACTGACCACCAAACTTCCTTGCCATTTTGTGAACATGTCGAAGCCGCTGTGATGACACTCACCCGACGAAGGCGTCGGCTTCGATCTCCACCAGGATCTCAGGCGAGATGAGTGCGGCCACCTGGACCATCGACGTTGCCGGACGGATATCGCGGAAGAATTCCCCATGCGCCTTCCCCACCTTCTCCCACTCCGCAATGTTGACTACGTAGATGCGTGTGCGTGCTACGTCTTTCATGCTCGCTCCGGCCTTCGTCAGTGCGCTCTCGATATTCTTCAGCGTCTGCACTGTCTGCGCATATACGTCCCCGATGCCCACGATCCCTCCGTCGGCGCCAGTAGCGGTCGTACCCGAGACGTGGACGTACGAACCCACTTTCACCGCACGAGAGTAACCTACAATTGGCTCCCATTTGACACCGCTCGCTATGTTCTGTCTTGCCATGCATTTCCTCCGAGGCCGGTAATTCTACATTCAGATGCGCTTCTGAGGGCTGATTTTGGCAGCCATCACTCGCAAGTGCCAACAAGATACTGGGAATTTCGGGCAGAAATCATGGGTGAATGGTGTTTCCTCTAATGGACCGCGTGCACAACTCGTTCGACAAATGCATACGTCTAAAGTATTAGAGAAATCAATGGCACGAATAAACAAAAGTCACTTGCGCGTAAACAACAAAGTGAGTTATGTAGTGTCGCAAGATGTCTGAAATTCCGCGTTTGGAGGAGTTCAGGGGGCCTAGATGATATCGGAATCGCATCCGTTGCAGGACTTGTTTCAGGATCTGGTGGGACGTCATTATGCGGAAGAGATCGGCATCCGCGATCCGCAAGTTGTGGCGTACGTCTCTCATCTGCTGGCGGAGTTCTGCGACGCCGAGCAACTATTTAAGATTCACAATGCGTTCAACCGTTCTCTCAGCGACGTCGGTGAGATGCTGCTCGAATCCGATCCGGTCTACGGCCCCGCTCCCTCATTTGACCGTGAGCGCCAGGTGCGCAAACACATCGGCGACTACACGCTATTTTTCGCCGGAATGTTTCCAGAGAGCATCAATCATTTCCGGCTTCGCCGCCAGCGCCTCGAGAATTTTGTCGATTGGATGAAGGCGGGCAAAGAGAGCTACTACATAGTCTCTAAGTTCGAGCACTTCGAATACGCCAAGGTCGCGCCGCTTTTTGCCAACCTCTCCCGGAATTTCGAAGGATGCGTCGCCGGCCTGAACATGGTAAAGAACGAACTTCAGGAAATGCAGCATCCCATCGTTCGCCAAGCCGATGAACTGATCATGTAGAGACAGCCGCCTCGGGTATCCCGCGCGGGCGAGGCCCTGGTGAATCTTTCACACCCTCACGTCTCCGCTTTCTCCCAACCGATAGAAGCTGAGCGTGATGCTTCCCTGTACGAGACGCCGGAATCTCCGCAGCGCGCCGAATTCCTGCCCGGGATCGAATTTCTTCTCGTGCTCGGCGATCACCACCGACATCGCCCAGATAAGTGATGATTCCGCCAACGCTCCCAGCGTTCGTGTATAAGCGTCCTTCATCCGATATGGCGGATCGATGAACACCACATCCGCCACTACGCGTTCCTGCTCCATGCGCCAGAAAGCCTGTGGCAATGTTTGCTGCACAACCTTGAAGCCGTCGTCGATTCCCAGGCTGTGGAGGTTTTTCCGGATTGCTTGAGCCGCCGTATCCGAATTTTCCACGAAATGTACTTCCTTCGCGCCTCGGCTCAAGGCCTCGATGCCGACCGCGCCGGTTCCGGCAAAAAGATCCAGCCACACGCTTCCCACCAACGCCTCGGGATTCCCCGCGGTCAGCACATTGAACAGAGTTTCGCGCAGGCGGTCCGAGGTCGGACGTATATCCATGCCGCGCAAGGATCGCAGCGGCCGGCTTCGGTATTTTCCTGCGATCACACGCATGGCTCTGCACTTTGGATGCCGCAGTCACTATATCCAAGCATGTAAAATAAGAGTAGCGAGGCTTATGCGAAGCTGGTCTGTTTCCGTTGGACGTATCTTTGGGGTGGACATCCGCATCCATCTCACCTTTCTGATCTTGCCCGTCTTCATTTACTGGACTGACTATGCGACCCGTCAGCAGAACGCAAATGGAGCTCGCGACCTGGCGTTAGTTGGCATCATCCTCGCTTGCGTCGCCGCCCACGAGTTCGGCCACATGCTGGCTGCGCGCCGCTACGGTCTGATACCCAAAGCTGTCATTTTGCTTCCGCTTACTGGCGTCGCTCTTTACGACGAGTCGCGCATCGAGAAGCAGGCCGCGACCCTCATATGGAAGCGCGAAGTTCGAATTGCGCTCATGGGTCCTTTGATGAATCTGGCTCTCGCGAGTCTCGCGGCCGCCGTGATCACTGCCGCAAACAGTGGGATCGAGTTGTGGAGGTTTCCCTTCTTTTCGCCGGCGAATATACCGCGCAGCATCGTGTGGGCCAACCTTTACCTGGCCGGTCTGAACCTTCTGCCAGCTTACCCGCTGGACGGCGGCCGTCTGGTTCGCGTCTACTTCGCGCATAAGCTGGACGTGTCTTCCGCCACACGCCGGGCAGTCACCATCAGCACCGCGATGTCTATGGTCCTGATCTTTGCCGGCCTGTTCAGTAATCCCTGGCTCACCATGGTGGGAGTGATTATCTTCTCCGCGGCGCAACTAGAGGAACGCGCGCTCGTGTTCCAGTCCGTGCTCGATAACGTCCGGCTCGAAGAGGTGATGCTCACCGACTTTGCCACGCTTTCACCAGCAGACACCCTGGAAGACGCGCTGGAAAAAGCGGTCCATTCTCTGCAGGACGATTTTCCCGTCGTACGCGGCAGTGACATGGTGGGAGTGATCTCGCGCCAGCGTATTCTTGAAGCGCTCCGCGCGGAAGGCAATGGTTACGTTCAGGCCGTGATGAGCAAGATCTTCGAAGTTTCCGTCCGCCAGGACTCCCTTGGGACAGCGTTCCGCAAGCTCACGGCGCGCAATTCCAGCATCATCCCCGTAGTTGAAGACCAGCGCCTGATTGGCATCGTCACCCTGCAGAACCTCATGCATTCGATGTCATTGCTGGCCGAAAGCCGCAAGCTGCGCCGCGACGAATCGGAATCGTAAACAAACCACGTAGCGGCAGCCGCCTCGACTGTCCGGCCAAGGGCCAAGCCCAGCCGCCCTCAACGCACGACGTCCCGATGTTGGGAAAGGAACCCCGAGGGAGTCTTTTACGAAACTCTTCTTTCGCCCCTTCGGGGCTTGATTCCTTCCCACTTTGCTATCCCACGCCTTGCGGCGTGGGCTGTATTCTGTCGCCACTTCGTGGCTCATAGCGTGCAGTCAGTTCCACTTTCCTCGACCGCTCTCGAGTTTCGTAACAGACTCCGAGGGTGCCCCACCCTTGTCTTCGCGCTTTTGCGAAGACAGGGTGGGGGTTTTGACTTCTTGGATTTACTGAGGAGTTCCGAGACCTGTATCTCCGGTTATCAGAACAATCGCACGCCCTTCGCCCTCTGCACCGCGGCGATCCCGCGCAGTCGTGTCAACACGACATCCGACACGGCGCCGTCCACGTGTACGACCGCAATCGCTTCCCGCGGCTGATCGGAAGCCTGCTCTCCGCTCCGCCGCCCCAACGAGAAATCCGCAATGTTGATCGACTCTTCACCCAGAATCGTCCCCACTTTTCCGATTACGCCCGGCACGTCGCGGTTGCGCATGTAAATCAGGTTGCGCTCCAGCGGAGCCTCCACGTCGATGCCATCCACATGCAGCAGCCGTGGAGCCTCTCCATGCAGTACCGCGCCCTTAACCATGTGCTCTTCGGTCGAGGTTTTCAGGAAAATCGAAAGCACACTCCCGGCTCCGCCAGTTGAAGCCTTGGCCTTGTGCGACTCCAGTACGCGTAGCCCACGCTCATCCGCAATGGTCGCCGCGTTCACCAGATTCGCCTTCTCCTCAAGCGCCTGGTTCAGGATCCCCTTGATCGCTCCGTTCCGGATCAACTCCGTTTTCCATTCGGCAATGTGCCCGCTGTAGCGAATCGAAATCTCCTCCAGCGAGCCTTCGGAAACCTGTGCCAGGAATGCTCCCATCCGCTCGGCCAGAATTATGTATGGCTGCATCACCGCATATTCGTCCGCGGATACTGAAGGCACATTCACGGCGTTCTGGATCACGCCGTGCTTCAGATATTCCTTCACCTGCCGTGCGATTTGCACGCCGACGGCTTCCTGCGCTTCATGGGTCGAACCACCGATGTGCGGCGTTAGAATGACATTTTCCAGCGCCAGCAAAGGCGAGTTTTTCGGAGGCTCCTCAACGAACACGTCGATGGCCGCAGCCGCCACCTGGCCTTGCTTAAGCGCCTGCGCTAGATCAGCCTCGTTCACCAATTCGCCCCGCGCACAATTCACCAGCCGGACACCCTTCTTCATCTTCGCGATTGAAGTCTGGTTAACCATCCCATTCGTCTGCGGTGTCAACCCGACGTGCAGCGTAATGTAGTCTGCCGCCGCGTAGACTTCATCGAGCTCCGCCAGCCGGATCCCCTGCTCCTTTGCCACCGACACGGAAACGAACGGATCGTGCCCGATCAGCTCCATCCCAAACGCGCGCGCCCGCCGCGCCACTTCCATCCCGATCCGCCCCAGCCCGACCACTCCCAGAGTCTTTCCGCGCAGCTCGGTTCCCTGTAGAGATTTCTTCTCCCATTTGCCGGCGTGCATCAGCGCATCCGCACGGCACAGGTGACGGGCCATGGCCAACATCATCCCGATCGTCTGCTCCGCGACTGCGACTGCATTGGCACCCGGCGTATTCATGACCGCGATGCCCTTGTGCGTGGCCGCTTCCAGGTCGATGTTGTCGACTCCAACGCCAGCCCTGCCAATCACCCGCAACTTGTTCGCATGCGCCAGCAGCTGGGCATCGGCCTGTACCGCGGAGCGTACGATCAGGGCATCCGCAGACTCCAGGTGTTCAGCGAGCTTCCCGTCCAACTGGTCTGCGGTCAGCACCGTCCATCCCGGCTCCTCTAACTGCGCTACCGCTGAGGACGAAATCTTTTCCGCCACAATGATTTTCATGAACCCGTTCCTTTGTAGGTATATGAGGCTGTTGGAGAAAATACGACTGACATAACATTGACGGGAAAGTGACACGCCGCTGACAATCCCGCCACGCTGGTTTTCTAGACTTATGTCCCAATGGGCCCCGGCCCCTGGGAGAACACTATGAAAACCGTCAACACGATTTTGCTAGGGACATTGATCGCCGTCACTCTTGCTTGTGGCTACTCCAAGCCCTCTGGCACGGGGGCCGGAAGCATGCCCGCAATCTCGACACTCAATCCCACGAGCACGACTGCTGGTGCCGCCGCATTCACGCTCACTGTGACTGGTACCAATTTCGCTTCGAAAGCCACCGTCAACTGGAATTCAGCTGTTCAGACGACCACCGACGTCAGCAGCGGACAGCTCACGATCTCAGTCCCGGCGTCGGCAGTCGCGGCTGCCGGAACTGTCCAAATCACGGTCACGAACCCGGCGACAAGCAGTGGCGGTATTTACGGCGGCGGAACACCTGCGCAAACTTCGGCGGCGGTGCCCTTTACGATCAACTAAGCCCGCTTCAGCCGCAGCTCGGTACCCGGTTTAACGGGCTGCCAGCGCCACTTCGTGACTGCGGGCGTACACCTGCTGAGCCGCCCGCACGGAAACGCCATATTCGATGCTCTTGTCGGTGACCCGGGCCAGCACGTGCTCCAGGGCGCCCAGGATGCCGATCGTGTCGAGATAATCGTAGTATCCGATGTGCGCGATCCGGAACAGCTTGCCTTTCATCTCACCCTGTCCGTTCGCCACCACGGCGTCAAATGATTCGCGGAACTCTTTCACAATCTTCCCCGAGTCTAGTCCGTCAGGAGCGGAGATCGCTGTGAGCGCGGCCGCCGGCGCCGATGCGTAGAGCTTCAACCCGAGAGCTTTCGCTCCGGCGCGCGTCATCTCCGCGCATAGTTCTGCGTTGTTGACCAACTCCTCCCGCCCCTTAGAGAGATCGCCCTTGCCCATGCCACGCACGAATTCGAGCGCCGCTCCCAATGCCGCAAACAGTGATGTCGCCGGCGTATAAGCTGTCTCTCCCTTTGCCGCCGACTTCCGCTCCTTGCGCAGATCGAAATAGAAGCGCGGCGAAGTCGTGGCATCCATCCTCTTCCAAGCCCGCTCGCTGACCGCGCAATACGCCAGCCCGGGAGGCATCATCAATGCCTTCTGCGATCCGCCGATGATCACATCCACGCCCCAGCCATCGACATCCAGGTGCGTCGTACCCAACCCCGTGATGGCATCCACAACCAACAGCGTGTCGTCCCCTTGAGCCCGCACAATTCTCGCGATCCCCTGCACATCATGGCGCGCTCCGGTCGAACTCTCCGTCGCCTGCATGAACACAGCACGCACGTCCGGCGTTACGCGAGGGCGAATGTTTTCCAGCGAAAACGTCTCTCCATATGGAACGCTCAGCACATCGACGTTGCAGCCAAAAGCCTTGGCCAGTCCGGTCCATCGCTCGCCGAACTTGCCTGCGGTCAGCACCAGCACCTTGTCGCCCGGCGAGGTTAGATTCGAGACCGACGCTTCCATCACGCCTGTCCCAGAACAGGCCAGCACCAGGACGTCGCTCTTAGTGCCGATGAATTCCTTCATGTCGGCAAGAACGCGTTGAAACAGCGCCTTGAAATCGGCCGTGCGATGATGCGCTGTGAAAGAAGCCATGGCCGTCTGCGCCGCCGGTAACAGCGGCGTCGGCCCAGGAGTAAAAAGACGATTCTTATGCAGCATTAGCGGAGTCCTTGTGTGTAGGAATAGCCTCTTAAGTTTATAGGAAGGATTGGCGCAGAGCACGTCGGCCGCGACTAAGGACTGCGTTTATTGCAGTGATCTCAGTCACGCCATTCAACGGGGGCACCGTGCCAGCCCCGGTTGCGACGGTTCGACTCTGGGGTCAGTTAGCTGGCTGGTTTCGAAGCAAGAATCTCTGGCTTATCAATCCTCAGCTCCTGAGCGAGCAGGTCCTTGGCCTTGGCAAAGAGCGCCTTGGCAATCTCCCCGTTCAGGTGGGCGTTGCGACCGTTTTCGTCGGCAAAGGTATCGAAGATGCCGTATTTTCCAGGACCCATCTCTTCCTCGCGGTATGGGCACGCCAGCTTCTCGGGCGCAACTGGAGCGGCGCCGTCGCCATTAAGGTAGATCAGGCGTTGATCCGATCGTGCCCGTACAACTTAATGCGCCATCCCATTTACAGCGGATGCTCCGGCGCAAATTTAGGGATCGCTCTCATCTCCGGAGAGGTTCACGCTCTTTTGGGTCTTAATTCTCGCTGGCTTTGCCTATTGGCGGAAGATTCGAATCGAGGAACAGCACTTGAGTACGGTTTTCGGATCAGCCTACGTGGACTATCAAGCGGACGTGAGTGCCCTCATTCCTGGTGTGTTCTAAGCGCATCAGGCCAGAAATCGGATGGCGCTATCGATGCGCGACAACGTAGCATCTTTGCCCAGCACTTCCAGCGTCTCAAACAGCGGAGGCGCGTTCTTGCGCCCGCAGACTGCGACACGAATGGGTTGAAACATCTGCCCGGCTTTCACTCCGAGTTCCTGGGATGCGGCGCGCAGCGCGTGATCCAGAGGATCGTGCTTGAACTCGACGTCCGCCAGCACAGCTTGCGCTTTCTGCAGAACTCTGAGAGCCATCGCCACGTCTCCTTTTTGTGGGATGAGTTCGGCGGTATCGTAGGGCGGGAGCTTGTCGACAAAGAAAAAATCGGCGGCGGTGAGCACATCGCTCAACAGCTTTATGCGTTCACGGATCAGCGGCGTAATCTGGGCCATCTTCTCGGGCGACACGTTGAATCCCGCGCCGCGCACGATTGGCAGCAACTGCTGGCTGAGGTCATCGATCGCCAATCCCCGGATGAACTCCGCGTTCAACCACACGGCTTTTGGATCGAAAGTCTCCTCGGGAGTGGTTGCCAGTTCTTTGAAGTTCACGACGGCATTCGCGCGGTTGATTCCTTCCAGCGAAAAGATCTGCGTCAGCTCCTGGCGGCTCATTTTCGTTCGGTCATCTTTCGGCGACCAACCCAGCAAGCACAAGAAATTGATGAACGCTTCCGGCAGGAATCCCGCGTCACGATACGTCGTAACACTGACGACCGGACCGTGGCGGCGCTTGGAAAGCTTGGTGCCATCGGGCGCGACCAGCAGGGGAAGGTGAGCGAACTGCGGCGGAGCGTATCCGGCGGCTTCGAAGATCAACACGTGCTTAAACGTATTCGAAAGATGATCCTGGCCGCGAATGATGTGGCTGATGCGCAGATCGGCGTCATCGGCGCATGAAGCCAGGTGATATGTCGGCATGCCGTCGGAGCGCAGCAGAGCAAAATCCTCAATGTCTGCCCCGGCTTTCATTTGCTCGCCGTAAACCGCATCCGTGAAACGCACGACCTGCGCGGCTTCGCGGGGCACACGGAAACGCAAGGCGAATGGCTCCCCGGCCGCTGCACGCCGGTCGCTTTCCTCGCGAGACATTACGCGCATCCCGGGATTGAAGAGCCATGTTCCCTGCGCTCCTGACTTCTCGCTGTCACCTGTATGCGCGGGAGTGAAATCACGGTAAGCAAGACCCTTCTGGAAGATCGCTTGGGCGATTTGCCTGTGTAGTGCCCCGCGTTCCGATTGCTTGTACTCCTCGTCCCAGCCGAGGCCGAGCCACTTCAGGCCCTCAAAAATCGAGTTCACGGAGGCATCTGTGTTCCGCTCGACGTCGGTGTCATCGAGCCGCAGGATTATGGTTCCACCATTCCGGCGGGCAAACAGCCAGTTGAATATGAAAGTCCGTGCGCTGCCCACATGGAGAAAGCCCGTGGGAGAAGGCGCGAAGCGCACGCGAAGATTTCCTTGAGAGGGAGAGTTCAGGGACTCAGACATGGTCAAACTTTCGATGGTACGGGCCGGAAAAAGACATCGTCAAGCCGGTTTCGCCCGCAAATCGGTTCCGTGCAACCGGCTGACACGAAAGGAAATCGAAGTGGACAGTGTACTTAAATTGTGTTGAGTTCGGATGCACGGTTGTGAAACCATGGAACCACGCGTATTTCCCCCGAAAGTGAGCCGGCGACTCTGGCCAGCGGTTTAACGCCGACCCTATGAATAGTGTTGTCATCACAACGGCCGTCGTCCCCGGATTCGTTTCCGTCCTGCTGTTTCTCGTCTTTACGTATCTTCACGAGCAGAGCCGTCAGCCATACTTCCGCGCGTGGCAACTGGCGTGGGCTGCCTACTCGCTGCATTACGTGCTCGACACGTTTCCGTCCTCCTCAGTGGCGTTCTTTATCAGCCAGCTTTTCCTGGTCGCGATGGCGCTGTGCATTTTCGTATCGACCCGGTTGATGCGTGGCCCCTCGCAGTTCCGCTGGTACGACGCCGCGGTTGGCGCCGGCGGGGTGATCCTGGCGCTTCTCACCCTACACGGCCACATCATCTACGGCGTGTTTCGTCCTGATGTTCAACCCGCGATCCAGCTAGGTATCGGGCTCGCCGCCATCCTGTTGTACTCCTCCGCCATCTTCTATGTGAACGGCCACAAGCGAGGATCACTGGCCTTCCAGGTGCTGGCTTTTGCGTTGGCTCTCTGGGGCGTGCTGATGGGAGTCGGACAAATCCAGAATCCGTGGATGGAGATGTTCGGTAACGCCAGCCGCCTTTTCGGCCCGGTCCCGCAGATGCTGCTGGGCATTGCGATGGTCATGGTGTTGTTCGAAAACCA
>DATEHP010000209.1:0-8424 GCA_035279505.1 Candidatus Sulfotelmatobacter sp. | reverse complement strand
CATCCGCTTCGCCATACTTTCTCCTGTACAAAACAGCTAGTAATTGTCCGGTTCTAACGTCCTACGACCCTAGGTGAACCCCAGTATTTCGAATATTGATTGAAGTGGGAACCAAAAGGATTCAGAGATGAAGCGGACTTTGGTTGATTATGAGACCTCAAACCGCCCGTCACGAGAGGTAACCCACCCGCACCGACCGAGATCTGAGCCACCATATTGTGAATAACCGCCGGACGGGCCGGTGGTTACGAAATCAATCGCTCATGGCCCTGTCGCAAAGATTTCGTTAGCAGGTTCCGGGCGGTTGCTGTTGGCAGAAGTTACGCCGTGTACGTCAGATATCTTTTCCCCGCGAACTCGGAGGGGGTACTCGGCGGCCTCTGCGTTCTTAGATTTTGGCCACACTGCCGAAAACTGAGGCTTAGATCGCGGAGGTCGCCGCGAAGCCGCGCAGAGACCGCTGAGAAAAAGAAAAATGCCTTTACCGAGGTGAGTTTGTTGATTTAGGACCGTTGTATCCGCCACGAACGCCTTGTGCGCGACAATCCACTAGGAAACGGGGCAAAATCGGACTGAAAAATTTTTCAATCTGTCCCCCTCGCTAGGAAGGCCCTAGTTCTCTGATCGCTGGACTGCCGGGACGTGCGGTAACACTCCAATCCCAGCTATGCGACTTCGCACCCTCGGCTAAAACCAGTTCTTCCACAGCCAACTGACCCTCGAGCACATCGATCCGCAAGGAGCGTGAATCTAGCGCGATGGTGCCGAACCCCGAGGCACACGAGAAGAAAGTCCTGAATGGGCGCGCCGTGAGTTTCGGCCCGAACCAAAGCTTCTTTTGGACGGCGGAATATCGAAATCCGGATAGCGCTGCCAGAAGCGCGTAGCTCGACATGGCCCGCGCATAGTAATTTCCACATTCATATTCGTTCCAAGGATTGCGCACTCGCCCGTCATACCGGCCGCGCAGCGCCTTGACGATGGTGAATCCCCCCGCGACGAATCCCTCCGCAATAAGGTGGGAGGCCACCTGGTATTCGATCCCGGTCCAGACTTCATCGGAATACACGAACGGCAACGTCGGTTTATTGCCCCGCGGCCATGTGCACAGGAGAAGTCCGGGTTCGTGCCCCATGGCATATCCCGGGCGCTGTGCATTGGCATGTTGGCTCAAATCCGTCTTGAAGTTGTTTTTGAAGATTGCCTGCAGCGTGCTCTTCACTTTCTCCCGGGAGAGCGGAGTTTCCACTCCATACATCTGCGCCATCCAGACGCCGATCACTCCATCCGAAAGGCACCCGGTCCCGTACTGATATTTCGGGCCCTCGCGCTTCAGCAGCTTCTCCATCTCGCCGCTGTTTTCGTTGACCTTGGCGATCATCGCGGCAAACGACTGGTCGCGCAGGCCGACGTATTGCACCTTCTGTTCGTAATACTCTCCGTTGAACAACTGCTCGTCCAGGAATCGCGCACAACGTTGCGCGAGATCTCCATAAAAGTCCGCATCTTCCTCATGGCTCGTTGCTCGCGCCATTTCCGCGAATGCCGACAGTGCCCCAAGATAAATGCTCGTGCACATCCCATCCGGCCCCCAGAATTCGATGTCATACGTATTGTGATGGGGCTCGAACAGGCCGCCACGATGGTCGGGATCCCAGGTTCGAATGCAGTAATCGAGACTCCGCTTGGCTAGCGGATACATCCGCTCCAGCCAGGCCGAATCTCCGGAAATCTGCCAATCGCGGAACACTTTCAGAATCCCGCCCAGTTGCCCGTCCGAAGCCGCATGAAAGTCATGCGGCACAGGTCCCTCCGGCAATGCCGACCGAAATGTGACGTGCCCCTCCTCGTTCATCGAGTGAACCAATTCCAGTTCGCGCAGAGAACGCTCCAACTTTGGGAACAGATGCGGGAAGGCCTGGGCATAGTTCCAGACATGCGTGCACGAACCATGGCAACATCCGGCATCAGGAAAGCAACCCTCCCAACCCCAAATATCCCCATTCTCGACGCGCAACACGGTCGGGGATTTCATAATCGCTAGATTCGACGAGATGGCATCCAGCACATACGGAGGCAGAGACGACCCGAACAACGCGTCTTTGAATGCCGTCGTGCGCGCCCGCAGGCCTGCGTAGTTGTCCGCGACGTAAGAAGCCACTTCGCCCGCATCATTCCAGATCGACGCATAAAATGGCCGCCACAATGGAGGCGAACCAGGCGGCAAGGTATGACATCCGGTCGCGCCTTGTACCTCAGAAGTGCCTGCCGCATGAACGCCGCCGACCTGCACATAACAATTCGGAAAGTGCCACGCGATCACGATGGGATACGTGCGGGACGCTCCCGGCGCCAGCGCTCCCTCAAAGAGAATCGACCCGCCGTTCCGTCCAGCGGTCTCGCTCTGGTTCGAGCCCGCATTCTCGGTGAAACTTGCTGTCGAGACTTCACGCCACAGCGCCGACAGCGAATCAAATTCCCATCCCGGACTACGCAGCCACATCCCCTTGACCTTCGGGCGTTCTCCGATCGCCATCAGGCAGGCGCTGCCATACGCTTCAGAATTCGATTCCTCCTCGTTGTGAAGAAACACGCCGCGGCCATGCACCGCCGTGTTCCGGCTCTTTACCTCGTCATTGCCGCATCCGGAAGCCAGGTGCGACAAGTGATAAGAAAACTCAAACTCGACCGATTGCTGCGAAGCGTTGTGAAAGGTGTATTCCAGAATCGCGCAAGGAATCCCCGAATTCTTGTCGTCGAGCGGGATGAAGGGATTCCAAGCGGTGACCGTTACCTTTAGCGGAATCGAGGGATCGCTAACCTTAGCTTCCCCGAATGGAAACTCACCTTTGAATTCGCACTTCTGAAAGCGCGGAAATCCTTCAAAGCCGCCGCGCCGATATCCTTCCCCCTGCAATCCCTGGTCGAAAATCTTCAAAACCGGGAAAGGCCCTTCGACCAACTTCGTCACCGAAGAAGGCTTCTTGATGTGCAGAATCGCAAACCCGGCTTTAGACGCGGCGAATCCCTCGGGCAATGCGGTGGTAGCCGGATGATTCCAGATCGAGAAATCCTGCAGCCCACCATACCCGTTGAAGCAAACACATCCCGCACCAATCCCGCCCACCGGCATCGCCACCTGCGTAGCCGTCTCCCGCGTAAAAATGCGTTGCGCTCCGGGCCGAAGAAGTTCCTCTGGCGAATATCCCTCAACTTTCGCCTGCACATCGGCAGCCTCTTCGGCCGCAGAAGCCTTTGGCGTACCCAAAGGAATCGCAGCCCCCAACGCAACTGAAGAAGAAGTAACCAGAAACTCCCGCCGAGTAGGCTTCTCAGAAGAAGACATATTGGTTATCTCTATAGAACGAACGATGGAAAGAATAAACCGCCAGACCGCTGGAAGGGTGGAGATTTTGACGTAATAGGTGCCCCATTTCTCGCGCGTTCTTTGCGCGAGAAGTGGGGATTTTCAGTCCCCCGAATCGTTGAACTTCGCAAAGAAATCCACAGCCCCATGTGACATCTGCCCTTGCGCCAGAATTTCAGAAAGCAGATGATTGCCAAGGCGAAAGCGGTAAACGAGCCGCTCAGCAGGACGCTCGCAAGTTCTTTGAAATCAGGATTTTGACCCTTAACCCCTAGGCGCTCAATATTTTGCCGCCCATTTTTGCAAACTCAGCGCCAGTCGCGGCTTTTCAGAGGATGCAGGGAGGGGGGGTCCCCCGACACGTAGCGGTTTCCCAAATTGGAACTAGGTAAAAATCTGTCTTTGGACGCCGATCGCAGACTTATTTTTTTAACAATTTCCACAGCAGCAAAAATCCTCATAAGAACGAAAACCGCCCCGCGGGCGGTTTTCATTCAACCATCAACAATCGTCCATCAATTCCTCGCTAATCGATCCCGTGAATCCTCATGCTCACCAGTTTGTCGATGGTCAGGTCCTTCATCCCCCGCGATCGCATGTCGGCAATATATTCCGGCGTGACGTTGTGGATGCGCATCGCGATCAATTCGTCCGGACCCGGATGCGAGTATCCAAGCCCGTGCAGCTTCTGAATAAACTCCGGCGAAACCCCATGGATGCGGAAAGCGATCAGCTTCTGCAGTTCCAGGTGATCGTAGCCCTGCTTCTTGAGTTCTTGCATCCATTCCGGCGTCGCGCCATGAATCCGCATCGCCACGAGCGTGTCTTCGTCTGGAGAGTACCCAGCCTGATGCAGACTGCGCACCATCTGCGCGCTGACGCCATGAATGCGAAATGCCACCAGCTTGTTCGCATCCGAGATCTTCAGTCCCTCGGCGCGAAGCGCCTCGATGAAAGCCTTGTCCACGCCGAAGATGCGAAACGCGATCAGCTTCTCGGCGTCCAGATCGCTGAGATTTTCACTCTTCATCTCGCGCGCGAATGCCAGACTGACATCCTGCACTGCCATGGCAAACTGCTTCTCTTCATCCACAATGAACCCCAGCGATTGCATCTCGCGCGGATAATTCGCGTCAGGCTGGAAGTGAAAGATTCCCGCTCCTTCGCCATCGTTCAAGTAACCCTCGCACTCGATCTTGCCCGCATCGCGCGCGATCGTGAAACGCACGTCCTGTCGTCCCGCCTTTGATAAATCGACCCCCTGAAACGCGCTCGCAGGCCACGAGGACTGATGGTTCGAGCTTCCGTCGCGACGGTGTTCCATCAGCGCGAACTCCACTTTGCCAGCCTCGTCCGACTTGCTGATCGCCCAGCTTCCGCTGCGAACTTCATTTCGCAACTCCGCCGCCCGGTTCTTCACCACAATCAGAAGCACGCAAGACGCAAAAACTAAGTAAGCCAGCGTTCGACGCATTCTCATAGGAATCTCCCTTCATCACACACGTAGAGACAGCCGCCTCGGCTGTCCAAGCGAAGGCGAAGCCAAGCGCCATGAAACTAAAACTAGATGTCCCCTTTGCTGTCCAGAATCCCCAGGTGTTTGAGCTGAATGAGCTTGTCGATCGTCAGGTTTTGGAACCCGTGCTTGCGCGCTGCATCGATGAACTCGGGAGTAATTCCTTGCACTTTCGAGCCGATTACCTCATCGACGTCAGGCTTGAATCCTGCCGACTGCAGCGCCTTGACGTATTCCGGTGTAACTCCTTGCACTTTCATTCCGACGATTTCGTCGGCGCTCGGATTCAATCCCAAAGCGCGAATGTCGCGGATATACTCCGGAGTCACGCCTTGCACGCGCATCCCGATCACGTCGTCCGTACTCGGATTCAATCCCTGGTCTCGTAATCCCTTCACGTACGCTGCCGTGACTCCTTGCACCTTGAGCCCAACGATCTCGTCAGCATCCACCTTCAAGCCCGCGGCTTGTAATTCGCGGACATACTCTGGAGTGACTCCCTGCACCTTGAGCCCGACAATCTCATCCCCATTCGCCTGAATCCCCGCGGCCTTGAGCCCCTGCACGTAATCCGCAGTGACGCCTTGCACTTTCATTCCGATGATCTCGTCCACATCCGGCTTAAAGCCGAGCGAGCGCAATTCCTTGATGTATTCCGGAGTGACGCCCTGCACCTTGAGGCCGACCAATCCGTCTGCGTCAGGCTGGAAACCTAGATCGTGGATCGCGCGAACATATTCTGGAGTCACGCCCTGGATCTTCAGCGCAATCAGATCGTCGGCGCTCAGACCATTCAGGCCTGCTGACTTCATCCCGTCGATGTAGGACTGTGCGCTTACAGAATGTTCCGCAGGTTGAGGGCGTTCCGCAGGTTGAGGGTTCTGCGCCGCAGAGGGTTTTGCCGCAGGCGTTGGAGCACTTTGTAGAACCGGATGAGGTTCGGCCGTCACACTCGCCAAGAGTCGCTGAACTGGAATTGGACCTGTACCTGTGTATGCGGTAGGTTTCGAATATGCGATGCCGAAAAGTGCGTTGCCTGCGAAGACCGCCGTCACGAGAAACAGAACACTTCCCGCCAACCCCACTTTGCGCACGCCGTCTCCCGATGCATTCATCCCCAACAAATGACGGACCCGTTCCGAGAGGGGACCGCGGTTCGCTGCCATCGCGAACACCGGAGCGCTGCGCCATTCTTCCATGAGCGTCAATGCGCGCGCATACTCGATCGCATTGCCGCAGAGCGCGACCGCGGTCTCATCGCAGCAGTGCTCGCGTTCCGCGCGAATGCGGCGATTCAGCCACCAGACCGCCGGATGGTAAAAGAGCAGTGTCTCGACACAAACCTGGAACACGTTCACGAACGCATCGAACCGACGGATGTGTGCCAGTTCGTGCGCAATCACCACACGCAACTGCTCCTCCGAGAGTCCCGTTAAAGCAGTTGCCGGCAGAAACACGATGGGACGAAACCATCCAATCACCGCGGGAGCCTGCAGGAAAGTGCTCTCACAGTACTGAACCACGCGATGGATGCCGAGTTGGCCCTGTAGCGCGTGACAGATCTCGAGCACCCAATCTTTAACGACCGCCGACTGTCTGCGCCGCTCCCGCTCCAGCAGAAGGAATCCTCCTGCGGACCGCAAGCTGAATAGTGCGACGCCGAGCAGCCAGACTTCAACCAGCCATGGAAGAGCGTCGAGGGATCGAATCTGAACTCGGGGGGTCGCTCCGCTCGCCGCGGTGTTGCCCCTCGCAATTGGCCAAGCGGCCGCGGCAAGCGGTGACGACTTTACAGACTCGCTGGAATTCGCATGCAGCTGCGAGTAGAAAACGAATGTCGCGACCGGTCCAACGAGCATCAACCCCAGCGCGACGATTCCGATCAGGTATCGCGTCGCAGGCTTGCGAAATGCGGCCATTGCCGCTGCCGCTAGCGCCGCCAACGCAGTCCCCTGCCATAGAAAATGCAACAATGCCCATCCCAGCGATTGCATGGTCCCCGGGCTAATCCAGTTCGTCAGAGTCGTCATCGGCGGTTCCTTTCATACTCGTCGAGCAGCCGGCGAATTTCTTCGATCTCGTCGCGCGAGGCCCTGTTTCCGGCAAGGGCGTGCATCATGAGTTGACTCGCCGAGCCCTCGAATACGCGCTGCAACATGTCCCCCGCGAGTTGCCGCTTGGTCTGCTCCGCCGGAAGGCATGCTTCATAGACGTGCGCCCGCTGGGTTTCGTTTCGCCGCACGGTGCCTTTTGTTGTCATGATCTGGAGCAGTTTTAGGACAGTGGTGTATCCCAGGGATTTCTTTTCGCTCAGCGCCTCATGCACTTCACGCACAGTCGAGGGCCCACGGCCCCATAAAACGCGAAGGATCTCAAGCTCGGATGCTGTCGGTTTCTGCGGCGAACGCGTCATGGAGGGCACAATACTACGAAGACGTTCGTAGTGTCAACGAAAATCTTCGTAGATAAACGGGAATAGGTTCCGCTCGCGCTTCGCGGTTCCCGTACAGCCGAGGCGGCTATCCCCATATGAGCACAAGGAGACTCCTCGGTCCTTTCGAATTGATTCTCCTTGCCTGTGCGAGTAGATTGGTCTGTCCCCAATGATCCAGGCAGGACATTCCAGGAGATTCGCCATGCTAAAACGATTTACTGTGTGCATTTTTATGGTCGCCAGTTTCGCCACACTGGCGATCGCCGCCGATGAAAACGCCTGCAAAGGCGACCCCAGCAAGTGGCAGCAGGTCTTTAACGGCAAAGATCTGACGGGATGGAAGCACGTCGGCCCCGGGGGCGACACGGTGGAAGACGGCCTCATTCGGACGCACGGTGGGATGGGCCTGCTCTACTGGACGGGAGGACGTATCGGAAACTGTGAAATCCACGTCGTGTTCAAGATGCGCGATGAAAACGACAATTCCGGCGTCTTCATTCGCATTCCTCTCGAGCCTCGTGAAGAGTGGATGCCTGTGCACTACGGCTACGAAGTCCAGATCGACAATCATCCGGAAAAGTCCAATGAGGACGAGTATCACGAGACCGGCATGCTGTACTCCCTGACGAAGCCTTTGGTAAAGAACGCATGGAAACCAGGCCCGGAGTGGAACACGATGGACATCACCCTGGACGGTCCCCGCACGATCGTTATGCTCAACGGAAAGAAGGTCACAGACTACAAAGAAGGTGATCCGGTACCGGAGAAGAAGTTTGATTTTGAACCGCAACACGGTACACGCCCGAATTTCGGCTGGTTCGGTCTGCAGAATCACAGCGACAACGACATCGTGTTTTTCAAAGAAGTGGCCATCAAACCGCTGAAGAAGTAACCGATGCTGTAACGGATAGTGAAGGCACCGATGATTTCCTTCGTGTTACTTCGTGTCCTTCGTGGTTGAAGGTTTCAAGACACTGCAAGCGGTCAATTCCAAGGAGGGATTCGAATGAAACGCATTCTTTCGCGACGTGCATTCTTGCAAGGAAGTGCGGCCGCGGCAGGCGGCATGGCCATTGCGAAGACGATCAAACTCGAAGCGCAACCCTT
>DATEHP010000208.1:0-3985 GCA_035279505.1 Candidatus Sulfotelmatobacter sp. | reverse complement strand
CCCATTCGCGTACAGCACGTCGAAGACGAGATACGCCACCGGATTCTCCCGTAGCATTATCTCGCTGACTTTCTTCCTTCCCAGCCGCTGCTGCAGCACGCTGAACGGCCGCGCCCGGCCGAGATTATCCGCTTTGGCCTCGCCTTCTTCCGAGGCGGCTTCATTTACCACCGTCTGCGTAGCCTCCAGCCGCACCGGATATTCCCATGCCACAATCTCTCCATCGAGAATCGCATCCTGTGGCAGCCCCGCCAGGGCCGGCGGCAGTTCCGGAAAGGATTCCGTGATCTCATCCCGCGTCCGCGAAAAGATCCTCACCTCGCCGTCAGAAACGTGCGCCTGCGCCCGAATCCCATCGTACTTGTCCTCTACCGCCGCTTCGGAGAAGTAACTCAGCCCTTCTTCCGTTGATTCCACCGGACTCGCCAGCATGAACCCCAACGGATGAAACAGCCGCATGCGCGCCTCACTCAGTCGGCCTCCAGCCGCCAGACGCACAGTCTCCTCGATATCCCCCAGCAGCATGTTCGTGCGCTGCACCTCGGCGGGAGTGCTTCCGTAAGCCTTCGCAATCGCTTCCTCCACGAGACTCTCTTTCAATCCGATCCGCAGATCCCCGGTTATGATCTTCACGATGTACTTGGCCTCAAGCGGAGTCGATCGCGAAAGCAGTTCGCGCAGGATCCCCGTCTTTGCCGACCCGCCTCGCGCCGCCGCGATCTGCCGAAAGAAAGCCTCGACCTCGAGCACGGCCAAACCCTGACCTGATCGCTGCGGCAGCAAATCTCCCGCGACCGCTCCCAGATCGCCCAGTCGCCGGTACGACGCCGTAAGTTCGTCCTGCCCTTTGCCCGCAAGTTCTGCCACGATGCCCCAAACCGACCGTCCGCCCACCTGCAGCGTAGCCTCCTCCCAGACCGGAAACGGACGCCCCGACAGAAACACCGCCGACACCGACGCTTCGTCTACGGTCCGCGACCGCAGATACTCCGCGACCAGAGCCGTCTTCTGCAGCTTCTTGGTGGTGGCTGCGATCGCCTCGCAGGTTGTAGCAAGCCGTTGCATGAATTCCCTTCAAAATTCTTCCCAGAGAGTCGATGGTGCCCCACCCTGGTCGCGTTTTCTGCGAGAGGGTGGGGATTTTGACTTTCATCGCCCGACCGACCTTGGCGCTGGCGAAGGGAGGAGCTAGGCGAGCCCTCTCTCCCACTGAAAATGCACCACTTACCGATCTCAGCCTCCAATCCTAAATCACCCACGCCCTGTGATAAGCTACGAGCTGCGTCGTGCCTCCTTGAGGAGCATCAAATAGTCGTGCGTTTCCTGCGGAACTATCTGCGATTTCTGGCTGCGATCCAGCTACTCCCCGCCCTTGAGAGCGGAGAAGAAACCCTGGTTGGCGGCCAAGCCGTGCTCGAGGGCGTTATGATGCGTTCTCCGCACGCGTGGGCAATCGCCTGCCGCAAGCCCTCGGGAGAGGTTGTCACCCTGAGCGAACCGCTCGAGCGCCCCTCCGAAAAACATAAATGGATGGCTTGGCCGATCGTCCGCGGGGTAATGACGCTGGGCTACGCCATGACGCTAGGCTATCGCGCCCTCCGCTTCTCCGCGAACGTTGCGATAGAAGACGTAATGACCGCAGACAACGTAGCGACACCCGCCTCGGCTGTCCCGCTAAAGCGAAGCGAGGCGGAAGGTTCCAGTTCCCAGATGCCGGCATCTTCTAAGGACGGCCGCGAGAAAGCCGCTGCCATCAGCGGCTGGCTGGCCGCCGTCAACGTGATCATCTCCATCGCCTTCTTCATCTTCATGTACAAGTACATTCCCCTGCTGGCGGCGACAGAGCTCAAGAAGATTGACCCCGCTCTCGGCGGACGCATCATCTTCAACCTCGTGGACGGCGTCATCCGCCTCGGTCTGTTCCTGCTGTTCATATGGGGCGTTTCGCTCTGGAAAGACATCCGCCGCGTCTACGAGTACCACGGCGCGGAGCACAAAACGGTTTTCGCTTTCGAAAGTGGAGACCCGCTCACCAGCGCAGCCGTGCAGAAGTATTCGACCTTTCATCCCCGCTGCGGCACCAGTTTCCTGATGACCGTCATGCTGATCTCGATCGGTTTCTACATGCTGGTCCCGTTCACCACATTCTGGGCGCGTTTCGCCTCGCGCATCGCCCTGCTGCCGATCATCGCCGGAGTCTCTTACGAAATCATCCGCTTCGCCGCCAAACGCCGCGGATCCCTTTTCGCGCTGATGACCGCCCCTGGTCTCTGGCTGCAACGCATCACCACCAAGCCTCCATCCGACGAGCAGGCACAATGCGCAATCACGGCGCTCGACCAGGCCATGTCGCTGGAAAAAGAACGGGGCGGCGAGTTGGTCGTTGCCTAGCGGCCCCGCCGCGAATACTTCTCTCTTCGACTCTTCCACAATTAAAATCGTAGAGACGTAACTTGTTAGGTCTCTACTGCCCGCGCGACAATAGCTCTCCGCGCAGCAAACTGAGACGTAGCAAACTACGTCTCTACGAAAGACGATCGCCATGTTTGAAAGATTGGACCAAATCGAAGCCCGTTACGACGAGCTGACCCATGCCCTTGCTTCGCCGGATATCGTCAACGATTCGGCGAGATACCAGAAGACTGCCAAGGCGCACGCCGAGATTGCGCCCATCGTCGAGAAATATCGGGAATACCGCGACCTGACCAAAGGGATCGCCGAAAGCAAGGCGGTCTTGGCAGATGAAAAAGACCCCGATATGCGCGCCTATGCTCAGGAAGAGCTCGATAGGCTACAAGCCCGTGTTACTGGCGCGGAAGAGGAGTTAAAGGTTCTGCTGCTGCCCAAGGATCCTAACGACGAAAAGAACGTCATCCTTGAAATCCGGGCCGGCACCGGGGGAGACGAAGCGACGCTCTTCGCCGCCGAAATCTTCCGCATGTATACCCGCTATGCCGAAACGCAGCGCTGGAAGGTTGAGATTTTATCGTCATCAGAGTCATCGGCTGGAGGCTTGAAGGAAGTCATCGCCATCATCGAAGGCAACCGGGTCTATTCGCAGCTCAAGTACGAAAGCGGCGTGCACCGCGTGCAGCGTGTGCCCGCCACCGAGCAGCAGGGACGCGTCCACACTTCCGCCGTCACCGTCGCCGTCCTGCCCGAAGCCGAAGACGTCGACATCAAAATTGAAGCTAAAGACCTGCGCATTGATACGTTCTGCTCCTCTGGCCCCGGCGGCCAATCGGTGAACACAACGTACTCAGCCGTGCGCATCACGCATATCCCGACGAATACCGTGGTCAGCTGCCAGGACGAAAAATCGCAGATCAAGAATCGCGAAAAAGGCATGCGTGTGCTGCGCTCGCGCCTCTACGAAATCGAAATGGAAAAGCAGCAGCAGGCCCTTGCCAAAGAGCGTAAGGCCATGGTGGGCTCGGGAGACCGCAGCGAAAAAATCCGCACCTACAACTTCCCGCAAAACCGTCTCACCGACCACCGCATCGGCTTCACGATTCACCAACTCGAAGCGGTGATGGATGGCAAAATCCAACCGTTAATCGAAGCCCTGATCACGCACTATCAAGCCGAGAAGTTGAAGCAGGAGACCGCCAGCGTAGTTTAGGGTATAACGTGGGTGCATACGCCCGCGAAGCAGGAGAGAATGCCTGAACTCGACGCCACGCTAGCCACAACTCTCGCCGATCGCTACTTCGCCAACCTGGCCCGGGTGCGCGAGCTCGCCGCGCCGCTCGCGGAAACGCAATTCTGGACCAAGCCGTTTCCTTATGGCAACAGTTTCGGTCACCTGGTCCTGCACCTGACCGGTAACCTCAACTATTACATCGGCACCCAGATCGCGAACACCGGCTACGTCCGCGACCGCGCCCGCGAATTCACCGAGCCCAATCCTCCATCGAAGGAGGAGGCTCTGAAGCGACTGGACCAAGCAGTTGCGATGGTGATTCAGACAATCCGTGCCCAATCG
>DATEHP010000207.1:0-5164 GCA_035279505.1 Candidatus Sulfotelmatobacter sp. | reverse complement strand
ATGTCGCAGAAGCAATGGGAATGGATTGCCCCATCACTTGTAGTCGGAGGATTGCTGATCAAGTCGGACAATACTATTGAAAAACACGTCCCAACGACGCCGAGCACAGTTTCCCATGCAGCCACCGCCTCCAATGCCGGGGTCGCAGTGCTGACCGCCGCTGGCGCGGGACTGTTTCTCTTGGGACACATTCAGAAGGATGATCAAAAGCGCGAGACGGGCATTCTTGCCGGGGAAGCGGCCATTGGTGCTCTGGCGGATACGGAGATTTTCAAATATGCAGCCGGGCGAGAGCGGCCCTTCACCGGTAGTGGCACCGGCCGGTTCTTCGTCGGAGGAGACTCCTTTCCATCCGTCCATTCTTCGGTGAGTTGGGCGATCGCAAGTGTAATCGCACACGAATATCCCGGTCCTCTGACGCAGTTATTCGCTTACGGCGCAGCCGGCGGAGTGAGTGCCGCACGTTGGGCAGGTCACAAGCATTTCGCATCAGATGTCGTCATAGGCGCAGCCCTCGGTTGGTATATGGGGCGGCAAGTATACCGGGCACATTCTCATTACAGCGACGCTGACATGGCGCGATACGGCACTTTCCACAGAGTCGAGGAAGCCGACGAAGCCCATGCGCTCGGTGAAACACGATTTATGGGCTCCAGCTATGTTCCGCTTGACAGTTGGGTCTACCCAGCCCTGGAACGGTTGGCTGCTCTCGGATACGTTCAGTCCGAATCGCTAAGTATCCGCCCCTGGACCCGCATAGAATGCGCTCGCCTGTTGAAGGAAGCCTCCGAACACGTCGGTGAGGGCCCCACCGAAGTCCAGCAGCTTTACGACTCGCTCTCGAAGGAATTCGGACACGAATCTGACTTGATGAATGGCGAGCATAACCTCGACGTCCAATTCGAATCCGCGTACTCTCGTTTCCTCGGAATCTCTGGCACTCCTCTCACCGATAACTACCATTTCGGACAGACTTTGCTGAATGACTACGGGCGCCCGTATCAGAAGGGCTTCAATGCGGTAGACGGGGCCTCCGGCTATGCGACCGCCGGACCTCTTGTGTTTTATGTTCGCGGCGAATATCAGTACGCACCATCTGCTTCAGCACCGACGCAGGCGGAACTGGATTTTTTCAATCGCACGGATAACTGGCCCACCGGTCCCGCGCTTCCGGTTGCATCGATCAGCCGATTTCGTCTGCTCGACACATATCTCGGACTGAACCTTGGCAACTGGCAGTTCTCGTTCGGAAGAAACAGTTTGTGGTGGGGACCCAGCGAGGGGGGGAACGTTATCCTTACCAACAACGCCGCACCGATGAACAACATGTTCACCGTCGATCGGGTCAGCCCCTTTCGGTTGCCCTGGATTCTCCGTTATCTAGGCGATGTGAGGATTGAAGGATTCATTGGCCACATGACGGGAGCCGAATTTCAGACGACCTTTAATACGGGTACGACCTCCATCGCGGTGTTGGGGCAATACGGCAAGAATTTACATCCGCAGCCCTACCTCAGCGGCGGAAAAGCGAGTTTCAAGCTGACGCCCAATTTCGAGTTTGGAATGTCGAAAACGACTGTCTATGGCGGTCCCGGAAATCCTCTAAACATCACGACTTTCCTGGATAGCAGTTTCGGCAAGCATTTCCATGGAGATGTCCTGGGAGATGGTCGGACGACCGCCGATTTCTCGTATCGCGTCCCCGGACTCCGCGACTGGCTCACGTTCTATGGGGAAACCGTCAGCGAAGACGAACCGTCGCCCATACCGTACATGCGTAGAAATGCGTCACAGGCGGGGATCTACTTGGCCAAAGTTCCTGGAATCTCGAAATTGGATCTCCGGGTGGAGGGGGGATATACAAACCCCATCGCGTTCTGCGGGATTTGTATTTACTACAATGGCCAATACAACAGCGGCTATAACAATGACGGACGCCTGATCGGAACATGGATTGGACGGTCTGCACAAGGGGAGCAAATCCACGCGAACTATTGGCTCGGTCCACGCAGAAAAATCGGCGTAGAACTTCGGCACCGCATACTAGATCCCGGTTACGTTCCTCAAGGCGGGAGCCAAAATGATGTCGCCGTCAATGCCGACATCTTCACTGGACCGGGCTTTCGTTTCATGGGGAATGTCCAATACGAGCGCTGGCTGATCCCTCTGGTCGCAATGGGCCGCCAGTCTGACTTCTCCGCATCGGTTCAATTCAGCTTTTGGCCAACGCCTCACAAACATTGAGCTTCATGGAATTTTCGTGTCCATCTCCAACATTTAGCCTGGCCGATGAACCGTTACTTGGTTCAGATCGTGGCTTTATTGACACTCTCGGGCCTTTGAGTTCTGTCCGGTTTCACCTCACTGTGGTATAAGGTTCGACTTCTTCAGGGAAAGGAGCGGCATGCGGCGACTATTCGCATTCCTAAATTTTTGCGATAGGTGCCCGCTGGAAATCGGTAGACTCGGTCGTCTGCCGGCCCTAATCATAGCTGTGTTGGTTCTCATGACAGGCATGCCGACGGAAGCTCAATCTGGGGCGGGATTCCTAGGTAGCGTCCATCCACTCAGCCTGAGTCCAAGACATTGCAGTGTCGGTTGCAATCGCGTGGACGCCCAGCGCGGCACTCGGGCGTTATTGGGAGTCTCAGCAATCTTCGGCTCAGCCGATCATCCGCGCTCGGATCCCTCTCCGCAAAACTTATGGATCAAATTCGGCCAGCCCTGCGCCAGCGCACGCTCTAGTTCTTCGTTTGGTTCTGAGCAGAACGTGAGTTTTGGCATACCTGCGCCATTTGAATCTGTGGGGCAAGACACTCCAGACGAAGACTCCAAAGCGTCATCGCTTGTAACGCCGCAGCACCACGAGCGGCCCGATTTCAACCGGGACATTTACTATCGTAATCGATTGGAGTTCGGGCTGGACGTCGGCTGGCATCCCGTCAACATTCCTTTTATCTACGATTTCGCTGTGGGGGACTCCTATAACATGACTCCACTGAAATACACTCTCGTGCCCATGATCGCCTCATTACGCTGGCACGTGACGAATGTCGGGTGGCGTTGGATATTCCGCGGCAACACGGATTTCACCTTTAGCGGTTCCATTACACTGATTCCAAGGGGACCCGAGAGTCACTACTACGCTTTCATGTTTGGAATCCGCCGCAATTTTGTACACCGTAATTGGAAGGCAGTACCGTTCCTCGAACAACGGGGCGGCGCCGGGATGATCGACGCGAAAGAGCCGCTAGGCGTCCTTTTTTCCCAAGGCCAAAATCTCACCTTCACCTATAACCTGGGCGTGGGTGTCCGGTACAATTTCGACACGAAATATTCCTTCTCAGCTGGCATGAACTACATGCACATATCAAACGGATATCTCTCCGAACCGAAATTTACCAATTACGGCATCAATGTTTACGGACCAATGATCGGCTTCGATATGCGGTTAGGAAAACCCCACCATCAGTCTCGGTGAGCCGAAGCACGAGATTTTGGCTTTTCGGTTACTTGACTTGCCGTTCGGTAGGCGAGAGGAATACGAGCGTGCACGGCGTAAACTCGGATTCCGCTCTGCTGCAAGTCAGGCTTTTTTTAAATTTTGGGAGGTTTTCACCTTGATGAGATCGGGCTGCGCCGCTGTTATTTGTGCCCCGTGCATCGTTGCCGCGTGCCTTATGACATGCGAATGCGGCACAACTCATGCCGTGCTGAATGTCGCAGCTCCCCTTACTGCGACGGCGGGTTCCCCCTTCACTGTGAACGTCACGGTTACGATCGATGGAAAGCGTGACGCGGTCATCAACAGTCGCATCCACTTCACTAGTTCCGATCCAGCTGCTGCACTTCCCAAAGACTACTACTTCACTCCAGCTGATGCAGGCTCTCATACCTGGACGAATGGCTTCGTTCTAGCGACCTCTGGAAACCAGACCATCTCGGGGGAGATCATCGACGCGATCGGAATTAGCGGAAGCGCGAACATCGCCGTTAGTCCATGATTTTCGCGCCTCCGGAAGATGCTGGTTCCGCACCCTCAACCGGGGCAACATGCTACTCGCGCGCGATTGTCCTTCAGATCGACGAGAGTACACATATTGCTAACTTGCTTTGGGAATACCTCCCCGGCTATTACTCCTATTGGGGAGGCAATGCCTCGGTTCTACCGAATGGGAATGTCGAATTTGACGCCACGATTCCGTTTGGTTCGCTTGCTTCTCAGATTACGGAGATGACGCAAACGGACAATCCGCAAATCGTTTGGCAGATGAATATTAGCGGGCAGAACGCCTATCGTGGTATGCGTATTCCCAGCCTATATCCTGGGGTTGCCTGGCAGAAGTAGGCGCTTGAAAGATTCTTCAGTGCAGGTTTTCGTCCGGGCCTGCACTTCACCTCCTGCGCTTTGTGTTGCTGCGATGGGCATAAGGCGCTGTACCCGCAGAGCTTCGTGGAAGTCGACGGCGGACAGTGGTTCCGCATAGAACAGTGGCAGCAACGGATCCTAAACATTTCCTAAGCTGCCGACCCGGCGTATGGTCGCCACGATGCGAGGGGCGCCGCGGAAGGTCTCGGCGACCAGTGTGCAAGTCAAAGATTTCCGCGAACGAATGGCACCTGGTCTGGGTGCATTAGTCGGCACTTATGTCTGCACCGGCGTGCGGAAGCAGCATAATCGAAACCAACTGCCCGTGCGGCAACAAAAAGCCTGGCTACGCTGGCCTCCTGTTCCAGAGACCTAGGTCGAACAACCGTCAGAAATCTGCGGCGGAGTGGCGCTGCCTAGGAGGTGGACATGTTCAGCAGCCACAAAACGGCATCGGTCTTCGATCGCCACTACATTGTCATGGACGAGATATCGCCGACCCGTCGACACGCTGGAAGCCGAGCGCAAGACCAGCGTGGCCCCGTCTGGTCAGACTTCGGTCAGAGTGACCAGAAAAGAACCACTCCTGGTGTAGTGACCGATTCCCGGGCAGGCGGTGCTCCTTCCAAATTAGCGGCGGGTGAATGGGTTAGCTGGTGCCGGGAGGGGGAATCGAACCCCCACAGTCCTTTCGGACCTGCGGATTTTAAGTCCGCTGCGTCTGCCAATTTCGCCATCCCGGCGGTGCAAGAAGTTATCGAAAATACTACATCAATTTACAGTTCCGATATTCTA
>DATEHP010000206.1:0-13749 GCA_035279505.1 Candidatus Sulfotelmatobacter sp. | reverse complement strand
CGCCTCGACGATGAATCGATGCGCCAATTGAGGGGATCGCGCATCGCCATGATCTTTCAGGAGCCGATGACCGCGCTCAATCCCGTAATGCGGGTGGGCGATCAAATTGCAGAAGCGGTCGCGGCACACAATGCCGTTTCTAAGAAGGAAGCACGGAAACGCGCCGTCGATGCGATGAACGACGTTGCCATTCCTGACGCCGCGCGCCGCGCCCGCGACTATCCCCATCAACTTTCCGGCGGGATGCGCCAGCGGGTCATGATTGCCATGGCGATCGTCAACCGCCCGCAGTTGCTGATCGCCGATGAACCGACCACCGCGCTTGATGTAACGATTCAAGCTCAGATTCTTGAGTTGCTCGCGGAGTTGCGCAACAGGTTCGGCTTGACCATGCTCTTCATCTCGCACGATCTGGCCGTGGTCTCGCAGGTCGCCGATCGCGTGGCTGTGATGTACTCCGGCTGCCTGGTGGAACTTGGTTCGAAGCGCGACATCTTTCAGTCTCCCGCGCACCCCTACACACGCGGGCTTCTTCATGCCGTGCCGGATCTCCGGACCGATCGCAATCGTCCACTGCAGACGATCGAAGGCACCGTTCCATCTCTGCAGGCCTTGCCTCCGGGATGTGCGTTTGAACCCCGGTGCAAATACCGGATCGAAGCGTGTGTGGCGGAATTGCCCGCTCTGGTCGAAGTGACAGCCGGACACTGGGCGCGGTGCCCGGTCGTAAATCGCTAGGAAATTCTCTCCAGCTGATCGCGATTCACCCACAACAACAGCCCGAACACACCAAGCAGGACGAAGCCTACGTAGAGTCCATAGTCGGAGTACGTCCCGAGCCAGGGCTGCACAAAGTAAGTTGGCCCTCCGCGGACGCGAATTCTATAGGAGTGCACCGGGTCCGTTTGGATGGGTGCCCAACGCGCAATCCAGTAAGCAGTCGCGATCTGCAGGAGAATATTCAGCACGAGCACTCCTGCCAGGAGTTTCGCCCACCCCGGTGTTTTGCCTTTGAATTGCCACTTCACGTCTCGGATTCTACATCGCCCACGTCAGTCCGATACACGAAGCATGAACATCAGTCTATAATCGGCAACTTGTCCGGTGATCCGTGCGCATACTGTTGCTCAGTGACATTCACGCCAATCTGGAAGCTTTGGATGCCTCTCTGGCGGCCGCGCCCTCATTCGACACCATCGTGAACCTGGGCGACATCGTAGGCTACGGCGCCAGTCCGAATGAGGTGGCGAGTCGCTCTCGCGAATTGGGCAAGGTCTTCGTGCGCGGGAATCACGACAAAGCCGCCACTGGATTGATGGATCTGGACGATTTCAATCCCATGGCTGCGGCGGCTGCGATTTGGACGCGCGACACTCTGACTCCTGAGAACTTGCAGTGGCTGCGGGAACTACCACATGGGCCGGTTTCCCTGCCGGATTTTCCCGAGATCCAGTTGGTCCACGGCTCGCCCAACGATGAGGACGAATACGTCGTCTCTTTGGGAGATGCGCTGGCTCCGCTGATTACGCTGACGATGCCGCTTACGTTTTTCGGCCACACGCATCTGCAAGGCGGATTCTTCGCCAACGGCTCGTCGGCCGACGGATTCCGTCCGGAATATCGAACGGTGGGACAGGCAGAGTCTGTGCCGTTGCAGCTGAAGACCAACGCGCGCTATCTGATCAATCCGGGATCGGTAGGACAGCCGCGCGACGGAGATTGGCGCGCCGCCTTCGCTCTGTATGACAGCGAAGCGAGCGTGGTTCACTTCCACCGTACTCCTTACAACCTGAAAGCAGCCCAGGACCGTATCTTCGCGGCGAAGCTCCCGCCTCGGCTCGCCACCCGGCTCGCTGCAGGACGTTAATCCGTTCGACCGTGTACACATGAAGTTCATTTTTCACCACTGTGGCCACAGGGCAACACAGAGGAATTAGACTCTCATCATGCCAGCATCTCACTCCCGCACTCTTTTCGAGCCTCATGACAATCCTCCCGCGCACTATCTGGTCGCTCACAGTGACGGCGGTGCGCGCGGCAATCCCGGACCGTCAGGTTACGGCGTTGTGATCAAGGATGAGTCCGGGCGAAAGGTCGCCGCCCTCAGCGAGTATCTTGGCCACCAGACCAATAATTTCGCCGAGTATCAGGGATTGATTGCGGCGTTGGAGTACGCGCTGGAGCATGGTCCGAAAGCGCTGAAGCTCATCAGCGATTCGGAACTGCTGGTCCGCCAGATCAAAGGCATTTACAAGGTTAAGAACGCCACGCTGCAGGACCTGCACGGGCGCGCGAAGGAACTGATTAAGCAGCTCGACTGGTTTTCGATCGGTCACGCACTGCGCGAGCACAATCAGGAAGCCGACCGCCTGGCCAATGAAGCGATGGATCGCGGCATGGGGAGGAGTGTGGAACATGTGGCTGCGAGCGACCCTTCGACTTCGCTCAGGACAGGCCCGCCCGCGCGCCCGGCAGTACGGTCATTGCCACAGGAATTTGAGGGAATCGTCAGGCAGGGGAAAGTGGAACTTGAGAATGGCAGTCTGCCCGACGGGACGCGGGTACAAGTACGTGTGAAAAGGTAGGGTGTGGGGACAGCCGCCCTAGCCTGCCTGAGCGAAGTCGAAGGGGCTGTCCAGCCGCGAAGCGGCGTTGCTTTTTCCGGCTGAGCAACTGAATAGCGTCGCTTAATCGGCCGCCGACGTGTGGTCATGGATGACCTTCCAGCCGTCGGGGAATTTGCGAAAGATCAGGGTGAAGCGGCCGTGCGGCGTCTTGCCGTCGGACATGGTTAGCTGCCAGATGCCCCGAACGAACGCGGCGTCGGGGCCGAGGACCTCGATTCGCAATTCGGAGAAATCGAGCTCCCCCATTTCCTTTCCAGCCCCCTGATAGGTTGCCCGGTAGCGGTCGATCGTGGCCTGCCATCCTTTGGATTCTTTCGCGCCTGAGAAGAACGTCAGATCCGGAGAATTCCAGTAGCCCGTCATGAACGCGTCGAGGTCGTGATGATTCCAGGCGTCCTGCTGGGTGCGGAGGACGTGCTCGATGGCGGATTTGGCGGTCGCATCGCCTGCTTGTGGGCGTGATGGCTGTGCGAACCCGGTTGTTACAAACGTCAGAGCAGCGACAAAATAGAAAGACAAACCGCCACGCAATAGCATAGAGCCCGCCTTCTCGAAATTTCTACAACTTCGAAGACCGTGACTTTGTGGAGATCGCTTCGGGCTAAGGTGCCAGCAGCATAGCTGCCAGCGCATCGCCATAAGTAGTTCCGTCTCCAGCCGTCGGAATGATGTGACTTCCTTCCCCGAATTCGTTCCAGGCTTCGATCAGAACCAGCGGCGGGGCCGGAGCGGGCTCGGGGCGCAGCTGTGGATTCGCGGCGGTCCAGGCAATCGCGTCCTGGACAAATGTTGCCACGTCCTGTGGCATTCGGCTGTACCACATCAAGTCTCCGCTAATGGACTCGGCCTCATTCCACGGACGCGGATCCCAGCCGCTCATCGCTGTCGGAATGTAGGGAAGCGGACTGCTGAGCGTTGCTTCGTTCCACATCCAGTGCCCGGCATCAGAGAGAGTGGAAAAAGGCAGCATGCCGTTTACCGGCGGAGGCGCAAAAGGATAGCCGTAAAACGCAATCGCATCATAGCCATCGGATTGCGCGATGGAGAACCCATCTCCCAGGGAATGCTGTCCCATCGTGCCGTCCGGCACCCCGAAACCGCCCACAATGTAGACGCCGGGAAGACCCTGTGCCTGGGCGGCAGAGCGCAATTGATTGAGCGCCGCGACCACGGCAGAGGAGGTTCCCCAAACTTGTCGCATTGATCCTACGTTGATGATGAAGAATACGGGCTCGCCATTGACCTGTACGTAATCCGGATCGGTCATATAGCTCACCCACTCGCTCACGGCTGTGCTCCAATCGGCTGGCGCCACGTCAAAGGGGGATCCGGTTACGTAGAGAATGGCGAACTGCATGCCGTGACGGTTGGGAAGTGCGTGCATGATTTGAAGCGCGGAGTTGAGATTCTCTCCCGGATCGGTAACCGCGACGTTGAAGTACCAATCGAAAACGAAAAAGTCGATGCCGAAGTTATGCGCTGTCGCCAGTTGCTGTTCGATCGCGCAGGGCGAGTTGTCCTGCCATGCGGAGAAAGGCTGGCGATCCTGGTACGGCCCTAGAGGCAATTGCTGGAAATGAAAGTTGGTGAGCGGGCCCGACCAGCCGTCGAAATAATAGGCGCCAACGCGAGCTTTGGTTTGGTTGGCGGCCGGCGCCGGCGGAGGAATCACGCACGGCACAGCAAAATTCAAAGAGTTCGATGCGCCCCCGCCCGGCGCTGGGTTCGCAACGGTGATGGCGTACGGCCCCACGCCTGCCACCGCGCTCGCGGGAATACTGGCGGTAACCAGATTGTTGCTGACCACAGTCGTCGGCATGCCGCTTCCAGCCCACTGCACGGTGGCGCCCGAGAGAAAGTTCGAGCCGACCACACTTAGTGTGAAGGCTGCCCCTCCCTGGTGACTGCTGTTCGGAGATATCGCTTGGATGCTTGGAGGATTCGGCGGTGGGGGTGGGACGACCGTAGAGCCTCCGCCGCATCCAAGTTGAACAACTACTGAAATCGCAAGAAGAGCCCAGAGCGAACCACCGCGAGTCGGCATATCAAGCCCCCTTGACGAACGCGGAGCGGAACCGATCGAACAGCGCTGCTTTGCAGCGAGGAGTTTATATCGTCGAGATGGTTTGTCAAATCCCGCATTGGCACCAGTGCAGTTGCGGGGCCGATTAGTGCGATTCTTCGGTGGCTGGGGCAGTATCCGGCGTATCGACTTTTTGTGCTGCGTGCGATGCGATGGGCGAGGGCTGAAAGTCGCCGACATCCTTGCCGCTCATCGCGACAGTCATGAAGTTGGCCCAGATGGGCAGGGCGGCGTGGGCGCCAGTCTCTTTTGCCCCGAGTGATTTCTTTTCGTCGTAACCGACCCAAACTCCGCACGTCATGGTGGGCGTGAATCCCACGAACCATGCATCGGTGAAGTCGTTCGTCGTGCCCGTCTTGCCCGCCACCGCAAACGGCAGCTTCGCAGCCGCAATGCCGGTGCCGTGCAGGACGACTTCGCGCAGCATCGAGGTCATGATGCGGGCGGTGCGTTCGCTGATCACATCTTTGACTTCGGGGAAATCTTCCTCCAGCACGCGGCCTTCGTAGTCGGTGACGCGCGTGATGTAGCGCGGGCTGACGCGCACGCCATCATTCGGAAAAACGCTGTAAGCGGAGGCCTGTTCCAGCAGCGTGATCTCCGCCGATCCCAGCGCGACGGGCAAGTATGGAGGCAACTTGGAAGTAACGCCGAAGCGTTCGGCGTAGTCGATCACACTCTTGATACCGACCTTGTTCGCGAGTTTCAGCGCGGGAATATTGCGCGACTGAGCCAGCGCGCGCCGAAGCGTGATGATGCCCTCGAATTTTTCGTCATAGTTGTGCGGAGTGTAGGGGCCGGAAGGCGTATCGAAACTGACAGGCTCATCGAGAATGGTATCGTCAGGGCTGGCGCCGCCGTCGATCACCGTGGTGTAGACGTAAGGCTTGAAAGAAGAGCCGACCTGACGAAGAGCCTGCGTGGCGCGATCGAACTTCGAGGTATTGAAGTCGCGTCCACCAACCATGGCTTTGATCCCGCCGGTGGCATTGTCGATCGCAATCAAGGCCGCTTGTGCGCCGGAGTCTTGCTCCAGACTGACTTTCGCGGCACCGTTCGCGCCTAAAGAAACAATTTTGACGTAGCACACGTCGCCGGACTTCAGGATGTCGGGGAGTTTGTGCTGGGTCCAGGCAACATCGGCCTGCCCCATAGCCGCGGTATAGCGACCGAACTTCAGGGTAGCAATTCCTGGACCAGCTGCCGTGACCAGCGCGTGAACGTATCCGCCGATAGCGGGCTCGTCGTCCCAGTCGGGATGGGAATATTTCTCGAGAACTTCACCTTCAGCCACGACATTTTCCAGATGCCCCTTCCAGCCGTGGCGTCGCTCATAGGCAGCGAGGCCGTCGAGTAACGCCTGGTTAGCAGCTTTCTGCAATTCGACATCGAGCGAGGTGTAGACCTTCAATCCGCCCTCGTGAACCTGATCGGTGCCGAACTTGCCCTCCAGGTAACGCCGAATTTCTTCGACGAAATACGGGGCCAACGAGTTCGGATCGTGCGCGAGCCGCAGCGTAAGCGGAGCGGAACGTGCGTCGTTGGCTTGTGCGGCTGTGATCTTGCCATCCTCGACCATGGCGTTGATCACCATATTGCGGCGCCTTTGTGCACGATCAGGATGGTTAATCGGCGAATAGTAGGTTGGTCCTTTGGGAAGGGCCGCCAGCAGTGTAGCCTCGGGCAACGTCAACTGCTTCGCCGGCTTGCTGAAGTAAAACTCTGACGCAGCTTCGAACCCGAACACTCCGTGCCCGAGCGCAATCTGGTTGGCGTACAGAGTGAAAATCTGGGGCTTGGTAAAACGCCGCTCGATCTGGATGGCGAGCATCGCCTCCTGTACCTTGCGCTGCCAATGGCGATCGGGGGAAAGGAAGAGATTGCGGGCGAGCTGCATAGTCAGCGTGGATGCGCCCTGGACTTTGCCTCCGGATTCGATGTCGCGATAGGCAGCGCCGACGATGCGCCAGAAATTAATTCCGGAGTGCCGATAGAAATCTTTATCTTCGATGGAGACCAGTGCGTCGCGAAGCACCGGCGGGAAATCCTCGTATCCCACGACGACTCGGCGCTGCAACGCGAACGACCCGATGACCTTGCCGTGATCGTCATAGAGCTCGGTGATCGAGCTGGGCCGATAGGCTTCCAGGGCATCGACCTGGGGCAGGTCGGTAGTGTAAACAAGCAGCAAGCCGCCGGTTGCGCCGACCAGAATCGCGATCAGAATCAGCAAGCCAAACAGGACGCGGCCTACGAGCTTGCGCCCGCCGATTTCGACCTCGGGGAGGTTTTCGTAGAGAACCTTCATGGCGCGCTGAGGTCAGGATAGCACTTGGGGGAAAGCGTCGGCGCCACGCCGCCGTGTTACGAATGTGCCACCGGCTCCGGGACGACGGACAACTCTTCTTTCGCGGTAGTAGCGCGGCTCAGGAAAATCGCGGAGCCCAGGTACAGGATCGCGGCGAAGATCGTGAGTGACTTTAAGCCGAACCAAAGCGATGCCGACTCCAGAAGGCCGCCGATCAACGCGCCGAAGAGGTTCGAACCTAACGCGCTGCCGCGGAAGCCTGCGCGGGCAAAGCTTGAGACAAAGATGATCCCCGCGAAGAACACTGGAGTGCAGAGAGCGAACGTAGCCACAATCGCACGCAGCGACCACGACTCGAAGAACAGCTTCTGCATGGGAACGACGTACAACACGGCGAGGGCCAGGAAAAGGCCCGCATAAGCCGCGGCGAGCGGGATTCGCGGGAAGGCGCCGTACACGAAGTTGGCGCCGACAATCAGGCATAGCAATCCCGAGACAACCACGGCATTCACAACCCAAGTCGTGCCGAACAGAAGCGCCATCTTGCTGACGATCTGGGCTTCGAGCAGCATGAATCCGGCACCCAGCAACATGAAGTGAAAATCGAGACCCGCGCCTTCCGCGCTGGCTTGCCGCAGGAACCATCCGAAGACAACCAGCACGGCGATCGAAACCAGGATCACGATGATGGGGAGACCGGGTTCGTGCTGATAGAAGTAGGGCCAATCATCCGTGGTGACGCGGGCGGATTCCATCGGCATATTGCCGTGGGACGCGAGATAGGCAGCGAGCGCGGGCTCGGCCGTGGCTTTCGCAAGGCGCTCCGCCGATCCGGAGACGAAAAATCGTCCGGAGCTGTCATAACCCCCAATGTCGGTCTGAAATTGGATCGGATCCTGGCCGAATGTGTCGTGTAACAGCTGGTGGAGGCGGCCGGCGATCCAGGGAGTATCGACCTGAAACTTCACGATGAACAGGCCGTCGGGCTTCAGCAACTGCCGGGCACGCTGCAGTGCCTCGTGCGTGTAAACGTAGTTATCGATACGGATGTTGGTGAAGTGCGATGTAGTCGTGTGTGAATCGAGCAGCGAAAAGACAATGAGATCGAACTGATCGTGACTGTTCTCGATGTAGCTGCGAGCGTCATCGACCGTGACATGCACGCGCGGCGACTGGTACGGATGCTCGAAGTGAAGTTCGCGGCCGAGTTTCAGAATCAGGGGATCGATCTCAATGGCCTCGACCCGTCCGGCGCCATTGCGAAGAGCAGCAGCGACATCGTTGCCCATGCCCGATCCCAGTACCAGCACCGAGGGTGGCGCGGGATAAAAACGGTAGGGCATGTTGTAAGAGTTCTGATCCAGGGGATGACGCTGAAAGAACCGTGAGTGAAGCTGAACAAATTCCGGTGAAAGATTGAGAATCTGCTGGTACCAGGAATCATTCGTGTTGAGCACGTAAGCGGTAATCTGGCCATCACTGTAAAGCGCCTGCAAAACCAGTTTCTGGTAGGGCGACCAGTACGTCCGGGCATTGCGGTCTTCAGGAATTGCGAGCAGGCACGCGCACACAAGGAATGTTGCGGTGAGTACATTCCGCACCCGCGGATTTCGCCAAAACATAAGCGTGAAAAAGAAACCAGCTACAACCAACCAGGCCCAGGGCGGCTGATCGAGGAAGCAGAGCAAGGTGAATGCCGCTATTCCCGCCAGGCTGGCAAGGACATTGACACTGTACGCCGTGATGCCTTTTGGAGAGTTTTCCAGATACCAGCCCACGAGTTGTCCGAGGGGAATGAAAGTTGTGGCAATCAACGCGAATAAAGGGACGACGAAGCAGAGCGCAAGAAGCATGCCAGTCCAACTGGTGGGCATCGCCGGCACTCCCCAGACATGAACCTCGACCGTTGCCCCCAGTAAGGCGGGAAGGGCTGCGATGGAACGGCGCAGCGGTGAAATCGGCGCCTTCAAAATGAGTGTAAGCAGCAGAAGAGGCGTGACCATCGCCATGAGTTGGACGCGGCGGCGGCAAAGGTAACAACCCAGGCCGAATCCGAGAAAGCATGCCACCAGAACGAAATTCTTGAAATACGCAAAGATGCGGATCTCCGAGGAGACCCACCGGATCATCAGCATCTCCACGAACAGGCTCAGCAAGCTGATCAAGATCAGTGGCCGGTAGCTGAATCCGCCCAGATCCTGAATATCAACTTCCAGCCGACCGGGCGCGGCGGCTGCAGTTCGAAGGCGATGAAAGAGCCGATATACCACGAACACCGCGAGAGCAGAAATGAGTAGAAGGAATGTAAGTGAGCTGAACGATAGGCCGATTGTTTCCATGGAATAGGCAGCTTCGATGACGATTAGGTCATCGGGCTGGCTGTAACGATATCAGAGTCGAATCGCGGAAAAGAACGCGCTGCGAATGCAACGAAGAATCAGGCGGGGATCTTATTTCTATGCTCTGAGCGTTCCAAAAATTCGGAAGAATGGGCGAGTGGAAGGACTACAGTCAGGAGGGTGCCGCGGGGATCGGACTGGATCGTCATGTAGCCGCCCAATTCGCGGACTCGTTCTCGCATTCCGGCGACGCCGACGCCCGTCTTGCCAGCGCCCTCATGCAACTGGCGCAGCGTCTCGGGCGACATGCCGTTTCCGTAATCCTGGACTTTGAGCCGAACCTGATTTTGCTCAAGCGCAACGCGGATATCCGCCTTCGCGCTGGCGGAGTGGCGGTGGACGTTAGTCAAGGCCTCCTGAAGCGCGCGAAACAAAGCGATTTCGACATCACTGCGCAGCCGGCCGAGGTCAGCGGGCAGGCTAAGGTCGACGGCGACGCCACTGCGTTGGGCGAAGCCTTCGACGAACCAGCGAGCTGCGGAGCCGAAGCCGGCTTCATCGAGCAACGGGGGGTGAAGAAGGTGAGACACAGTGCGAGTTTCGGTGATGCAGCGGTCGACAATCTCGGAGGCTTCCGAGATGAGGGTGGAATGATCGACGTTGGACATCGACATGAGGCCGAGCTGCATCTTGAGAGCCGCCAGGTATTGACCGAGGCTATCGTGTAAACCGCGCGCGATGCGGCGGCGCTCGTCGTCCTGCAAGGTGAGGATGCGTCCGCTGAGACTTCTGGCGGCATTCTCGGCGCGCTTGCGGTCCGTGATATCAGTGTTAATCTCCATCCATCCGACGGGCAGGCCGGATTCGTTGCGTAGAGTGGTCCACCGGCTGACGACGATAATGCGCCTCCCGTCGCGGGTCGTGTGCTGAAGTTCGCCCTCCCAGACTTCGTGTTGTTCGATCTTCTCGAGGGGAATGGGATAAGAAGTGCACAGCAGTTCCGCGGGGTTTCGGCCCAGCGCCTCGCTTGCAGTCCAACCGTAAAGCCTTTCGGCGCCCTTGTTCCAGTAAGAAATTGTGTCTTCTGCTGCTGCGCTCTTGGTCTTTATAAAAATCGCGTCGTTCGCCAGATCAAGCAGCGTGGCTTTCTCGATGACTTCGGCGGTCCGTTTCTGCAAGTCGGCGGTGCGCTCGCGCACGCCCTGCTCGAGTTGCTCCTGGGCTCGGCGCAGGTCTTGTTCAGCCTTCTCTTGCTTGGCGATGCTGCGCCGCGTCGACTCCCCGAGAGCAATGATCACTGCCGAGAAAACTAGAAAACCGAGCAGTCCGGAAATCTCCGGTACCGCCTTACCATTGAGTTGATGAATGGGCGGAAGAAACCAGTACCAGATTCCGGTAGCCCCGATGATGACAGTTACGATGGAAGGACCCAGGCCGCAATACCAGGCCGAGAAAACTACTGCCAACCACGCGGTGTGATAGGGATTGTGTTGACCGAAGAAGGGGCTGAGGAAATCCCGCAGTAGAAGAGAACCCACAGCGGCCAGGATACCGAGAATGTATCGCACCACGGTGGACGCCGCCGGGGAAAGAGAGGAAAGTGGCGCGAATTTGAATGAGGTCGCTGTCACGGTGGTGCTCCCGTGTGCAATCTACGCTGGCGTCTACTTCAAGAACGTGTAACTGCAGAATGGCTTACGGAAAGTAACCCCATACGTCTTCTCTTTAGGATATACGCTCACCCGACGAAAGTGAATCCGCTCGGTATTAAGCCCTCGGGGTTGCCGGGGTTTCGTTTAGCGGGCACGGAGGAGCAAGACAGGGACCCGGATGCGGTGCTGGACGCGGGTTGCGGTGGTTCCCAGGAAGAGATCACCGAGAAATCGGTGGCCGTGGGTGCTCATCGCGACCAGGTCGCAACCTTTGTTCTCGACCCATTTGATGATCTGGTCCGCAGGTTCTCCATACGCGAGTTCGGCATCGGTGGGAATGTGAGAGGCCTCCAACTCAGATTGGACCTTGCGGAGATAGGCGGTGTCTTCGACGATTTCCTGGCTGACGGCGTCAGGACCATAGGTTCTGGCAGCCCATCCATCGGCGACATGAAGCAGGACCAGGCGGCTGTGGGCGAGCTTCGCCAGACTTTTTACGTGTTCAATGATGGCACGGTCGGTCGGAGTGCCATCGAGAGTGACCAGGATTTTGTCGTACATGGGTTCCTATCCGGCAGTGATCCCGCGGGCATGAAGCCCTAAATCCTTATTCGGCACCCCGGGGCGCCCATCCTTGTCCGCATTTTGCGACAGGGGTAGGATTTTGACTTTCCACAGCACAGCCGTCTTACTGGAGGGCCGAGCACTTAGTCGCACGTTGCCCTCTTCATCGGCCACCACTGATCAGCTGCCAGGCAGTTTTCAGAGAATCGGGCAGCCCATAGATGTCCATGAAACTGATCAGGATAGCACTGGCCCACCCCGCCGCGAGCAGGAAGAATCCGTTCTTCCATTTGCCCATCCGCTTTTGGGAACTGGTGAAGTGAAGCAGTGGAAACATGGCGAACGGAAGTTGGAGTGCCAGTACGACCTGGCTCAAAGTAAGCAAGTCAGTGACGCTGTTGTCGCCGCGCAGACCAATGATTAGTACTGCCGGCAGGATGGCCATGGAACGGGTGATGAGTCTGCGCACCCAGGGCTTGATCCGCCAGTGCATGAAACCTTCCATGACAACCTGGCCGGCGAGGGTGCCGGTGATGGTGCTGCTCTGGCCGGCAGCCAACAGGGCAACTGCAAAGAGTGTGCTGGCGACGGTCGCACCCAGCAAAGGGGCGAGCGTCAGGTAGGCCACGCGGATCCAGTCGCTTTCGGGGCTGAATGCAATGAAGTTGCCTCCCGGGACCGTGATTCCAGACTTGCCAAAAAAGACCGTGGCAGCGAGGACCATGATGGCCGCGTTGACAAAGAAGGCTACCGTCAGTGCAACGGTCGAGTCGAGGGTGTTGAACTGCAGGGCCCGGCGGATGGAAGAGTCGTCTTTCTGCAGGCGGCGGCTTTGCACCAGGGCCGAGTGGAGATACAGGTTGTGGGGCATCACGGTGGCGCCAACGATGCCAATGGCGATGTAGATCATGCCTGCCTGGCGGACGTGGGGAAGCAGAAACGCATGCCCGAGTTCCAGAAAACCAGGCCGGGTCTGAGGAAGGACGAAGATCTCGATGAAGTAGCATGCGCCAATCGTCGCAACCAGTAGCAGCACGACCGCCTCGATGGTGCGCATGCCGAAACGCTGCAGGCCCAGAAGAAGAAGTACGTCGAGGCCGGTAATGATCACTGCCCAGAGCAGAGGGATGTGGAACAGGAGATTAAGCGCGACGGCGCTGCCCAGGACTTCGGCCAAGTCACATGCGCCGATGGCGATTTCGCTCATCAGCCAGTTGGGCCAGCGCGTCCAGCGCGGGGCCCAGTCGCGGCAGCATTGGGCGAGATCTTTTCCAGTAACGACGCCGAGACGCGCAGAGATAACCTGCATGAAGATAGCCATGAGGCTGGCTAGACCGACGACCCAGAGCAAGCCGTATTTGAATTGCGCTCCGCCTTGCAGATCGGTGCCCCAGTTCCCCGGGTCCATGTAGCCGACGCTGACCAGGATCGCGGGCCCAACGAAGGCTTTCCACTGCTGCCAGAAGCCGGCCTGATGATGGGGAACCTCGATGGAACCGTGGACGTTCTCCAGAGAACGATGTCCGGTCAAAGGCGCAGGCTCGGCGGCTCCGGTGAATTGGTTTTCGCTGCTCATGACCTCACAGGCATTTTCCCAGACAGGGGATATTAACGAGTATACATCAATAGTAGTTAACTACAGTTAACTATTGCTTCCCGAGAGCAGCACGAAACGTGTAGCCCCGGACGCCTTCGTCCGGGGTTGCGCGCAAAGCGCGCAATGCAGGTGCTGATAGCAAGGCAACGCCTGAGGCGATCGACGACGCCGGCACGCCTCGCTTCGCTTGGCGGGGCGGACGAAGGCGTCCGCCCCTACACAAGCTGGGACACCTAGATGTGAATCCAGTTCAACAGAATCAGCGCGAGCGTGGCACTACCGACGATGATCCAGAGCGTCAGGCCCTGAAGCAACGGGCGGACGCCGACCTTTTTCAGTGTTTGTTGGTTGAGACCGGTGCCGATCAGGAAGAGGGTGAGGGTCAGTCCGATGCGGCCCACGTGGCTCAGCGCGGCGAATGCCGGATTCATCTGCGGGAGCATGGTGTTCAACAGGGCCGCGATGCAGAACAGAAGAATGAACCACGGCCACTGCACTTTGGCTTTGCTCTTGAGGGTGACCGCGGTTGCGATCGAAAGAGGGACGATCCACAGAGCGCGTGCGAGTTTGACCGTTGTG
>DATEHP010000205.1:0-39862 GCA_035279505.1 Candidatus Sulfotelmatobacter sp. | reverse complement strand
GATCGTCGGCGATCGATACCGGCAATCCGGTTTCTTCGCGAATACGCTTGTCGAGGTTCTTCAGCAGCGCGCCGCCGCCGGTCAGCACAATACCGCGATCGCTGATGTCGGCCGACAACTCAGGTGGTGTACGTTCCAGTGCCACGCGAATGGCGTTCATGATCGTGGAAACGCATTCACTCAATGATTCGCGAATCTCGCTGTCGTCGATGGTGATCGTCTTGGGCACGCCCTCGATAAGGTTGCGGCCCTTGATTTCCATGGTGAGAGGCTTGTCGAGCGGAAATGCCGATCCGATTTCCATCTTGATCTGCTCGGCCGTGCGTTCGCCGATCAGCAGATTATATTTTCGTTTCAGGTAATTCATGATGGCTTCGTCCATCTGATTGCCTGCCATGCGCACCGAGCGCGAATAGACGATGCCGGAGAGCGAGATCACGGCGATGTCCGTCGTGCCACCCCCGATGTCCACCACCATGTTGCCGCTCGGTTCCGTAATGGGAAGACCTGCGCCGATAGCCGCCACCATCGCCTGTTCGACGAGGTGAACTTCGCTGGCCTTGGCGCGATAGGCGGAATCCATGACCGCGCGCTTTTCCACCTGCGTGATCTCAGAAGGTACGCCGATCACGATGCGCGGATGCACCATCATCTTGCGGTTATGCGCCTTCTGGATGAAGTAGTTCAACATCTTCTCGGTGACCTTGAAGTCGGCGATTACGCCGTCCTTCATCGGCTTAATAGCGACGATGTTGCCCGGCGTTCGGCCGAGCATCTCTTTGGCCTCTTTGCCGACGGCTTCGACCTCGCCCGTGTTCTTGTTGATAGCGACGATCGAGGGCTCGTTGACCACGATACCCTTGCCGCGCGCGTACACGAGCGTGTTAGCAGTGCCTAGATCAATGGCCAGATCGCTGGAGAAAATGCTGAACAGCGAGCGAAGGTTGTGGTTGCGCGTCGAGCTGCCGTGGAATCCGTTAGTTGACATGACGACTTAGTCCGTCTCTCTCACAATGCTGCCGGCCCGGGAATTCCCGGCGGCACCTTATCTTGTTGGGGTGGCTGCACCTATTCTACGTGATGCAAGCCAACCCTGCTTACCTGTCATGCTGCTTGCTTGTCATCCTGAGGCGCGCGCTTCTTGCGTGCCGAAGGACCTGGCGAGCCGCGCGAAGCGTCGCTTTTTTTTGCGAAGCGTAAATCCGACGCTTGGCTCACTTCCTTACTGAATCACGATCTTCTTCTGCTGCGTATTCACCCCGCCTTGCGCCGTCTGCGCCGTTACTGTAATCACGGCTTCTCCGGGCGGCAGCGGAGGCGTGAAATAGTGGAACTGGCCTTCCCCGGTCAGCAGCGGAACTTCACTTCCGTTCACCATCACACGCGCACCCTTCTGTGTCTTGCCCGTTACCTCGATCACGTGCCCATGCTGAATAAACGGGTCTAATTCCAGATCGATCACTTCGGCCGACTTACCCGTTGAGATAATATTGAACCGGTTCTTTTCGCTCTCCACCGACTCTTTCCCGGCGGTGTCGTAAGACTGGACCCCCCAGTAGTAGACGCCCTCGCCGAGATTGGTGACGGTCACAGCCGCCGTATTCACCTTTTTGTCAACGAGTGTAGAGGAAAAATAAGGATTGCGGGAGATACGAAGGCGGTAACCAACTGCATTCGCCATCGGCGTCCAGGAAAACTCGACATCCTTGGTCGGCGCACCGTTGGAAAACAGCGGTGCCATATTGGCTGGTGCAATCGGCGTCGGTGGCCCGATTTCTCTGGCCTTTTCCAAGTGCGCATGTTCTCCCTGGAAACTAACTTTTTCCCAGTTGGCCAACTTCACAGTCTCGTTGCCCTTGGTGACCTCGCCGGTACCTTTGGTCATCAAAATTTCGTGCTGGTCGGCTTTGGGATCGTTATGCACCTGCGCCGCGGACTCTGGGGCCAGCGATGCGGTTGCCCCTGCCACGATCACCTGCGACTTCGATCCCTGGCTGTAGGTAGCGGTCGAAAGATCCACCGTTCCAGTGCTGACTGCCACGGCAACATTGGTCTGCTGCTGATCATTGGCCGAGTTCTCTTGAATCACGATCAGGGAATCCTGTTTGACGGTGTAACTGGTGCCGTCGTTGAACACGACTTTGGCCATGCCCTCTGAGCCGGTCTGCACCACGTCGCCTTTTTCCAGAGGAATGTGATAGTCCGCGGCCACCCAAGTGTTGCTGTTCCCCTTCTTGACGCGCACCGTGCCATCAAGTGCCGTAAAATGCGCCTGCTGGGCGGTGACCATTCCGGTTCCTGGCGCGGGCGCCATTCCGGCAACTTTTTCGAGCACCCTGCTGGCAACATCGTCGGCTTTTTGAAGAGTGTTCTGCGTGAACTGCGGAAACGCCACCCGCATGGCAATAAAGAAGATCGCACACACCGCCAGGACAAGCAGGGCCACACTGCGGTAAGTGATCGTGGTCCACGCAACGTGGATCCCCGGTTTGCGACTGTTGGAAGACACTTTTTCCCGAAAAACCTCGTGAATATCCGCTAAAGAAAAACGGTAGCACAGGAAAAACCGGGGAAACACACGAGAGTCCATACAAGGGGTTACCGAAGTGTCGTGCCCTGGAACTGCTCAGGTCTTGCATCTTGATCCCGTTCCCCGCACCGATGAAACCCCATGCACTTTCCTGGATCGACATTGGCTTCGCGATGACCGGGCCATTTCGTAACGACCTTACCGGCGCCGCAACCGAAATCGGCAATGGCTGGTGGCCACAATGGCTACCTCTCCGGTTTCGGTCGACGTCCCCAAGTGGAAGACCCCATTCTCTTCCGGCATGGCTGTCGTCGCTCGCCAAGCTTAGCCCTCAGCCGCAAGCGCTTCCGGCTCATCCCCAGGACCTCAACGCAACACCTCCATACACCGTCCGAACCATCGGATATGATGGTCGCGCCATGGCCAGTCCATCCACGATCGTCGCTCCTCCTCGCAAAGACAGCTCGCTTCTGAGCTCCGGCATGGCCATCGTCTGGGCCATCGCTATTGCCAAGTTCGCCCTCCACATGTACTTCAACAACCGCTACGGGTACTTCCGCGACGAGTTCGATTACCTGTCGTGCGGCGACCATCTTCAGTGGGGATACGTCGACCAGCCTCCGCTCATTCCCTTCCTCACACATATCAGCCGCGCCGTGCTTGGAGACTCGCTGCGCGCCATTCGCTTCATTCCCGCTCTGGCGTCGTCCGTGCTGGTGGTCCAGGCCGCCGCGACCGCCCGCCAGTTCGGCGGACGCCGCTATGCCCTGCTGCTGACCGCGATCTGTGTCGCACTGGCGCCGCAGTATCTCTCAAACGGCGGGCTGCTCGGTACCAACGCCCTTGAGCCCAACCTTTGGCTGGGCTGTGCGCAGTTCGTGATTCTGGCTATAAAGAAAAACGACCCGCGCTACTGGGTCGGTTTTGGCATCGTCGCCGGCCTCGGCATGGAGGAGAAGTACACAATTGCTGTCTTTGGACTCGGAATCGTCGTCGGCCTACTTCTCACCGAGCAGCGCCGCACATTCTTGAATGGATGGATCTGGCTCGGCGGACTCGCCGCGTTTCTGGTCTTTCTGCCGAACCTGCTCTGGAACCTGCATTACGACTGGCCCTTCCTGCAGTTAATTCGGGCGATCCGCGCCGAGGGCCGCGACGTCGTCCTGGGCCCAGCGGAGTGGTTCTTCCAGCAGTTATTGGTGGTCAGCCCGATCGCGGGACCAGTCTGGCTGGCGGGACTGTTGGCGCTATTGTTCTGGCGCCCGCTACGGCCGTATCGCACTCTTGGCTGGGCGTATCTCGTCAGCTATATCGTCATCTTTCTGCAGCACGGAAAGAACTACTACCTCGGGCCGATCTATGCCATGCTGTTCGCGGCCGGAGCGGTCGCGCTGGATTCCTGGCTCGCACGCTCGCGCGGCACAGCCTGGCTTAAGCCGGTGATCGCGGCCGTCGTCTTCATCAACGGGATCTACCTGATTCCCATCGTGGTCCCCGTGTTCTCGCCCGACCACTTTCGCTCCTATGCGAGGACTTTACCGTTCAAACTGCCGGTAAACGAACACTCACACGCGCGCGCACCCTTGCCGCAGTGGTATTCCGATCAATTCGGCTGGAAGGAAATCTCCGACGAAACCGCCGTTGCCTGGAACCGAATTCCCGTGGCCGAGCGCTCTGACTGCGGGATCTTTGCCCAGGATTACGGACAAGCCGGAGCTATCGACTTCTTCGGCCGCAGCCAAGGCCTGCCCGGCGCGATGAGCGGTGACCGCACCTACTGGCTCTGGGGTCCGCACAACTACTCTGGCAATTGCATGATCGTCTTGGATGACCGTAAGGAAGTCCTGGAACGCTACTGGACGGACGTGGAATATGTGGGCACTTCCGCTCCGAATGAGTGGGCCCTCGAACAGCAGATCCCGGTATTTATCTGCAAAGGGAAGAAGTTCGAATCCTGGGCGGGAGTGTGGCCGCACTTAAAGCGCTGGCGGTAGGCGAAATCATGTAGGGACAGCCGCCTCGGCTGTCCGCGGAGCGCTCCGCAATAGGAACCGGCACAGCTTCAGAAGGTATCGCCATCAACGCGAGATCTTCGCCAGCAAGGCGCACACGGTTTCGACCTCGGTGATCGTGGTGTCACCCATATGCTGCAGCGAAGCCAGCGAGTGATTTGCCGCCTCTTCATTCCCGAAACCGCACGCGTCGCGAACCAGGATCGGCCAGAATCCGAGATCGGCCGCCTGGCGGCACGTAGGATCTATCCCAATCTCCAGCGCGATGCCGACGATAATAAAGCTGCGAATTCCGCAATCGCGAAGCGCAATCTCCAGATAAGTGCCCTCGAAAGCTGACATCGTGATCTTGTCGACAACGCCCTCGCTCGGACGCGGCTCCAACTCCGGAATGATCTGAAACGCAAGACTGTCGCGCAGGAACATCGGTGTAACTTTTTCCATCGAGTCCACGCGCTGCCACGCCATAGCCGTGCGGGATTGAAAGGCTCCCATCAACTCCTTGGGCAGTGACATGTGGCGCGTGAAGAACGTGCGCACCCCTGCAGCCCTGCCGGCAGCAAGTACGCGGCTCACACGTTGAACAATTTCCTGCCCGTCGCGAACTTGCCGCGTGATGCCTGCCTGCATGTCGTAGATGATCAGGGCCGTATTTTGTGGGGTGATAATTTCTTCCAGCGATCCTGGAATGTTGATTCCTGAAAACTCTTGCATCGCTTACCTCGCAAAGAAAACTGTAACATTCGCTGCTCAGGCGCAACCGGGCGAGACTAAAATCTCAACCACGAAGGACACGAAGTTTCACGAAGGGAGACTTATGGCGACGAATGCATCGTGGCACCTCGTGTCTTTACGATTCAGGCTTTTTCGCGAGGAATCCAGCCTCATTGGTGGACCCGCCTTGCCGCTGCCTTCCTGCAAGTTGTAGCATCAAAAGGTTTGGGCATTCATCGTTCCGAGCGTGAGGAGATGTCATCATGGCGACCGATACTTTAGCTACCCCCGCAGACCTCAGCAAAACGCAAACCCGCGTATTCAAGAATTTTATCGATGGCGAATGGGTTGAGTCGTCGACCGGAGAAACCTTCGAGAACCGCAACCCCGCCGATACCCGCGATCTGGTCGGCATCTTCCAGAAATCAAACAGAGCTGACGTGAATGCTGCCGTCGACGCGGCCAAGCGCGCCTTCGCCAAGTGGCGACTGGTTCCGGCACCCCGCCGCGCGGAGGTGGTATTCCGTGCAGCCGAGATTCTGATCGAGCGCAAAGAAGACTATGCCCGCGATATGACCCGTGAAATGGGCAAGGTTCTCGCCGAGACCCGCGGAGACGTGCAGGAGGCCATCGACGCCGCCTACTACAACGCCGGCGAGGGCCGCCGCATGTTCGGCCCGACCGTTCCATCCGAAATGCCAAACAAGTTTGCCATGGCGGTGCGCCAACCTATCGGCATCTGCGGCATGATTACGCCGTGGAATTTCCCCATGGCAATTTCATCTTGGAAGTTGCTACCGGCCGTGGTCTGCGGCAATACCTGCGTTATCAAGCCTGCGCAGGACACTCCCCTTTCCACTTTCAATCTCGTTCGCGCCCTCACCGACGCCGGACTGCCCAAAGGCGTCATCAACATCGTGACCGGATTCGGCGCTGAGGTGGGCACCCCGTTGGCCGAGCATCCAGAGGTGCGCGCTGTATCCCTGACGGGCTCGTCCGCCGTCGGAAAGATCATCGGCGGCATCGCGGCGCAGAGTTTCAAGCACTGCTCGCTCGAGCTCGGCGGCAAGAATCCGATGATCGTCCTCGACGACGCCAACCTCGACCTCGCTATCGAAGGAGCGCTCTGGGGAGCATTCGGCACGACCGGCCAGCGCTGTACCGCAACCAGCCGCATCATCCTGCAGAAAGGCGTTTATACAGAGTTTGTGGAACGTCTTGTGGATCGCGCGAAGAAACTGAAAGTCGGCAATGGCCTGGACGAAACCGTGCAGATGGGACCGGCCATCAACCAGAAGCAACTGGAGACGGATCTTGAGTACGTCGAGATCGGCAAGAACGAAGGCGCGAAGCTCGTTTGTGGTGGTCACCGCCTCGACAAAGGCGACTACCGGTACGGCTGGTTCATGGAGCCGACGGTGTTCACCGATGTCGATCCCAAGATGCGTATCGCCCAGGAGGAAATCTTCGGACCGGTGGTTTCGATCATCCCCTGCGACGGCATGGACAACGCCGTAGAGATTGCGAACGGAATCGAGTACGGGCTTTCGTCGGCGATCTACACGAAGGATGTCAACAGAGCGTTTACCGCGATGCGCGACCTCTATGCCGGGATTACGTACATCAACGCGCCGACGATCGGCGCCGAGGTGCACTTGCCGTTCGGCGGCACCAAGGCCACCGGCAACGGACACCGCGAGGGCGGCATTGGAGCGATCGATTTCTACACTGAATGGAAGTCCGTCTATGTCGATTATTCTGACAAGTTGCAGAAGGCGCAGATCGACCGCGAGGACTAGATCGAAGCTCAAATCACAGTTCTGAGCCGTCAGGAATGCCGACGGCTCTCTGTTTTTAGAAGAGAAGTGCCGTCGCTGCAACGATCCGATCAAAGTACCTAGGTAATCTTGTGTGGTCTCCGACCGCCACCTACCTTGGCAACGAGGCGTCCCTCCAACGCTCAACTCCGACTCTACGGGTCGCCCATGAATCTCTGTTATCGCGCACTCCGCAACTTTGCCCGGATCGGCAAGCTTTTCGTCATTGCTGCATTGATGCTTCTCGCGTTATCGGTCCAGTCCCAACAACTATTTGGCCAGGCGCCTGCCAAAACTGCCCGTAAGGTGGTTGTGCGGGTCGAGCCTGAATACCCTGATTTCTTCAGGAACGGCCACTTCGAAGCTCGCGTCATAGCCGAAGCGACCGTGCTGCCGAACGGCAGTGTTTCCAGTGTCGAGATCAAAGGCGGCAACCCGATGTTCGCTGAATTTGCCACCAAAGCGCTGATGAAGTGGAAATATGTTCCTGCACCCGTACAAACTGTGGAACAAGTAGTCTTCAACTTCCGCACGAATCCACGGTAAGCTCTCGTGTTTTTATCAGTACGGGCGTACTTATCAATCCCAATTTCCGCGTGCGGCCTGCCGCCATGCATTAGAATTTCTCTTTAACTGTGGCAAGCAAAGTTGCCGCAGTGGGGGTTGCATGGCTCCGACTACTCAGGCTCACGAGATTACCGCCGCTTCTCGACTAGACAATGTCCGCTACGCCATCCGCGACCTTGCCTGCGTTGCTGATGAAGTCATCGCCCAAGGATATAAAGTCCTGCCGCTGAACGTCGGCGATCCGCTTAATTTCGACTTCCACACTCCGCCGCACATTATTGAAGCTGTCTATAAAGCTATGCGCGACGGCAAGAACGGATACGCCCCCTCGCCGGGAATTCCCGAAGCGCTTGATGCGATTCGCGGTGAGGCGGCGCGTAAAGGAATCACCACGGTCCGCGATGTCTTCGTGACCTCAGGAGTGAGCGAGACCGTTGATCTCTGCCTGACCGCGCTGCTCAACGAGGGCGAAGACGTCCTCACACCTAGCCCTGACTATCCTCTTTACTCCGCCGTATTGTGCAAGCTGGGTATGCGTCTGAACGCGTACGACTTGAACGAAGAAGATGGATGGCAGCCGGAACTGGCCGACATCGAACGCAAGATCACGCGACACACACGCGCCATCGTGCTGATCAATCCAAACAATCCGACGGGCTCGCTGTGCACGCGGCAGATGCTCGAGCAAGTTGCCGAACTGGCACGTCGCCACAACCTGATGGTGTTCTCGGATGAGATCTATGACAAATTGATTCTCGAAGATACGCCGCATATCGCGTTCGCTGCACTGGCGCCCGACGTGCCCTGTATCACATTTGGCGGCATGTCGAAAAACTATCTCGTTCCCGGATGGCGCATCGGTTGGGGGATTGTCTCCGGCGAGGCCGCTTCAGTAAAGAAGTACACCGAAGGCGTGCATCGACTCTTGCGCGCACGTCTCTGCGCCAACCATCCCGAGCAGTACTCGATCAAGCCCGCACTCGAAGGACCGCAGGATCATCTCGTCGAGGTCAAGCGCAAGTTGCGCTCCCGCCGTGATCTCACGCAGAAATGGTGCGAGGCTACGCCGCGCGTAAGTTGCGTGGCTCCGCGTGGAGCTTTCTATGCTTACCCGCGCATCGACATTCCCGAGAGTGATGAAGTCTTCGTGAAGGAACTCATCCGTCAAAAGCATGTGATGGTCGTGCACGGTTCAGGCTTCGGACAGAAACCGGGCACGCAGCACTTCCGCATCGTGTTCCTGCCGGACGAGGCGACGCTAACGAAGGCTTACGCAGGAATCGCGGAGTTTATTCGGGAGCGATATGGGAACTGATTCACCACAGAGAGCACAGAGATGACGGATCCGTGGCCCTTCCTTCTTCCGCCATCCTTCATCGGTCTTTTCCTATCTCGGTGGTAAGTGCGATTCGGGCAGTGCTATGCGAGCCCACCGCCATCGACAACCAGGGCGGCACCGGTGATCCAACTCGACATCGGACTTGCCAGAAACAAAACGGCATTCGCGATATCGTCTGGCGTACCGACGCGAGCCAGCGGACGATTGGCCGCTTCCCGCATGAAGCTCCGCGCATCTTCGCCGAGTTGGGCACATTCGCTGCGAAGCATGGGCGTGTCAATGTCGCCGGGGCAGACACAGTTCACGCGGATGTTGTGCTTGCCGTGATCGATGGCCATGGCGCGGGTCAGGTTCACGGTGCCGCCTTTAGCGGCGCAGTAAGCGGCGGCGCGGGGACCTCCCTTGAGCGACCAGCCGGAGCCGATGTTGATGATGCTGCCGCCACCCGCGCGAATCATGTGCGGTACGACTTCGTGCGACAGCAAATAGATTCCCTTGAGCGTGATGTCGAGGACGCGATTCCATTCGTCTTCGGTGAGATCGACGACGTCTTTGCGGATGGCGATGCCGGCGCAGTTGCACAGGATGTCGATGCGGCCCCGCTTGCTGATTGCGGTCTCGACTGCGTGCCGGCAATCGGGGGCGCTGCGGACGTCGCACCTGGTGAACAGCGCCTCCCCGCCCTGGCTTCGAATTTCCGCGGCAGTCTCTTCGCCTTTCTGCGCATCGATATCGAGCACGGAGACGGATGCTCCCATCTCAGCAAGGAAGAGCGTGATGCCGCGCCCGATTCCGGAGGCAGCGCCGGTAATCATGGCGACCTTGCCCTCCAGGGATAGAAGCTTGGCGGTGCTTTCCCCGATTTTGGCCGTCCGCGCGCTCATGCAGCAGTTTCCAGCGCCTTCTCCGCCGCTTCCAGCGTGCGCTCAACATCCTCATCCGTGTGGGCCGCCGTTACAATCGAATGGAGAGCAGCGGACGGTGAGGCATAGACTCCGAACTCAAACAGCGACAGAACAAACTTCTGAAACGCGGCGCGGTCAACGAACTGGCAGAACTCGCGATAGTCACGAATGGCGGGCTGATCGGTAAACATCACCTGGAACATTGGGCCAACATTCTGGACGATGGCCGCGACGCCCTTCTTCCGGAACAAATATCTGTACCCGTCACATAGCCGCTCCGCAATCTGATACGTATGACGGTAGGCAGCGTTATTATCCCTGGTTAAGACACGCAGGTTGGCGCGCGCGGCGTACATCCCGATGCGCGATCCGTTGTGCGTGCCGTAGTGCAGAACGCCGCCCCATTGCAGAGCGTCCATCACTTCGGCGCGGCCGCACAAGGCGGCGACCGGCAAGCCGCAGCCTAGCGCTTTGCCGAAGGTCACGAGGTCAGGAGACAGCTTGTAGTATTCCTGGCAGCCTCCGGGTGCGATGCGGAATCCCGTCACAGTCTCATCGAGGATGAAGAGCATTCCGTTAGCCTTGGCGAGATCCTGAAGGCTATGAAGATATCCTTTAGCCGGAGGAATCACGCCCATGTTGGCCATGATGCCTTCCGTGATAATCGCCGCAATCTGGCCCGGATGATTCTCAATGGCACGCTGCAATGCGGGCAGATCATTCCAGGGGGCGACGATCGTGTCGTCGAGCGCGCTCCGATTCAGGCCAGAACTGTCGGAAACTTTCACTGGATCACTGCGCAGTCCCAGAGCACTCACCGGCATCACATTGGAGCTAACCAGCAGATCGTCGTGCCAGCCGTGATAGTGTCCCTCGAACTTGAGAATCTTCGGGCGGCCGGTCACGCCGCGCGCCAGGCGGATGGCAGCCATTACCGCCTCGGTGCCAGTGTTAGCGAAGCGAACGCGCTCGGCATTGCGCACCATTAGTTGCAGCATTTCCGCCACTTCTAACTCGACCGGTGTTGCGGTGGCGAAGTGCGCTCCAGTCGCGGCGGCTCCGGTGATAGCTTCGACGACCTCGGGATGGGCGTGGCCCAACGGCAGCGCGCCGAAAGCCATCATCCAGTCGATGTACTCGTTGCCGTCGACATCATAGATGCGAGAGCCTCGCCCTCGCTCCATGAAGATCGGGTACTTGCCGAAGTTCGCTGGGCCGCGGGAGGAGGAACTGCTGGCCTCGATCAGCACGCCCACCGTGCGTTCGTAAAGTTGACGTGACTCCTCTGTGTTGAAGGCCAATTTGGACCTCCGACTCTCTGGATGCGCCCGGCACTGTCGGCGACGCCGCCACCGTCAGCCACCGAGACGGCGGCGTTACCTGATTCGACCTGACATGGTACAGCAATCCCCTCCCGATTACCGCCAGCCCAGCCGATGGTCCCCAAAGTAACCCGGCTGAAATTGTCTGCAATTTTCGGGTCGCCAGCCATTCTTACTCTGAGCGGCTGCAGCCGCCCTGTATCCCCCAAGAATTTTCGGCGTTTCACCGGAACTGTTCGAGTGAGGGTTGAACTATGAAGACATCGATTCTCTCAGTGGTTTTGGACATCGGCGTAGTCGCTTTTCGACGATTGCCTCTTTGCTTGCTGGCTATCTCAGCCATGCTTCTGACTGTCGCGCAAGCGCAGGAAAAACCTGCGGAATCCGCTCACGCGGCGGGATGGGTGGTAATCCCCGTCGAAGAATACCGGGTGCTGCGCGCGAAAGCTTATCCGGTAGACCACGATCCAGAACCGCCACCGCTCGACGCGACTTTGACGCGAGTCGATTACGACCTGCATGTCACGGGCGAACTGGCGGCCGGCCGCGCCAACCTTACAGTTGATGTTTTGAAAGACGGCTGGGTCCGCGTTCCGGTCCCGGCAGGATTGCTTGTTCGCGAGGCGCGACTCGATGGCAAGCTGGTCTCGCTCGTGCCGGCTCCGCAGGGAAAGGGCGCGGGACATCTGTCCGCTCTCCTTTCACATCCGGGACGCTGGGTTCTGGCGCTTGATGTCGACGTACCCGTCACCGCATCCACCAGCGACGAGAGTATTTCCCTTCCGTCCACGGAATCGGGTGTGACGCGCGCGTCGGTCGAACTGCCGCGACAAGGAATTGATCTCAGAGTCGATGGAGGAATTCTGTCTGAGAAGTCGGAAACGTCCGGCGAAACGAAGTGGCTGGCATATGGCCGCGGCAATGAGGCGCTCACGCTTTCCTGGCGCAAGAAGACCGAAGATCATCACATCGAACTCCCGCTGCGGATGCGGGGATCTCTCACCCAGTTGACCAGCCTCGGAGAGGACTCGACCGCTGTCTATGCGGAAGCAGGTCTCGAAATTGTGCAGGGTGCCGCACGCGAGGTGAGGATTAAAGTTCCGGACAAAGTCACGATCAATCAGGTGTCGGGCGCGATGATCGCGGACTGGGAGATGAAGAACGGCGAGCTTGCGATTACCTTCCTGGAGCCGGTGGAGCATAGCGCACGATTTGTGATCAATGGCGAGGCCCGGCTGCCTCGCGACGGAATCATTGATATTCCTTTGCTGAGGCTTCTCCATACCGAGCGCGACAGCGGTGGCGTCGCGGTGGAAATCCTCGGAGCGGGCGAGATCAAAGACCAGAAAGCGCAGGGACTGGAGGACGCGGACGCGAGCGACCTTGGCGAGATGATCGCCAGCCGGCAATCGCCCGCCCTGGCGGCGTTCCGCGCGCGCGCAGGTGAAGCCGGCACGATGCGCACGTTAAGCGTGAACGTGGCCCGCTATGACCAGCAGGCCGTGCTGATGGCCAACATCGAGGAGGCACGCTACGACATTCTGATGAGCGCCGATGGAAAGGAACTTGTGCAGGCCAGATACGCCGTGCGCAACAACCAGCGGAACTTCGTCAAGATCGCGCTGCCGCCGGGAGCATCGGTATGGAGCGCATCGTTGGGCGGAAGGCCGGCCCGCCCCGGTCAGTCACCGGATGGAAGCCTGCTGTTGCCGCTCGAAAAATCGCGTGGCGGTGAAGATGCGCCCGCGTTCGTTGTCGAACTGATGTACGTCACCAAGGCACCGGCGTGGCAGGACAAGGGCAAGCAGACCCTCACGCTACCCGCACTCGACCTTCCGATCTCGCGCACCGGTGTGCTCTTCTACTACCCGCCTATGTTCCGAGTTGCAGCAGAGCCTGGAACTTTTCGCACGCAGGAGTACCAAGGTCCGATTTCGACGGCCTTGTCGAGCGACGAAAGGGTGACTGTGGCCGGGTATTCTGCAGGGGGTGCGTTTGGAGGCCCAATCACAAGCAACGGGCCGCCTTCTGCAACTCCGCAGCAGTTCGATCGCCTCGAACAATTCGCAAAGCTCCAGAGCAACGACGACAAAGAAAAGAAAGATGCCACCCAAGCGCTGCTCGATAGTTTCAAGTCGAAGTCGATGGCAGGCAAAGTGACGGGGATCGTGCCCGTCAACATCGATTTCCCGGCATTTGGTCCGTCGATCTACCTGGTTTCCGAACTTACCAGCGAGAATCAGTCCCCCGTAGCAGAATTCAGTTTCCAGAATGACAAAAAGGGAGGTGTGCGATGACGAACCGGTTCGCTACATCAATGTTGGTCGGATGTGTTTGCTTGATGTCTTTGTGCTGGGCGGAGGACAAATCCGCACTCCCCCTGCCCGATCCCGGCAATGTCACGCTCACGCTGGATGAATACAACAGGCTGGTGGAACGGGCGGCGAAGCCGCCAAAGAAGCCAGAGACGGCGCCACTTCCTTACTCCATCAAGCATGCCGGCCTGAAACTGAAGGTTGAGAACAACGGCGTGATGGGATCCGTTGAGCTTGAGGGAGAAGTCTTCCATAAAGGTATAAGCAAAGTGCCGCTCACCAGTGGAATGACGATTCTCGACGCTCACCAGAACGAAAAAGGTGTGCCGTTACTTCAAGAGGGTGGCACTCACATAGCACTTCTGCCGGCGGGAGATTTTTCCATCTCGCTCGATACCGGCCTGCCGCTAAAGATCGACGCTGGCCGCGCGTCGTTCAGCCTGCCGGCTCCGATGGCGGGGAGCGTGCAGATGAGCTTGCTGATACCGGGCGAGCATACGCTGGCCAATATCAACCCCGGAGTCATCACCAGCCGTAAGTCAGAAAACGGTCACACCGCGATTGAAGCAACGCTGGTGCCCGGACAACCCGCGAACGTCTGGTGGGCAACGCGCGAAGTTGTCGCACCGGTTGCTCCGCGTGAAGTGCGCTTCCTGGCCGATTCGAAGACGCTCGTTTCGGTCAGTGAAGCGGAGATGAGAGTTGCCGTCCTGGCCGATATCACCATGGTGCAGGGAGAAACCTCTTCATTCCGCGTTCAGATTCCGGAAGGCTTCGAAGTCACCGGGGTAACCGGACCAACTTTGGATTCTGCAGAAACACAGCCTCGCGTCATCAACGTGCGCCCGGCGGGCACAACCGAACCAACCAATCCGTATATCGTCCTCACGGTGAGCAACCCCGGCCTACGGAATCATCAGTTCCTGATCTCAATGGAGCGCTCGATCGATGGCACCAAGGCGGACGCTCCTTTTGTCAGCTTCAAAGGAGCGCAAAGAGAAACAGGCGAAGTGCTGGTAGAAGGCGCCGGCACGATGGAGATCACCGCGACCGAAAGCGGCGGCCTGAAGCGTATGGACGTGAAGGAGGCGAACCCGTATTTGCGATCACTTGCTCACTTCCCGCCGCAGGCTGCATTCCGCTATCACCGCCAGCCGAGTGAGACACCCACTCTCGCCTTGAACTGGGTAAGGTTTCCGGACGGAAGCGTGCTCGCTGCCGTGGCCGAGAGCGCGGAGGTCACCACCATGGTCACTTCGGAAGGCAAGTCTCTGACTGAGGTGAAGTTGACGCTGAAGAATCAGGCACAGCCTTTCCTGAAAGTGTCGCTTCCCACTGGGGCGACGATCCTCTCGGCCGAAGTTGCGGGAGAACGCGTGAAACCAGTGCAGGGCGCCGACGGGAATCGCGTGCCGCTGTTGCGGCCGGGATTCCGCCCAAATGGCTCCTACACGGTCTCGTTTGTATTCATGCACTCCGGAACTCCCTTCGCTAAGAAAGGCGGCGCTGATCTGAGTCTTCCGAGCATGGATATCCCCATCAGCCTGCTGAACTGGGAGGTGTTCCTGCCAGAGCGATACAAGGTGAAGGATTTCGGCGGAGATGTGATTGCCGCCAATCGTGTGCCCGAACCCCTGCGCGAAGAAGGTGGAATGAGAGCCCAGTTGGAACGCGACAGAGGCGTTTACAGCTACTCGATCCAGTCACCGGCCGGCCAAATGGGCGGATATGTAACTGATCAGAGCGGAGCGGTCATTGCGAATGCACAGGTTACGGTCACATCGTCTGACAACGGCACGAGCCGCAGCACAGCGACCGACTCCTCTGGGCACTGGACCGTTCTCGGAATTCCTTCTGGAAACTACAAGGTCAAGCTGGAAAGCAGGGGCTTCAAAACCAGCGTGAACAACGTCAGATACGACTCCAGCCAGCCCTCGATGTTTGGAGGTGTTCTGAGCGTTGGTGGAACGGCGGAAACCGTCGAGGTCACAGCGGAGGCGCCGATGATTAATACGTCGGAGAGTTCCTTAACCTCTCTGACCATGAATGGCAGGAACTACAGCCGAGTAGCGCCGCTCGCTCCGGGAGCCGTCAGCCAAAATGCTTCCGCCAACGTGATGAACCTGCAAAAGCGGGTCGCCGGCGTTCTGCCGGTGGCAATCGACGTCCCCCGGGCGGGCACGTCGTTCAGTTTCGTCCGACCCCTTGTTCTGGATGAGGAGACCAAGGTTACCTTTAGCTACAAGAGCCGGTAAGAGGCCTAATGCGGAGCTGCACCTGCGATTTCAACGTACTGGCCACCAATGGATCGCTGATGGCATAGAATGTTGGATCGCAGGTTAGCAGCAAATGAGTAAACCCGATACATGGAAGTCGTGGGAAGGACTCGTCATCAAAGGGAAGTATCCGCTTCGCCAGTGGCTGGGCGGATCCGATCACAGCGCAGTCTTTCTGACCGAGTTCGCAGACCAGCACTCGCAGAGAGCAGCCATCAAGTTGATTCAAGTGGACGAGGGCAATGCGGAGACGCGACTGTCCCGCCTGCGCGCCGCCGCAAAGCTTTCTCATCCTCATCTGATTCGCATGTTTGAGTGCGGCCTTTGCCGTCTGGACGGCTCGCCATTTGTTTATGTGTTAATGGAATGTGCCGACGACGATCTTTCCAGAATTCTGCCAGAACGGCCATTGGACCCGTCGGAAGTGTCGGATTTACTGCCCCCGGTTCTCGACGCTCTTTCCTATCTGCACAAGAATGGATTTGTTCATGGCCGCGTTAAGCCGTCGAACGTGCTCGCTGCGGGCGATCAACTAAAGCTATCTTCGGACCAGGTTGCGCCGGTCGTACAGCAGGATGGGGGGCGCAGGCGACGCGACGTGTATGACGCCCCTGAGACCGCAGCCGGAATTATTTCGCCGGCAGGAGATATATGGTCTGCGGGCGTGACACTGCTCGCGGCCTTGGCTCAGAATGTGACCGCCGCCGAGCAAGCTTCACCTGCGAATCGCGATTTACCTGAGACGATCCCGGATCCGTTTCGTGGCATCGTGCGCGAATGTCTGCAGCTCGATCCGAACCGTCGATGCTCACTGAAGGAAATTCAGGCGCGTATGCAGCCGGCGGCGCGTTCCGTGCCCGCCCCTCCCGAGCCGGTATCAGTCCCAGCTAGCTCCTCAAGCCGCCGGCCGGTATTTGCTGTCGCCGCCGTCGCTATCATTGTGCTGGGGACTGTACTTGCATTGTTGTATTCACGCTCAAGCAAATCTTCCACCGCAACGACCGGTGCGACCAAGCAACCGGTAACCGAACCCGTACCAGCCCCGACATCCGCTCCTCCTAAGCCGGCGGAACCTGTAACGCCGACTCCAGCATCAGTGGGCGAAGTCGTTCGCCAGGTGCTTCCTGATGTTCCCCGCAGTGCGCAAAACACTATCAGAGGCACGATCAAAGTGGTCGTACGGGTACAAGTGGATCCGTCCGGAAAAGTCACTGCAGCAAAATTGAAGTCGTCCGGTTCCAGCCGATACTTCGCGAATCAGGCCCTCAAGGCGGCCGAGCGATGGGAGTTCTCTGCACCAGAAGTTGGCGGCCAGCCAACGACGAGCACATGGCTGCTTCAGTTCCGATTCAAACGAACGTCAATCCAGGCTTCGCCCCAACGAGTGAAGGGCTAGTTCTTCCCTTCCCGACGCAGTTTCCACACGATCTGCCGCACCATTCCCAGCAATACTTTCGCATCCATGGCTTGCAAGTTGAAGCGGAGCATGAGACGGCGGACTTTCTTTTCACTCACCGCATCGTTACCTGGTTTTACATATCCGCTGATCTTCAGAGCCTCATACAACCCCTGTGTGATCTTCTCGATTTCGCCGGATGCGGCCGGTTCAGCCTCGGTGGGAGTGGCGTCGTCGGCAACGCTGCGTGAGAGTCCGAAAAGGCAAACGGCAACCGCCTGGCCCAGATTCATGGATATGTGCTGTTCGTGCGTCGGAATGTTCAGCAGCCAATGGCAATGGGTGAAATCTTCGTTGGTCAATCCAATTTTCTCGGAGCCGAACAATAGAGCGACTCGCCCTAATTTCGACGCCGCGCGAATGGCGCCGGCCGATTCGTTGTTGAGGCGGCGCAGGGGATTCTGCAGATCACGATTTCGCACCGCCGTCGTTCCGATCACGAGTGAACAGTCCCCCACAGCTTCGGCAACAGTGTCGAACTCCTGGGCATTTGTGAGCAAGGCAGAGGCTCCAACCGCGGACCGCGCTTCGCGAAAAGCAACGGCATATGGATTGACCAGGCGAAGATGCCAGACGCCGAAGTTGCTCATTGCCCGAGCGGCAGCGCCAATGTTGAGTGGATTGCGCGGTCGCACCAGCACGACCACGAGTTGGTCTAGCTCTGAAATTCTGCCAGGCAAGCCGCCATTCTACGACAAGACTTTCGTGGGAGACGTGCGGTTAAAAGAAAAGCGCCCGGGATCGGGCGCTTCGCGTTTCGAATTGACGTTGTCGCTTACCGGGCAAACAATTTCCTACGCATCATGCCCATCATACCCATCGCACCGGTCGCGAAAAATGCGAGTGTAGATGGTTCCGGAACGGACGCCACCGTCGTATCTCCGCCGGAAATCAAGGCCGAACCTGTAAAGAATCCGACGCCCGTGTTGACGGTCAGTTGAACCGTAACGGCATTCACACTGGCTCCGCCCAACATTCCCGTCAAAACACCGGTCAGGGTATAGCTGTGAGTCCCACCTGCCAGGGTGGTGAGAGTCCAACTTATTGGTCCGGAGAATGCACCCGAGAAGAGAACCCCATTGGGAATTCCATTGGTGCCGTTGCCATTGATGGTGAACGTTCCGCCGCCATTCAGCGTTCCTCCCATTGCCAAAGAACCGCTAGCCAAGGCACCGGTGGTGAAAGATACAGTTCCCAGGTTGCCCGTGATGGTGCCCCCACCATTGAAACCAATGACGGCAATTAATGTAGACCCAGAAAGGGTCAGCCCCGCGTTTGTACCTGACAGTGTACCTCCGCTGTTGCTGAAATCGATCGTGCTGGAGGCATTTGCGAGATTCGTGAGTGCAAAGCAAGAGAGAACTACCACTAAAGCGGCGGACTTCATCGAGGAACTCCTGGCGGACGGTAGCGGGATTGCCGTTGATTATGCCGACAGCCCCGAACAGCGTGCTAAGAGTAAGGTTTACTTGCACCTGCGCGCCATAGGGCGAAAACGGTATGATTCACTGAGTTCCTCCCTTAGGTGTTCCCGCACGAGACCGAACGGACGCAGGCTAGCGCTTGCTGCACGCCGCCCTCCGTACTCGTTTTTAACACCGTCTTGACCTTGTAAAAAGAATGTCAAATGCCGAAGCCTTTCGGCAGAACTATCGTCAAAGGGTTGTAAGCTTCAAAAGTCAATGGTGCTTCCGGAGGCTCGACGCATTCCGGAGGTTTCCCCACACAGATTGGAAGGTTTGCTACATGGGAAATCTTGCAACGCCATTCGGTATCGGTAGAACCGTGACTCCAGTTCCAGCAACCAAGCCGACCGGGCGCATTCTGGTTGTCGAGGATGACCCTGCCGTTCAGAAAGCGCTCCGCCGTCTGTTTGAAACGGAGGGTTATGCGGTAGAGACGCAATCGGATGGCAAGTCGGCGATCGACAGCTTTCATGCTTCGGCGCCCGCTGCGGTGGTTCTTGACCTGCGTCTTCCCAAACTTTCCGGGGGGGACGTCTGCAAGGAAATCAAGGCGATTTCGCCAACGTTACCAATCGTCGTTCTAAGTGCGGCAAGCGATGTTTCTGACAAGGTCCTGCTGCTCGAACTGGGGGCTGATGACTACGTCACTAAGCCTTTCAGTCCTCGAGAGCTACTGGCCCGAGTCCGTGCCGCCTTGCGCCACACCACTCGTGTCGTGCCGGAGGCGCAGGTTGTCAGTTTCGACGACATCACTGCCGATTTTAAGAAGATGGAAGTCAAGCGCGACGGGAAGACGGTGATATTGACGGCTCAGGAATTCAAGACATTTCAGTTCCTGGTGCAGAATGCGGAGCGCGTGATCAGCCGCGACGAGTTGCTGAACGAGGTCTGGGGATACCAGAATTATCCCTCTACGCGAACGGTGGACAATCACATTCTGAAACTCCGCCAGAAACTGGAGAAAGACCCATCGAGCCCGATACACTTCCGGACGGTACACGGAATGGGGTATAAGTTCGTCCGTTGATCCCGTGAACCCCTCCTCTGAGCCCGTATTCCATTCGTCTGCCAATGCTTCAGGCCGGGCACTCTTGCCTCGCGTACGTCTGCGGACGCGATTCCTGATCTCGATGCTGGTGATCACGGCCGGCCTCACGATCACGAGCTTCATGCTGGTGCAGCGAAGCGTGCAGACGCACGTCAGGCAGAGTATTGCCATCAACCTGCGCGATTCTGTGTCGGCATTTCAGGACTTTCGCCACGAACGCGAAACCATGCTGACCAACGATGTCGCTCTCATGGCAGCTCTCCCCATCACGCGCTCGATCATGAGCAACTCCGATCCGCTTACCATCCAGGATGCATCGCGCGACGTCTGGCGGATCGCCAGCTCCGATCTATTCGTGCTGGTCAACGAGAGCGGCAGGGTCGTTGCCCTGCACACTAATACTCCCGGATTCACAGGGGACGCTGCGGAAAAATATTTTCAACAGTCACTGGAAGAAGACCGCGGAGAAGGCAGCCACTGGTGGTTCGGGGATCATCACCTTTATCAGACATTCATCCAGCCCATTTACCGAGGCTCGCGCACCGAGGGAACACTGTTGGGATTTTTGGTCGTCGGCTACGAGATCGACGATCGTCTTGCAGCAATGGTTAGCAAGGTTGCGGGCAGTCAGGTCGCTTTTTCCTGCGGAGATGAAGTAATCGCCACCACGCTGCCCCCTGCGCAGGTGCAAGGCGGAAATCTGAAGGCATTTATCACCGGCTCGCCTCAGGAAGCGCCGCATGATGTAGAAATCGGCAAGGAACGATTCCTGGCAACTTCATTGGATTTGTCCGGTTCTCGAACGACGCCGGTTCGCCTGAACGTCCTCGAATCTTACGATCAGGCGACGAAATTTCTGGGCCAACTGAATCGCTACCTCATTCTGCTCGGCCTGGCTGCAATCTTGGTGGGAAGCGGACTGGTCTTCTTTATCTCTCATACATTCACCCGGCCCCTGGGTGGGTTGGTCGCGGGCGTTCGAGCGCTGGAAGGCGGCGACTTCCACCACCCCTTGGATCAACGTGGAGGGGATGAGGTGGCCGAACTGACGCGCGCTTTTGGCCGCATGCGCAGCAGCCTTCTGAAGAGTCAGCGGGATTTGCTGGAGTCAGAGCAACTAGCGACGATCGGCCGCATGGCGAGTTCAATTTCGCATGACCTGCGTCACTCGCTGGCTGCGATCGTGGCCAATTCTGAGTTCCTGGTTGACAGCCACCTGACGCCAGTTCAGCGCGAGGAGCTGTATCAGGAAGTTCGCACGGGCGTGAACCTGATGACCGATCTGATCGACTCGCTTCTCGAGTTCGCACGCACGCGTGAATCGTTGAGTCCGGCGCACGGCAATGTGGCGGAAACCATACAGCGGGCCGTACAGGCTGTCCGTCTGCATCCCCGGCACCATGCGCGATCCATCGATGTCCTCTGTGGTCCTCATGTTGCGGGATGGTTCGACCAGCGCAAGCTGGAACGCGCCCTGTACAATCTGCTGCTCAACGCTTGTGAAGCAGCGCCGCCGCTCGGAGGCAAGGTCGAGGTCATGGCGGGCGAGCTCTCTGGGGCGATCACCATCGCGGTGTCGGATAATGGTCCGGGAATCGCGGAATCAATTCGCGAAAAGCTGTTCCATCCCTTCGTGAGCTATGGAAAAGAAAACGGCACTGGTTTAGGACTGGCGGTGGTACAGAAGATCGTTCAGGATCACGGCGGTGAAATCTTCGTAGAGCGCACTGCGGAACGGAAAACCGTTTTTCGCATGGTGCTGCGGGGCCGCGCCCAGGAAGCCATGCGGGGCACCAGCGATTTCAGCGTAGAAGTATCTTCCGCTATCCCCGCGCAGCACAGTGCCACCCAAAATTCAGTTTCGCATCCGGGGGTGTAAGGCTAATTGTTTTCGTGAAAAGTCCGGCTCCGGATGAGTGCAGCAGGAGGACGGTGTGAAGAGCCCTATGACCTCTACACTTCGCGGGGCCGCAATCGCGGTTACCGTTATATTTTTGTTCCACTCGCTTGGCTCAGCCCAGCAGGCATCAGCGGTGGTCGCGACCGGTTCGTCCGACCCGGCGATCCGTGAGTTGCAGGATCAAGTCCGCCAGCTCCGGGAACTAGTCGAAGAGATGCGCGCCGAGAATGCGCAGTCCCGGGCTGAAATGCACCAATTGCGCCAGGACTTGCAGGCGACGCGCACGTTGTTGGAGGAGCCCGCCGCAGCCAAAAGCTCCGAGATGGCGGCACAGACGGTGCCAGAGAGCAACGCTAAGGCAGCCGTCGAGTCTTCGACGCCTCTCGAGCAACGAGTACAGAAGCTGGAAGAATCGACCTCCCTGATCGGTTCGAAGATTGACGAACAATATCAGACGAAAGTTGAGACCGCATCGAAGTATCGCGCACGCCTGCACGGCATCGTCTTGATGAATGCATTCCGTAACGTGGGCGGCTCTAACAACCTGGATTTCCCCGATTACTCGCTGCCATTGAGCAAGTTCGTTTCCCGAGCCACCATCGGCGCGACTCTGCGACAGTCAGAAATCGGTCTGGAGATTTTCGGTCCCAATCTCGCTGGCGCGAAAACTTCAGCCGATGTGCAGTTTGATTTTGCCGGCGGATTTCCAGCAACCGGGAACGGGGCGAACTTCGGCATGGTCCGACTACAAACCGCGAGTGCCCGGCTCGACTGGGGTCAAACTTCGGTTATCGCAGGGCAGGATTCTCTTTTCATTTCTCCGCTGTCGCCAACTTCGTTCGCCTCCCTGGCTACACCCACCTTTGCTTTCGCAGGAAATCTGTGGGGTTGGACGCCTCAACTGCGAGCGGAACATCGCTTCTCGGTGTCGGATCAGCAGACCATTACGCTGCAGGCAGGGATTATTGACAATCTCGATTGGGAGCTCAACTACAGTTCGTTTTACCGTACTGCACAAGCGGGAGAGATGTCCGGTCAGCCCGCATACGCTTTTCGCACGGCGTGGTCGCGCCCAGTACAACAACATCCATTAAGCGTCGGAGTCGCCGGGTACTACGGCCGGCAAGATTGGACGTGGGGAAGATACGTTGACGCCTGGGCCGGAATGGCGGACTGGCAGGTGCCCATCCTTCCCCGTATTCAGTTGTCAGGTGAGTTTTATCGAGGGCGCGGGATCGGCGGCTTAGGAGGCGGCATTGGAACCTCCGTCGTATTCAGTGGCTCCGCGCCGTATAGTCCGCTCCGCGGTGTGAATACAGCGGGAGGGTGGACTCAACTCAAGTTTCAACTCACGCCAAAACTCGAATTTAACGGGGTTGTTGCACAAGACGACGCATTTACCGCCGAAATCCGAGGGTTCGCCACGGACCAGAACAATTCCGGCTTGATCATCGGCCGAAACCGCGGAGCGCTCGGGAACGTCGTGTTCCGCCCTCGCTCTGACCTGGTTTTTTCAGCAGAACTCAGACGTCTCCGCACCTTCCCCGTCTATAGCAATAGCAGTTTTACCAACCAGGTCAATCTCTCGCTAGGAATACTGTTTTGAAATCACGAGCCTTACAGTTCGCTACGCCGCTGGGCTGCCTGCTCCTTTTGATCAGCAGCGTGCACGGTCAGGAGTCTCTGCGTGCGCACGTGGATCTCACAAAGGCTGGACACCGCTTGAAAGATTCCTCCAAAGCGGTGATCTGGCTGACACCGTTGGGAAGCGGAGCACAGCCGCCACAACAGAAACACATCCCTCAACTGGTTCAAAAGAACAAAAGCTTCCAGCCTTCACTTCTCGTGATACCTGCGGGTGGCAAAGTGGAATTCCCGAACCGTGATCCCTTTTTCCACAACGTATTCTCTCTGTTTGAGGGCAAACGTTTCGACCTCGGGCTCTACGAAAGCGGAACGACGCGCTTTGTTCAATTCGACAAGCCAGGAATTTCTTTTATCTTCTGCAACATTCATGCCGAGATGAGCGCAGTGGTGATCGCCGTGGCAACGCCTTACTACGCCATCTCCGACGCTCGTGGCGATTTAGCTATTTCCGATGTTCCGCCAGGACGATATCAATTTCAGATCTTTCATGCGGGTGTGGCACCTGATGCTCTCCGCGCCATGGTACGAGAGATCACCATTGCTCCGGGACAATCAACGCTTGGGACGTTTGCGCTGCCTGAATCGGATGTAACCGTAGCTCATAAGAACAAGTACGGGCACGATTACGACCGCCCCGAACCCGACAGTCCTGCATACGCGAGACCGTAGGCGAGGTCTCAACACTCTTGCTTCCGACTTCTGAAACCCTGATCTCATCCACAACAGAAAAGGCGTGCCGTTTGAGCACGCCCTTTCCCGCCTCTATCGTTCACTTCGTTCTACATCAACTTGCGATCAAAGCGTTTAATGGTGTCCGGAATGTCCACCACCTCCGGAATGACCTCCGCCTCCGCCGCTCGAATGACCGCCTCCGCCTCCGCCGCTCGAATGACCACCGCCGCCTCCGCCACTGAAGTGACCTCCACCGCCACTGGGCGCGCGGCCTCCACCGCCGCTCGGAGCCGGGCGAGAGCCACCACCGCCGCCATAGCTCGGGCGCGAGTAGCTCGGCGCGCTGCGAGATCCGCCGGAACTGGGCGCGCTATAACTTCCCCGCGGATATCCGCCTCCGCCGTACGACGGGCTTCGCACGATTGGCTGACGCATGTCGAGTTGCGGCCGCGACGCTCCTCGTCCGTAGCCATCGGAGTAGCTGCGCTGCTGCCCACTCGAACTGGGAGCAGTCCGATTCCAGTACCCGCCGCTGCTGCTGCTCGTGCTACCTCGCGACGCTTCGCTTCTGGATGGAGGATTGAACGGACGGAATCCGCCGCGATTCTCAGCAGGAGCCGCCTGGCTTGTTCCACGTTGCGGCTCTGGCCGCGAAGCATTGCTGCTTCCGCCAAAGGAACGGTTGTTCTCGTTTGGCGGAGTGAATGGCCGGAAGCCGCCACGATTCTCAACCGGCGCTGCCTGACTGGTTCCGCGCTGCGGCTCAGGCCGTGATGCGCTGCTATTGCCGCCGACCGAGTGGTTATTTCCGCTTGGCGGCGTGAATGGCCGAAAGCCACCACGATTCTCAGCCGGCGCTGGCTGACTGGTGCCGCGCTGCGGCTCAGGCCGTGATGCGCTGCTGTTGCCGCCGACCGAGCGGTTATTTCCATTTGGTGGCGTGAACGGCCGGAAGCCGCCACGGTTTTGGGCAGGAGCCGCTTGGCTCGTGCCGCGCTGCGGCTCAGGTCGTGACGCGTTGTTGTTCCCACCGAAGGGTCGATAAGAACTATTCGGCGCATTCTGATTCGGCACATTTCGGTTGCCGAAGCTACCCGCCTGCCGATTCGCCACTCCCGCACTTGGCCTTTGCATGGTCCCAACCGCACTAGCACCACGTCTGCCGAAATCGGCGTTCGAGCGTCCGCCCGCCGGTATTGCACCCACGTGGCTTTGCTGCATCGTCTGCCGCAGACCGGCGGTCTGTTGCTGGAACGACACCGGACGCGAAATGTTGTTGTGCGATCCGAAGAAGCGCTGCGCACCACCGTTGCGAATCGTTGCCGGCGCTGCCGCACGTCCGCTGGCCGACAGGCTTGCCCGCGACGGAACCACCGGCAGGTTGCCCGCCATCATCCGCGCTCCGCGCAACTGTTCAGGCCGGGCTGCTACTGCACCAACCCTGCCCGCTCCAAAGCGGCCAGCGTTGACTGTCGACATCGCTCGGCCAACGTGCACGTTATGCAGATTCGCCAGATTGGAGAATCGCATGCCATTGTGCAGCGGATGGATGCCGCCAAAGTTGTTGACGTGAATGTTCGTGACATTCACCACGCCGAAGCGGCCGCCGTACCCACCCCACCACGGGTGGTACCAATCGCAAGGTCCAAGCGGGAGCCAGCCGAATCCACCCCAGCCGCCAAAACCAACGCCGAAACCCCAGCCGCCACCCCAGCCCCAGAACGAAACGTATGCGGGCGCCCAGAATGGACGATACCCAACGTACAGCGGTCCCGGCCACCAACCCCAGCCGCCGTCGTACATCCAGCGTCCGTAGTGATAAGGAGCCCAGCCCCACGGCTCATAGCCTACCCAAGTCCAGCCATAATAGGGCTCGTAAACCCAATTTCCGTTGCGATAGGGAGCCCAGTCTCCCGGCTCGTCCGGATACCAGACATCGCCATAATCGTCCACGTGGCGCCAGTGGCCATAAGTGTCAAGATCGTGCGCCCCCGTGTAGTAACGGTTTGTATGACGCCAGGAATTCGCATCACGGATGATGTGATCGCGATCGCTGTTCCAGCGATCCCAATCGTCACGATCCGGAGCGGACGCAATCTTGTACTGCGCCGACTCGGAGGTACCGCGAATCGTGGCCATCTCGCCACTGCGTACTTCGGTGCTTCCCTGCGGAGTTGCGATCTGCGCCTCGCCTTTGCGAACAATCACGATCGTGTCACCATCGGGATGCACTTCGATGCGAATCACACCATCGTGATGCGATGGATGGATGGAGACACTCGGAGTATCGATCTCGGGCTCTGCCTCACTATCCTTTGAGACGGTGTAAGTCGCCAGCCCCTCACCCAACTGAATCTGAATGTTCTTTTTCGTGAGATTGGCGATATTGGCTTTGCTGTTGCTCGACAGGCGAAGGGTGTTGGCAAAATCGAGTTGCACTTCCGCGCGACCGGAGTCTGCCGTCGAAACTTTGTCACCCGTCATCAAGGGTTGATTCAGAGCCGCAGCCGACCAGTCGCCCGAGTCGCCGCGCTGAGTCGAGACCTCGCCGTGGATCAGGCTGATCCGCCCCACGCCCTGATCCGTGGTCGCCGGGGCCTCACCGGATGGGCCGCCGGGCTGCGCTTCCGTAGGCTGCGCGTTGGAGTCATCGTAGGGCTGAGAATCGGGGGGCTGAGAATCTGGTCCCTGACCCTGTCCAATTTCCATGGGAGCACTGGGCTGCTCCGAAGGTCCAGGCCCTTCTTCGGTCGTCTGAGCGAAAGCGCCGATTGAAAGCGCTCCCGCCACCGCTAACGCCAGGATTGCCAATCTATCCACGAGTCTGTTTTTCATAACGACCTCCCGCCCGACCCCTGTTCCAGAATTGCATGAATGCGAAATTCTCTGATCAGGAGAATCGCAACTGCCATGCCAAAGGCAAAGAATCGCGCGCACCGCAACTACTGTCTTTTCAGTCTCCAAGAGCTGCAGCTGGCAGTGCGAATTGCGGATGATGGACGGAATTGGCCGACCTCGGCCAATAGTGGTGGTTTTCAGCCACCTAGGCAGGCCGCATGATGTCGGCGTACATCCGGTGAAAGGCGTGAACTCCCTTTTCCTGCTTGACGCTGAATCGACCGCGCGAGTAACTACGGGATCGCAGATTCTTTTGCACGACTTCGCAGATCCCGACATCCTCGATTTGAATCTGGTCGCTGAATTCCACCGACGCTTTGGCCGCGGGTGACGTGTGTTCCTTCTCTGGCAGATACCATTCAAAGATGGCCAGCGTCCGCTCGGGCTGGAGTGGCAGAACGATATTCAGCGAAACATTGTCGGGATAACAGTTCAGCATCCAGTTCGGGAAGACCCAGAAATAGTCGGTAGTCAAATCCTCGCGCGCCTCTTGATATCGGCGGGGAATTGTGTCGCCGGGCTGGGTTCCGCGGATCGGGCTGAACTGTCGCACGTACCTGGGATGCGGCTCGACCACGTAGGCATTGAAGTCCAGTTCCCGGTTGAGTCCTGGGTGGACGCTCGGCAGATGGTAGCCCTCCAGATAATTGTCAACGTATGTCTTCCAATTGCACTTCATGTCATACGTGCGCCGCTCGAAGCGTTTCATTTTCGTGAACGGGAATTTGTCTGCCTGCCCGGGCAACGCTCCCAAAGTCTGAAGCAAAGGCAATGCCTCGGGATCAAGGTTCACGAATACGAGATTGAACCATTCTTCGGTTCTTACTGGCGCCAGCGCAAAGTCCTCGGGACGAAATTCCTTCACGCCTTCGACCTCGGTAGCATTGATCAGCGTGCCATCAAGGTCATATGTCCATCCGTGATATCGGCAGCGAAATAGTTTGCGCGACCCGCAACCTTCCGCCGGCGGACCGGCGCGATGCCGGCATACGTTATAAAAACCTCTCAGCTTCCCGTCGGATCCGCGCACAAACAGCAGAGGCTCGCCGGCCACTTCGGTGGTGAAGTAGTCTCCGGGATTCGCTACTTGGCTGCAGTGTCCAGCTACCTGCCAGGTTCGCGAGAAGATTTTTGCTTGCTCGGCAGCGAATACATTCGGATCGGTGTAAAGAACAGACGGCAGTGTCCACGCATCCTCTATCTCGCCCTCGATGCGAAATGTATCAGGAGTGATTTCCATGATTAGGCTGTGGAACGGCGCCGCAACATTTTAAGACATTAAAGAGGCGGCATCCGGGCTTGCCAAGGCTCGACCAAGTTAATCCTTGGATTGACATGAATTGTCAGTTCCCGCGACGGAATTTGCCAGAACATTGGCCATCCAGCATGGGCCAATGCCACCGAAGTTTACCCCACTACTGAAAACAAAGCTCTTCCCGAAAAAGTACCCAGAACGAAGGTAACTACCGCCTTTGGCGAGGCAGGTGCAAACATCAGGACGGCTGCGATGTTCGCAGAGACTTTAAAAACAGAACGAACGAGGGGAAAATTCGAGATGCGGAAACAAAAGGGTTTCTCACTAATCGAGCTGCTGATCGTGGTGGCAATCATCCTGATCATTGCAGCAATCGCTATTCCGAACTTGCTTCGCGCCCGCATGGCGGCCAATGAGTCGTCAGCTGTCGCGTCGCTCCGTACCGTTAACACAGCTGAAGTCACCTACAACTCGACCTATCCGACGGTCGGCTTTTCGCCGACCCTTCTGGCCCTGGGCGGCGCGATCGGCGCAGCTTGCGTACCTGCACAGGCGAACGCTTGCTTGATTGACGCCGTACTTGCCAACAACGGCATCCCGGCGGGCAGCGGCAAGAGCGGTTACCTGTTCACCACCGGTGCTGGAACAGTGGCTGGTGGCGTCAACGTTGGCTACACCGTGAAGGCAGTTCCGATCACGATCAACCAGACTGGTCTTCGTGGTTTCTGCGCTGAGGAAGATGCAGTGGTTCGCGTCGACCCGGCTGGCGTTTGCGCTGTCACCGAAGCGGGCATCCTGACGTTCAACCCGCTCAACCAGTAAGCAACAATTTGGCGAAGTACCTGGGGGAGGGTACAAGCCACGGAGCAGCGAACGCAAGTTCGCTGCTCTTTTGTTTTTTTCACTCCAAACCTGCCGTTCGCCCGTCCAATTCCCCTTCCCAATCGCCCCTTCGCAAATGACACAAATTGTCGGAACTCTCAATTCATGACAATGCAGGGCGCTGTGCTTCTTCGATTTCAAGCTTGAACCCAACAAAATGAATGACTTAACGAACTCAACCGGCTGCGACTTTGGCACGGCAAATGCCACTGAAGTATGTGAAAGATCTTGGGGAAAATTTGATGCGAAAACAACGCGGTTTTTCACTGATAGAGCTTCTGATCGTAGTGGCAATCATCCTGATCATTGCGGCGATCGCCATTCCGAACCTTTTGCGTGCCCGTATGGCGGCCAATGAGTCTTCAGCGGTCTCCTCACTGCGCACCATTAACACGGGGGAGATCACTTACCAGAGCACGTATCCCACGGTGGGCTATGCTGCCGGTCTGACGAATCTCGGGGGCCCTCTGGGCGCAGCCTGCGTTCCTAGCCAGGCAACCGCCTGCGTGATCGACTCAGTATTGTCGAACAATGGCAACCCGGCAGGCAGCGGTAAGAGCGGATATGGATTTACTACAGGTGCTGGAACGGTCGGGGCCGGGCTCAATGTCGGCTACACGATCCTGGCGAAGCCTCTGATCCTGAACGAAACCGGCGTACGTGCGTTTTGCGCGGAGCAGGATGCGGTCGTGCGGGTCGACCCAGCTGGTGTGTGTTCTAACACTGAAGCCGGCATCCTGACTTTCAACCCTCTCAATCAGTAGCGGCAACGGTTTGGATTTTTAAGCGAAGTACCTCGGGGGAAGGGTACAAGCCAGGGAGCAGCGAACGAGAGTTCGCTGCTCTTTTGCTTTTCTGTGATCGTGTTCCTCTTCGGCGGAATCCAGCATCCCATCTGCAAGGACGGATGGTTCGCGCGTTCTTTGTCTGTGCCCCCCACGAAAGTGGGGCTTAGACCCACACTTTTCGGCCGCTAAACCGCCCGGCGAAAGGCTACAATACGCGTTGCGCCCTTGCTGGGCGCGGAAAGTGGCCTGTCGCATCCAAACGGTAGGGTATAAAATCCGGCTGAGAGTAGAGCCAGGAAAATCGATCGCAGGCTGAAAACATCCCAGGGAAAAAATGAAAAAACAAAAAGGTTTTTCGCTGATCGAGTTGCTGATTGTGGTAGCGATCATTTTGATCATTGCCGCCATAGCCATTCCGAACCTTCTGCGGGCGCGCATGGCCGCCAACGAGTCATCTGCGGTGGCATCAGTCCGCACCATCACTACGGGAGAAATCACGTACCAGAGCACATATCCGACCGTGGGCTATGCCCCGGCGCTCGTGAATCTGGGAGGCCCTCTCGGTGCGGCTTGCGTTCCCAGCCAGAATACCGGCTGCCTGATCGACTCAGTCCTGGCTAACAACGGCAATCCCGCTGGCAGCGGGAAGAGCGGTTACAGATTTATCTCGGGAACAGGAACGGTCGCAGGTGGGGTTAACATCGGCTACACGATTCAGGCCGCGCCCATCACTGTGAACCAAACCGGCATACGCGCGTTTTGCGCTGAAGAGGACGCTTTAATCCGGGTCGATCCCGCGGGCGTCTGCTCTAGTACTGAAGCTGGGATTCAGACTTTCAATCCACTGAATCAATAGACTTCGATCGTGATCTGAAAAGACGGGAGCGGCTGATGAAAATGCCGCTCCTGTTGGCATTCCTTCCCATTTCACTTCTTCGTGGCATCGCCCGAAGGTCGCTGGTTACTAACGTTTCAGCCCTAACTTCCAGGTTGGTAAAACAACTGCAAGGTATTTTGCGGCCCTACCCCCGCCCGAGGTCGATTCGCCTTCTCAGGAGAATTGAATGCGTTCTCACAAGGGATTCTCACTTATCGAGCTTCTGATCGTGGTGGCGATCATTTTGATCATTGCTGCGATCGCAATTCCGAGTCTGCTACAAGCCCGGATGTCAGCTCATGAATCGTCCGCGGCGGGATGCTTGAGCGCGACGAGGAGTGCTGAGGCGGCCTATTACACGGCCTACCCCACCGTTGGCTATTCGCCCGACATTGCGTCGCTCGGAGGTCCGCCTCCCTGCACTCCGTCGGCAACCACGGCTTGTCTCATCGACAGCGGCCTGTCCTCCGCCGTCCCCGGTAGCCCGGGCAAAGGCGGCTACTTTTTTCTGGCGACGGGAGTTCAGACCGGAGGCGCCGTTATCAACACGGCATACGTCATCGGCGCGGCACCAATGGTCGTACATTCGAGCGGAAATCGTGATTTCTGCTCGACAAACGACGGCGTCCTTCGCTCACAGATGGGAAATCCTGGCGACGTGCCGGTGGCCAATCTCCCCGCTTGCATTGCCTTTCCCGTAGCTCAGTGATTTGAAAAGTAATCTCAAATCAAAATGAGAATCGTCTCAGCTCAGACGCGTCGGTTTGGCGTGCCGAATCTCGCCCTCTGTCTTTTCGAATGAGTGTGACCGTCGTAACTGAACGCAGGGTTTCGGGCGCCGTGGGATTGCTTATAATCTCTATCGAAAGCACTCTCCAACCGCGCTTAAAACAATGGCTGCTATTGAAATCCTCGGAATGGAAAAGATCTATATGGTGGGCTTTTGGCGCAAACGCCCGAAGCGTGCTCTGCAACCGCTTCACCTCACCGTGGAAGACGGAGAAATCTTCGGTTTTCTGGGCCCCAACGGCGCCGGAAAAACTACTACTCTGAAGATGCTGATGGGGTTGGTTTTTCCCACCGCCGGGACAGCGCGAATCCTGGGCAAGGACTGGACCGATCCCGAGGTCAAGGCACAAATCGGTTTCCTTCCCGAACAGCCGTATTTCTACGACTATTTGACCGCGCATGAATTGCTCGACTACTACGGGCAACTTTCCGGAGTTCCTGCCAAAGATCGAAAGAACCGGGTTGAGCAAGTCCTCCAGCGAGTGGGGCTGACTGACATCAAAGGCATACAGCTGCGCAAATTCTCGAAAGGGATGCTGCAGCGCGCGGGAATTGCACAGGCTATACTGCACAGTCCCAAGCTGATTTTTCTGGATGAGCCGATGTCCGGGCTTGATCCTCTCGGCCGGCGCGAGGTGCGCGACCTCATTCTGCAATTGCAGCAAGAGGGAAAAACGGTCTTTTTCTCAACCCACATTCTCTCCGACGCCGAGGCTCTTTGTGATCGCGTGGCCATCATCAACAAGGGGGAGTTGCGCGGGGTAGGAGCAGTGGAAGAGCTAACCAAATCTGTGCAGGGCAAGGTTGAAGTAGTCTGGCAAGGAACCCAAGTCCCAGCATCGATGAAAGCCTTGGGCGGTGAATTCCACGTGACGGGCGAGACCGTGCGTACCGTGATTTCCGAAAACCAGCAGGACGCAGCCATTGACGTACTTCGCCGGGAACGCCTGCGTCTGATTTCCATCATCCCGTTGCGCACGTCGCTGGAATCTTATTTTGTCGAGAAATTGCAGCATTCTCAAACCACTGCGGGGACCTCGGCATGAACGCGCGTATTGCCCACATCGCGTCGAACACGTTTCGCGAAGCTGTTCGCGACCGCGTTCTCTACAACCTGATTGCATTCGCCGTGCTGATTTCTGCCGCGGCTATTTTCATCGGACAGATCTCAATCGAAATCGAGCGGTTGGTGGTGATCAATCTCGGCCTGACCGCCGTCTCGCTGTTCGGCGTGGTCATCGCCATTTTCGTCGGGATCGGATTGGTCTCGAAAGAAATCGAGAAGCGCACGCTCTACACGGTGCTTTCGCGACCGGTCCGGCGGTGGGAGTTCATCGTCGGAAAGTTCTTTGGCCTGGCTGGAACGCTCGTCGTCAATACGTTCTTCATGGCGCTAGGAGTCTTCGGGTCCCTGCTCTATGTCGCTCACAGATTCTCCGGGGCCGACTCATCGATTTTCATCGCTCTTTATTTCATCATTCTTCAATTCCTTATTATCTGCGCCCTGGCGCTGCTGTTCTCATCCTTTTCGTCTCCGTTGCTGTCGGCAGTATTCGCGTTTTCGCTGTTTATTATCGGAAGCTTCGCAGATGACCTCCGCGGATTTGCCACGCTTGCCCACGGCCTGACGCGTTGGGTTGCCACAGGCGCGGCTTATCTCGTCCCCAACTTCTCGGCCTTGAACGTGATCAGCGCGGTCGCCCACCAGCAGCCGATCGCATGGCAGCTCGTTCTGCAGAATACGTTGTACACGCTGTTTTACACGGCAATGGCGTTGAGCGGAGCCGTTCTCATCTTCGACCGCAGGGATCTGAAATGAGTTCGCGGAAACGCACCACCGTGGTTGCCGGTATTTGCCTGGTTGTCTCACTATTCGCCAGCGTGATCCTGCTTCAGAGCATCGACCGGATTCGGCCCCACGACACCACCGACGATTCCCTCTTCGTCAGTTCTCCGAAGATGGTGCAGCGTGCCAGCCTCGGCTTTAATGGCTTGATGGCATGTGTCTACTGGACGCGCACCGTGCAGTACTTCGGCCATCGTCATTACAACCGGGAACATACATACAACGAACTTGCGCCCTTGCTCGAGATTACCGCCGCGCTCGATCCACATCTTTTGCCCGCCTATCAGTTTGGCGCCAGCTTTCTCGCTCCAGCCCCTCCCAATGGGGCCGGCGAGCCAAAGCGCGCGGTTCAGTTGATGCGATATGGTATCGAGCACAACCCCGGCAACTGGCGACTGTACTACGATCTCGGCTTTGTCTATTACACGGAGCTTCACGACTTCAAAAAGGCCGGGGAAGTTTTCGACAGCGGTTCCAAGGTTCCGGGAGCACATCCCTTTATGAAGATTCTGGCTGCGGATATGGCCGAACACGCGCAGGATTTCAACACCGCGCGGCTCCTGTGGAGTGCCGCTTATGAGTCGAGCCAGGAATCGAACATCCGAGAAAATGCGGTTGAGCACTTACGATCGATCCAGGTCGATGAAGACCTGACCAATCTCCAGAATGCTGTTACTCGGTTTGTACAGGCCAATGGTCGCATTCCCACCAACCTCTGGGAAGTCGTCAATGCCGAGCACTTGCGTGGCCTGCCCGTTGACCCGGACGGCAACCCCTATGAACTGGCACTGGACGGCCAGGTGCTGGTTGCAAATCCCGACGATTTTCTCTTCATCACAAAGGGCATGCCTGAGGGGTACAAACGGGGCGCGCCGCGGTTCCACGCCAAAGGCTGAGCGCCCGCGAGTAACGTATAGGAGCGAACGCACAAGCCTGCCTGAGCGCAGTCGAAGGGTCCGCTCCGCGAGCGTGTTCACGCGTCGATATCAGTGAGTGGAAATCGAGAGTAGTCTCCAGAGTTTTCTGGGACAATGTTTTCCAATGGCTTCGACACCACGACCTGCAATCCTCCCGGCCGCCCGCAGATACTGGAGCGACTGTATTGGTGGTTCGGGTGTCGTTCGCGGCTCGTGGGAATTTTTCGCGACGCTCGGGCAATTCCTTCGCGACTCCACGCCTTCCCGCTTGCGCTCACGTTTTGGCGATGCCGACTACGACTGGGATTATCGGGTGAATACGACCAGCGGGGCAGTGGGCTGGCATGATCGCCTGCTCGGGGTTTTCAACTCACCCTATCAGCCCACGGAACGTCAACTGTTCCACGAAATGATGGACGCACTGGCGGAACACACAAAGATCAATTTTAACGACTTGACATTCATCGATCTTGGCTCTGGCAAGGGACGAACTCTGTTGATGGCGTCCGATTATCCTTTTCGGCGCATTGTGGGAGTCGAACTCCTTCCGTCCCTAAACGAGATCGCGCAGCAAAATCTGGCTCAGTATCACACAGAATCGCAGAAATGTTTCGCGATTGAATCCTTCTGCGCCGACGCAACTACATTCGCCCCACCGGACGGCGCGCTCGTAATCTTCCTGTTCAACCCTTTTCCAGAATCAGGTCTGCGGCGCGCTCTGGAAAACCTGGGAAACTCTCTGGACGCACATCCTCGACCGGCGTATGTGATCTACCACAATCCCCAACTAGAGACCGTCTTGAATAAGACCGGCCGTCTGAAGCGGATTGCCGGGACACACCAGTACTCCATCTTTACCGCAAGCTGAAGCGTTCAGAATGAGAATCCGACCCCGCCGGAGATGAGGTTGCTTTTCCAGTTATAGAGGTTATTGGGGTTACCCGGATCGGGCACGAACTTGAAGTAGCGGCTCTCGTAGGTCGCCTTCGCGTACCACTTACCGAAAGTGTAACCGAGGCTTCCCCTGACAAAATAGCCGTGATCAAGACGCGGATTGGGTAGGATCACCTTGGTTGAAGAAGGCCTGTGGAAACGCGGCGAAAACTCCGGTGCACCCTGGACCTCAACCCATGCACGCTTACTACTCCCGAAGTTGTATCTGAGGACGAGGGGAAGCTCCAGCAACTCTATTGTGTCGCGGGCAAAGAACTGATTGTTCACGTTCGCCGTGGGAAGAACAATCTTCCGGACTTGAACGTTGAACCCGATGGAGAGATCCCTAGCCTGAAACCTTGGTCCCCCAAACACGGCATACTCCCGAGCGTGATCCCTGGTATCGCTCGGCAGACGGATCTCACCGCCGGCCACGACGCTGGGACGGCCCTGCTTCGCGCTGCTTTTGAGAACAGTTAACTGGCCGTCAATGCCGACCTCCAGACCGCCTACCGAAGACAGCGCGTCGAACTTGTCCGATGTCTGCCCGATATCGATTCCAAATGTTCCTCGTTGACAATAGGCCGGAACCGAGGCCAACACAACCAAACACACGCGCACCAAGTGCGTCTTGCAGCGCTTCATCCCTGCATTTCCTCCCTTTTTGGGAAAAGTGAACACTCCCCCAGAAACCAGACTGAGACCGGCTAGTTCTTCAAAGCTTCAATTGTATCTGTGAAACCTGATTCTATCTGTGGGATGCGGAAGAAGGGAGAATCGTTTTGTGTATGGCACAGGAAACGGTCTTCCTCCATAAGGACCAGCTGCATGGTCTACCAGGCGGGCCTTTGCCAACTCGTGGAATCAACGAGTCTTCCGAGGCTTAAGAATTACGATCCCTGCTTTTCCAAAACCAGTTCAGCTTTCTTCGCCGACACCTTTTCCTTGCGGTAGGCACGGGCAACGTCGCCCAGCGACACCGGCTCAGAAACTGGCCCAAACTCCCACAACGGGCGCTCTCCCTGAGCGTAGGAATATGTGTCCGGCGTCCCGCCTACGAGTGGGCGCTCGCAAGCCATCGGAGTGAGCGAAGCGTGCAGAGGATGATCCACGATCTGGAGTGGAGTCACCTGATTCGACAGTGCGGAGGCTTGACCGAAGGCTGCGGCTGAGCAAAGAATTACGGCGAACAGAAGTAGCGGCTTCATATGTTTTTCCGTCCTAGTCCATGAATCCGCACAGCAGTTCTAATTCCAACAGCAAATCCTTCATTTGCTTAGCGTTGCGGTTAATTCCTTATGTATGACGCAAGACTTTGCGCATTCGCCAAGCGTTCATTTTTCCTCCAGTTGCCTGCTGAGCGCTCTTCGGTGTATGTTTCGGCTGGCCACGGCGTTGGAGTTTAGAATGCGCACACTCGTCTTCGCAATCCGTACTGTTCGAGGCCTTTTCAGATTCGCCGCCTTACCGATTCTGGTCGCCTGGGGTCTAGTGGGTTTTGCGTGGGCGCAGACTGACTGTGCCGACGGAAACGGCGTTCTCGACAACGCTCCGCTCAAGGGAATGACAAACCAAGAGTTGATTCAGAAGTTTGCGGCACAGGAATCAAAGGTCAAAGAAGTGCGATCCCATTACACCTACACGCAAGATGTGTTGATACAGACGCTGAACGGCACTGCGGTCGACGGCCAGTTCCATGAAATCACAAGAGTCTCGTACGACGACAAGGGCAAGCGGATTGAGAATGTCAGTTTTGCCGAAGTGTCCACCTTGCGCGGTGTAGAGATCTCGGCAACTGACATGGACGACATTCGCGTATTCATGCCTTGGGTCCTGACTGCCGATCAATTGCCAGACTACAAAATCACCTATGCGGGCCAGCAGCACGTCGACGATCTCGACACCTACGTCTTCCACGTGGAACCTGCCAAGGAAGAAAAGGACAAACGTTATTTCCAGGGACGAGTCTGGGTCGATAGTCGTGATCTACAAGTGGTGAAGCTATGCGGCAAGAGTGTACCCGAACAAATTCGGCGCAAGAAAAAAGATCCAATTGAGGTTCGTCCCACGTTTGTCGGATACCGGCAACTTGTAGACGGCTACTGGTTCCCGGCGTATGCACGCGTGGACGACACACTTCGTTTCGGAGTGCAATCGATTCATTTGCGCGAGATCGTTAAGTTCAAGGACTACAAGGGTCGAGGACCAGCCAGTACTGCGGTATCAAAACCGTAAAGGCACTCCTTCCAAAAAATCAGAACAGCACTTGAACCATGATTTCAGGTATGCTGTACTGCACTTATGGCTGAAGAGAAAGAAAAAAACCGGGCTAAAGACATCATTCTCTGGATCATCACCGTCGCCTTGGTGGCTCTGGCGATCTTCTGGTACCAGAAACCGAGATAGCATTGGCGGAGATCGTTAGCATTCGTCGTGATCCTTCCAACCAGCTACGGGCTAGGTCTCCAATCCTCGCCCCACGGCCCTTCTGCAACTTCATTCGCATTACTCTTGCCGATTTGAAACGGTAGTTCTAATACCAACGCCGTTACAAAAACAGAACAAAAACAAATTAAAAACATTTCCACATGCGCTGGCGTTCTACGCTGGACTAGTTAAAGTCTTCACCGGGCCTGAGCTGGGAACTGGATCTTCCGCCGATCCAACTGGGTCTCATCCCTGCCGGGTTCGCCTGCTTCAGTCAGAACGAAACTCCCAAGGAGAAAACACAAACTATGACTCGAAGAAGTTATGCCTCCCCCACTTTGATCGTACTGTGTCTGCTGACCTGCCTGACTCTGATCGGAAGCGCGCTTGCCCAAGACGCGCCAGTGGAGAAGCCGCGTGCACGGTATGCGGTCATGCCTCCGCACCTGCATCCCGCAATCGCTCCTCCGCCGGCTTCCTTGCAGAGTTGGAATGGCTCGTTCACCTATAACGGGACCACGTACACCTACAACATGGTGGGCGCGGCGCCATCCGCAAATACTACCGCGACCCTCACCACCTATATCATTCCCGTGAAAATTACGATCACGAATCGGAACGGGACAAAAACCACATTCGATCCGTCGCACGTACTCTCGAACGGAAAGACGGTGACCAACAACACGCTGCAATCCCCGCTTTTTGATGCGACTACGACGTACATTCAGGGCGGAGTCAATGTCGGAACAACCCAGTACATCGATGCCTTCCAACGCGCAAACTTCTGGGGCACGGTCTCATCCCATCCGAACTCTCACCTGCTGCTAAGCACAACTGTGTTGGCGGAGCAAAGCCTCAGCCCATCGCGAACCTATGGCAAGACGGGCAGCCCGTTTGGATTCACCGCGGCAGAAGTGGATATCAACTGGTTTGACTCGCAAATTCCAACGCTGATCACGAAGTTGGGGATTCAGCCCAACCAGTTCCCCATCTTCCTGCTCTACAACACCTATCTCACGCAGGGCGGCTGCTGTATCGGCGGATACCACAGCTCGGAGGGTAGCGTCAGCAATCCGCAGTCTTATGCCGAGGCGACCTACGTGGATCACGTCGGCGCGTTCTCGCAGGATGTCTCAGCGCTTTCGCATGAAATCGGGGAGTGGGCTGACGATCCTCTGACCGTAAACTTCAACGGCAATAACACGCCGTGCGGGATTCTCGAGGTCGGTGATCCGGAAGAGGGCTTCTCAAACTTCGGAGCCATCCCCTATGTTCTGCACGGCTTCACCTACAACCTCCAGGATCTGGTCACACTTCCCTATTTCGGTGCCCCGGCCAGCACGTCCGTAAATCACTGGTTCAGCTTCCAGGGCAATTCGTCGCTGTTCGTGTGCTCGAACGGATCATAGGTTGTTGTTGGTCCCCCGTCGCGAGGCCCGCCCCGTAAAGGGGCGGGCTTTTTGCGCTCGAAGACGAGGCCGAGCCCTCATTTTCCACGCTAGGGGTTTCTGCCTGTCATCGGGTAATATACTTCGGCTGCACCGTGAACCTCGCTGGCGGCGCGTCTGCGCTCGCTTTCGTTCATCGATGAATCGCGAATATCACAGAGGCTACAGCCAGGAACTGCACCGCGACATGGAGGCTCTTGTCTTCGGGCATGCCGGGACGCCACTCCTCGTCTTTCCCACCTCCATGGGAAAATTCTTTGAATACGAGGATCGCGGCATGATCGGCGTGCTTGCGCCCAAGATTGAGCGCGGAGAGCTCCAGGTGTTCTGCCCCGACGGGGTCGATACCGAAAGCTGGTACAACAAGGGCGTGCATCCTCGAGTGCGGGTGATGCGCCATTTGCAATATGAGCGCTACCTGCTGCACGAATTCCTGCCGTTTATCCGGTGGAAAAATCAGGCATCGCAATTGGGTGTGACGGGCTGCAGCTTCGGTGGGTACCATTGCGTGAATTTCGCGTTGAAGCATCCTGACGTCGTAACCCATTGCGTAAGCATGAGCGGCGCCTTCGACATCCATCAGTTTCTTGATGGTTACTACGACGACGACTGCTACTTTAATAATCCTCTAGATTTCATCCCCAATCTCTCTGACGACTGGTTCCTCAGCCGCTATCGGCAGATGAAGACCGTGCTCGGATCCGCAGATTGGGACATTTGTCTGGACCAGAACGTAAAATTATCGGCCGCGCTGAACGGCAAAGCGATTCCGCATTGGTTGGACGTCTGGAATGACAATTCCAAGCATGACTGGCC